>PLDF01000219.1 GCA_003135055.1 Bryobacterales bacterium | reverse complement strand
AACACGTCGCCGGCCTGCGAGTAGACGGTCCAGCGGCGGTCTTTCGAAGTGTCGCCGTTGGCCGGCGGGATGCGCTTGATTTCGTCGTCTGTCAGCTTTCGCAGACCCGAGCCATTGCGGTTGATTTCATACGTCGCCATGGGCGCATCCACCTGCTCGGTGGCCAGTTTCCATTGAAAGAAGATGCGCTGGCTGTCATGCGACCAGCGCACGCCCGCCGGTTCATACCCCACCAGCCCGGGACCGCGCATGATGTTGTCTATAGTGAGCGAAAAATTGCCGGCCGGCCGGGCCTCGAAAGCGAACAGCGCAAGGCCAAGGAATACGAGAGTTTTTCGCATAAAGAATCATACCTCAACCGGCAGCGATTCCGTAAAGGCAGGGCCGCGAAGGGCCGCCAAGGAGCGACCAGGCGGCGTTCCCCTTATCGGCAACAAGTTTGGCGCCGGCCACAAGCCGAATGGAGTTGTAAAAGGCCTGGTTGAAAAAAATAGGGATTGACGGAGCGCGCCGCGCGCCGACTGAGCGTCGCCGCGGGACAGAATCCGCGTCATCGAGTGGACGCCGGGACGGCGCCCAAGTAAACTGGATATATGGCGTCGTGGCAAGAGTTCCTTAGCAGTAGTCCACAGGTCTGCGGCGGTGAGATCTGTGCAACGGGGACCCGAATTCCCGTCACGGTGATCCTCGATAGTCTAGAGGGGGCGCCACCAGGGATGAGGTCTTGGCGAGCTATCCTTCCCTTCGCGCCGACCACATCAATGCCGCTCTGGCCTACGCCGCAGAATTAGCGCACGAGGAACGTCTAGTGCCGATCCGGGCAATGTGAAGTTCAAGCTTGACGAGAACCTCCCTGTGGAACTGGTGACGGATCTTCGCGGCTTCGGCCACGATGCCGATACGGTCACCGGCGAAGGACCTGGCGGTGCGGCAGATCCTGCAGTTGTGGATGCCGCCTTTGCTGCCGATCGGATCTTGTTCACGCTTGACAAGGGCATCGCCAATCTCCAGACTACTCCCGCATGTTGATGAATCGGGTAGCGCTCGGGACGAGGCGCCGTCATCTCGTTTGAGCGCGAACGGCTACACAAAGTGCTCGAAGTGGATCTCACCGGCCGACTGACTGTTGCCGGATCGTCCCGTATCCGGTTTCGATAAGCCGGCGCACCGGATGGAATCCCACCACGCCCGTCGGCGGGAGGCGCGCAAGGCAACATTTCCGGCGGCCCTAATCTAATCCGGACTCGACGGAGCAGAGCGCGCTTATCGATACTAATTCCATGATCGGGACTTAACGGGAGTAATGACCGAACGATGCCTGAGGAACGCCCATTCTCCGAGTGGCCGACCAACCGGACCTTCGGCACTCGCGAGAAGTGACCCTACTTTGCTCGCCAAAAGTGACCCAGCACCACCCGCAAGCGGGTGACACATTTGAGAAGGGATCGTCCCCGTCTGCAAACATCAGTGCAAGTGCGGTCCGGCGAGTGTGATTGATCGCGCTTTTCACCATTCGGTGATATCTGCGACCGGTCAAAGCGCTATGGGCGCCGCTGGCGCAGGGTCGTTGCCCAGATGATGGAAACTCAAACCGCACGCCGCGGCGTGGATGATATCGCCGGCCACCTTCGCTGCCGACGGCAAATCCTGTTCTTCGTGTGGGTCACTTTAAACGAGCGGAAGTCACTTTTGCTGAGCGCCGAGGAACCGGACGGAGCGAGAAGGTACCACGTTCCTAGACAGGGCGTATCGCGGCCCAGTGGATAGTGGATAGCTGATGGGGCAGGGACGATAACCGCTGCTTGCCCAAGCCATGGGCTCCGTCGATTGTCCAAGAGCGCCAGGTGTCTTCAAGCTACGCTAGCTACATCGACCTTGCGAATATCGTCGATGCCAAAGCGCAGCATCGCGAGGCGTTCGAGGCCATACCCAACGCCAACCGCGAGGTGGCGCGCTGGATCGCCGCCAAGATGCCGAACAATCCGGTCTGTGTAGACGCCCCAGGCGAGAACCTCAGACCAACGACCGTCATCATCTACTTCAAGCTCCCAGGCTTGTGTGCACATCGGATATCGCGTTGGGACGATCTTCACCGCCCTTCCCGGAAGGAGCAGATCCATCGACTGAAATACCTTGCCGGTCAAATGCCAGGGATCAAGCTGCTGTCGGTCGGCGAACCACAGAATTTCAGCCTGGTGAAAGGCCTCCAAATGCGTGGCATCGATCTGACAGACTCGATAGGCTTTGCCAGCAGCCCAGATCCGTAGGGGTTGGCCTTGGAAACGAAGGGTCATCAGCAGCGGCAGGGTGAGGTCGTAGCGCAGGATTCGATGATCGTCAATGCGCTGCAGCTCCATCGGATCGAGGTAGAGGGCATCACCGCCAATCGTCTCACGAGCTTCCGAAAGATCGATAACGTCCGGCAGATCCACTTCAGCGAAGCCCGCGTAAACGCCTCGAAGCAATTCCAGTATTCTGCCAACCGGATTCTCTGGAAGATCCGTGAGCTTGGGGCGCGTTAACAGCTCTACGACCTTGGCCGGGAAGTCAGTCCTCAAGTCCTCCGGGCGAATCTTACGTTGTTCTGCCATTTCCATCTCCTTTCGCAACTTGTCGCGTATGCGTTGCAGACGCTTCCTCATGACGGCCTCGTCTACTCCTGCGTCCTTTGCCAGCCGAGCAGTACTCCAGCGCCCGTGATACCGCCGGTCACACAGCCGGCGTTCCAGACCCGTCAACGTCAGTAGCGCTCCGGCCAGCAGTTGACGCTGGGCCTCGGACCAGGTTGTCTCCGCTTCATCCAACACAGGCACAACCGGGACGTCGCCGAGCTGTAGCAGGGTGGTCCGCCGCGCATGACGCATGTTCGAAGCGACAGTTATCACAATGCGGCGAAGCCAGCTAATGAAGGCAGCGGGCTCCTCCAGGTCTGCGAGCCGCCGGAATGCCCGCAGGTACGCCTCCTGGGTCGCGTCCTGAGCCATATCCGGATCGCGGAGGACGCCCAGCGCAACTGCATAGGTCATCACCTGCGTGGCCTGTACCAGCCGACTGTAAGCGTCGAGGTCCCCTGCCTTCGCGCGAGTCACGACATCGTTGAGCTGTTCCATTCGTACGGCCACCACAGTCAATGAAAAGACATTCGCCCAATCAAAGTGTGACATCTTTGCGCGGAATTTCCACACGACTCCCAGACCTGCAGCCGGAAGGCACTTGTTCCACTTGGACGTGTTGTCAACTCTTTGATTTGAGCATCTGGCCGACTGCTGCGGGCGTGTCACGCGCCACTCGGAGAATGCACTAGCGGATACTGCGCTGCTCGACCTCTGTACGGATCGCCGGCCATCCGGACACAATCATCCGTTGCGTTGTAGTGGCAGTGTCGTTAGCCACGGATACGGATTGCTTCGTCGCGCTTCACAATTGCCGCTGGCAATTACTGTTCTAGTTTTTCCCTCAAGCGCTTGAGTTCGTCAGCGGAAATGAACGGCGCTTGTATCGCCGATATAGTGGCTCGCTCGCCTTCGACAAGCTGGATGGTCTGGCAATGGCTTTCGAGCGCTGGGCGCAGCGCGCTAAAGTCCAACGAACTTTGCGGGGTCATCCAAGGCTGAACGCCCACAAAGGCGCAGACAAGATGGCTGCCGGGAGGCAACCCTATCGTCCCACCGTCGATCATCCTGTCGCTGTGGTCAGGGACGACCGGAAACATTGGGCCATCCGGACCTCCGCCGATCCAAAAGAAGAAAAGAATCCCTTCCGTGGACCGAGGTTCAGCGGGAGCCGTCACCCTCAACGACGCGAAATTCGTGCTGGCCACAATCTTGAAAGGAGGTCCCGCCTGGTCGCCAATCTCGACATCGGCCGCTGAGTACTCACGCTCGCCGCGTGTAACCGACTTGATAAAGGCCCCTGAGGCAGACACGCGCCAGTGGCCGGGAGCGACTGAGCCGATCGTGTAAGTTCCGTTGCTGCGTACCTCGGCGGACAACTCGTTCCCCGAGCCCAGAGGGTCCAGCACGACTCGCAAATACCCCGGTGGCAACTGGACTCCTTCTACGGAGATGGTCCCCTCGACCGTCACGAGCTTCCCCACGATTGGCGCCTGAGCGGCGAGGGTGCTCAGGAAGGCTAGTCCGAGGGCAGCCAGAAGCTTCACAGGATCAGGGTAATGCGCTCGAGATGAGGCAAGTCGCGGTGAGCGCGTGCCGATGGCCAGTGGCATAAGGCAATAATATCGGATTTTAGCCGAAATAATCAGCCAACTCCTGGATCACGCGCACTCGTACAATGATCCGGCCCGAGCGCAGCCCGCGCGCACCGGCGCTGACGGATCCCCTCCCGTGAAACGCCGCTCCCGGAAGTTGGTCGGGTCAGTCCCCACAAGTCGGGCTTAGCTCCGATAATCCGCCTCGCCCCGCACACTTGTTCGAAAACGCTCTCATCCACAGAAGCGCGCCAGTCCACCGCGGTCCTCAAGCCGGGAGAAAGTCCGGATCCGGAATCCCGCCGAATTAGCACCGCCAAACGCGCCTTCAGCCCACTCTCATGGCAGCATCAACCTGCGCTTCGGGTCCCCGCACCCACCTCACTCCCACCTGTCCACGGCCTGAGACACAAGCGGGCCCGAGCCGCCGATCCGATCTGTCGTTATCCGCGGCCAACCCTCTTTTCCTACGAATTCCGCGCTCCCAAAAAGCACGATCACACGATTTCAACTTTATTTTCAGGCCTTTCTAAAGCGCTTAAGCCCTTCCGCGCCCTGTAGCCGCAATAACGTCTGCTAGCCTCAAATCGAGGTCTTATGGCAACCGCTAAACAAATCGCAGCGAATCGCCTGAATTCACAAAGAAACACCGGTCCGCGCACCGCCCAGGGCAAAGCCGTATCCCGTTTCAACGCCTTGAAGCACGGCATCTTCGCCGTTCAGACGCTCATGTTCGATGAAACCGCCGAAGATCTCGCGGAGCTATCCGCCGAATACCACGAACATCACAGCCCCGCCAATCCCAATGACAGCCTCCTCGTCGATACTCTGGTTCACAACGAATGGCGCCTCCGCCGCATGCGCCGCGTCGAAGCCGGCCTGTGGCAGCGCGCCTACAACACCTTCGTGGTAAAAAATATCGAAGTCACCTTGACCTGCACTTCCGGCGACGCATTCGCCACCAATTCCTCCACCTTCGATCGCCTCCAACGGGTGGTCAATTCCTGCGAGCGCACCTATCACCGCATCCTCAAAGAGTTACAAGCCAAAGTGGGGCAGGCGCTTTCGCCTGGCAACCTCGATGCCGTGGCGCAGAAGCCCCTCCCCACACCGGCCGGCGCCCCGCAACCCCAACAATCCACAACCAGCTCCGCGAATTTGGTTTCGTTCCGTCAAACTCCGCAAAACCCGCCGCCTGCCAGCCGGGACGCCCCGGCAAACCCCGCCGCAGGGGCCGCGCACGCCCAGCGAGATCGCTTCCCAACTCCGATGGAAGCGATCGATGCCGCCCTGCAGGCTATCTTCAAGAAATCCTCATCCGATCGGTAATCAACCGGGCCCTGTAATCAAACTTCCAGGCACTGCCCGAGCTTCCGAAGATTTTCCCAAGCCGCTCCGAAAATGTTCAGCCGCGCCTAGGCAGCCCGCCGCCACCGCCAGTGCGATATGCTTTAGCTAGCTATTAACGGTGGCCACGCCGTTGGAGGTTCCATGAGTGTCCGCGAACAGCTTCACGCCTACATTGCGCAACTGGAACAGCGTCTGCGTTGGAGCGCTGTGCTGCGCGGCCTGGCCATTCTCACCGGCAGCGCTTTGGTGGCGACGGTGTTGCTGGTCGCTATAGCCAATGCGCTCGCCTTTTCGCATGGAAGCGTGACCGCCGCTCGCTTCGGATTGATCCTGGTCCTGGCCATTGCCGCTGCAATCGGGTTGGCGCTGCCCTTGCGCCGCCTCACCCGCCGCCGCGCGGTCGGAACCGCCGAAGCCACCTTCCCGCAATTCCAGCAGCGCCTCACCACCTTCACCGAGCGCGACGGTCAGGATCCTTTTATCGACCTTTTAGCCGGGGACACCCTCGAAGTCGCACAGACCGCCGAGCCCAGGCAAATGGTCACCGACTTCCGCCTTTGGAGCTCGCTGGGCGCCGGCGTCGGAGCCTTCGCCATCCTGCTCTGGATGATCGCGGCCGGACCCGGTTTTCTCGGTTATGGCGCCTCGCTGCTTTGGACCGGTCCTCATACCGGCAAGCCCGCGCTCTACGACCTGCGCGTGACTCCCGGCGACGCCGTCGTGCGCCGCCACGCCGACCAGAAGGTTTCGGCGCTCCCCATCGGCCTGCGGTCGCCCAGCGTCAAGTTGTATGCCCGCTTTCAGAGCTCCTCCAAGTGGGAAGAGATTGCGATGCAGCCCGAGGCGTCCGGCAGTTTCGCGGGCGGCTATCAGTTTCTATTTGCCGGTTTGCCCGAGAACGTCGAATACTATGTCACCGCCGGAGCCATGACGTCGAAGCACTTTAACATTCACGTCACCGATTTGCCCGCCGTGAAGCAGATTCGCGTCACCTACCATTACCCCGCCTGGACCGGCATGAAGTCCGAAGTGGAGGAGCGCGGCGGTGATCTGCGCGCCGTCACCGGGACCGAGGCCGAACTCGAGGTCTCCACCGACCGCCCACTTCCGGGCGGCCAGATCCAGCTCGACAACGGACAGCAGATCCAGCTCACCGGCGTCCGGAATAACGTCTATCGCGGCGCCGTCAAGATGGATAAGGACGGCGTCTACCACGTCGCGGGCGTTGAAGATGGCCAGCCCGTTCGCGTCAGCGAAGATTTTTTCATCGAAGCCCGCAAAGCCAACCCGCCGCAGATTGCATTGGTGCGTCCCGGCCGGGGCGACTACCGCGCCAGCCCCATCGAAGAGGTAACGGTTTCCGCCAAAGCCGACGATGAGTACGGCCTCAACGGCGTCGCGCTGCATTATTCGGTCAACGGCGGCCCGGAGACCACCGTGGATCTGCTCCAGCAAAAAGGCAAAAGACAAGCCGACGGCTCGACCACGCTCGCACTGGAGGATTTCAAGCTGGTTCCGGGCGATCTGGTTAGCGTCTACGCCACCGCCAAGGACGGCAACGCCGAAGCTCACACCGATATGATGTTCATCCAGGCCGAGCCGTTTGAGCGCGAATTTTCGCAATCGCAACAGTCGGGTGGCGGCGGTGGTGGCGGGGGCGGCGGCAGGGGAGGCAACGATCCCGCGCAGATCTCGCAGCGGGAAAAAGAGATCATATCCGCCACTTTCAGGCAAGAATCGGACAAGAACTCCACCAAACAGCAAGCCGCCGACATCGCCAAGCTGCTCACCCAATCCCAAGCTACCTTGCACGATCAGGCCGTCTCGCTTTCCGGCCGCTTGCAGGCCCGCGAGTTGACCGATGAAGTGCAGGCCATCAGCGACTTCCAGAAGGATATGACGGCCGCCTCCAACGCCATGGCGCCGGCCGCGCAACAATTGCAGCAGGAGAAGTGGAAAGAAGCCATTCCCAACGAGCAGAAGGCGCTGCAATTCCTGCTGCGCGCCGAAGCCACTTTCCGGCAAATTGAGGTTGCGTTCGGACAGCGCGGCGGAGGTGGAGGCGGCGGTGGAGGCGGCGCGGCGCGCGATTTGGCGGCCCTCTTCGATCTCGAGCTCGACACCGAGAAGAATCAATACGAGACCCAGAAAAGCGCGGCTACTACCGAGGAGCAAAAGGCGCAGGAAATCGACGATGCGCTGAAAAAGCTCGACGAACTGGCCAAGCGCGAGGAGAATCTGGCCCAGCAGCAACGCAATGGCGTCCAGACCGCCGAGCAAAAATGGCAACAGGAGATGTTGCAACGCGAGGCCCAGCAGCTCCAGCAACAGATGGAGCAGCAGTTGGCTCAAAATGGCAAGCAGGGCCAGCAAGGGCAACAGGGCCAGCAGGGGCAACAGGGTCAGCAAGGCCAACAGGGCCAGAGCGCTTCAGCTTCCGGGCAATCGAGCGGTCAGGCGGGCCAAGGCAGCGGGCAAGCGGGCAGTTCATCCTCCGGCCGCAGCGGCGGCAGCGGCGGCAGCCAATCGGCCGGCCAGGACCGTGCCAACGCCGCCAATCCTCAGCAGTCCGCGGACCAGGCCGCCGACAGTCGCCAACAGGCGGCCCAACAGGCGCTCGATCGCTTGCGCCAGGCCAACGACGACATCAAGCGCGCCGTCTCCCGAAATGCCAGCGCGGCCGATTCCCGCCGCGCCGCCGACCGCTTGCGCGAAGCCACCGACCTGCTTGGCGGCATGCAGCAGCAGGACGCCGCCAGCCGCCTCAACTCGATGGCCCAAACGGCCGATCAATTGGCGGCCCGGCAAAAGCAGCAAGCGGATCATGTGCGCGACTTAATTGCTCAGCAAAATGCCGCTAGCACGTCTGGCCGGCCGCAGAACAACCCTTCCGCCCAGGAAATCGACAAAATGGTCAACGATCGCCAACAGGTGAGCGATGACTTGGCGCACCTCACCCAGCAACTGCGCACCGCGGCGCGCGAGCTCGCGCCCACGCAACCGGCGGCTTCCGGCAAGTTGCGGAGCGCGCTCGATGGCATGGACGAAAGCGATCTCGGCACCCGCATGCAACGCAGCTCGGATTGGCTGCGCGGCGGCAGCTTCTCCGATCCGGCCGAAACCGGCCTCACCAGCGACCTGCACAAGCTGGGTCAACAGGTCGGCGACGCGGCACGCGCCGTGGGCAGCGCTCAGCACACTTCGAAGGACGCCGAGCTCAACCGGGCCATGGACGATCTATCCCGTCTGCGCGACCGGCTCGACGGCCTCGGCGGACGTTCCAACTCTCAACCCAGCCCTCAAGCTGGACAGGGCCAGCCCGGTCGTTCCGGGCAACCATCCGGCCAACCGTCCCAAACCGGCCAACTCACCCGCAACGCGCAACTCAGCCGCGGGCAATCCGGTCAGCCCGGCCAACAGCCAGCGCAAAACGGCCAGCAAGGGCAACAGGGCGGCCAGCCCGGGCAAGGCGGTCAGGGCGGTCAACCCGGCGGCCAGCGAGCCGGAGGCCAGGCGGGTCAAGCCGGAGGGCAGGCAGGCCAAGCCGGCGGACGCGAAGCGGGTCCGATCGGCAACCGCGTCGCCGGTCCGGTAGGCAATGTGGCCGGTGGCGGGAATCGCGATGGCAACCGGTTTGGCGCCTATGACACCGGCAATACCCGCATCTCCGGTCAGGCAGTGGCGCCCCAACAGGGTCCCAATCCGGCCGATACCCAGAGCCAGATTGACCAGGGTTTGAATCTGCTCAACCAGGTTCGCGCCGTAGTGCAGGATAGTCCCGAAGCGCGGCAACAGTTGCAGTCGCTGATCGATCAAATGCGCAAACTGGATCCCAGCCGTTTCCCCGGGAATCCCGCCTTGGTCGAGCAGATGCACCAGCAGCTCGTCAGCAGCGTGGATGCGCTGGAATTGCAACTGCGCCGCCAACTCGATGAAAGCCGGGGCGGCGCCATCCGCAACACCGACCCGAACAAGGTTCCCGCCGGCTATCAGGATTCGGTCGCCGAGTATTACCGCAAACTCTCCGGCGGCGGCCACTAACTGCCGCCTATCAATCGCCTTTCTATGCGCGGCGCGGCCTTCCCAGGCCGCGCTATATGACGATGTCCTTGACTACCTCTCCTCTAACTTCGGTCAGCCGTTCCTTACGGCCCAGATACACATGACTTAGGGCATCCTGCTCGAGGCCCATCTGGTACGGCAGAGTCGTGTGTGCCTCCTTCTGAAAGCCGGTCGCCGGCGCGGTCGCCGTCACCCGCTCCGGACGGTTGTGATACCCGTGGTAATACCCGTTGTAATACCACGCATCCAGCCGCGCCGGATCAAGGCCTGATACCGAGCCTTTGCATCAGTTCTTCCGCGAGCGCCCGGAGGGCCGGATCGGGAGATCGGGCCGCGTTCCTGAGATGTGGCGTTGCGCCCGCCAGGTCGCCTTTGCCGGCGAGCAGGGCGCCCAGATCGAACTGCGCGCGGCCAAGATCTGGGCGAATCCGGAGGGCCGTTTCGTATTCCCGGCGGGCATCGTCCATCCGGTCTTTCCGTTGGAGTAAGTTGCCCAGCAGCGCGTGAGCTTCCGCGAAGTTATTGTCTAGCCGGATCGCCGCCGTAACCTGTAACTCCGCGTCCGCGAACTCTTTCAAGCCACTCAGGGTGACCGCGTAATTGAAACGCACCGCCGCGTCCGCCGGCAGCAAATCGGCCGCAAGGCGCAGCTCCCAGGCCGCCTGCGGCAAATCCCTCGCGGCAGCCATCAGATTACCCAGATTCCGATGGGCGTTCCCATAATTCGGAAGAATCCGGATCGCCTCGCGGAATTGCCGTTCAGCCCCGTCGCGGTCGCCGCTTTGCGCGAGGATCAGGCCCAACCCGCTGCGGGGCTCGGGCATCTCCGCGTCCAGCGCGATCGCCCTCTCAAAGGCGGCCTTCGCTTCTTTTGGATGGCCCAGCCGGAACTCCACCGCGCCCAGGGAGTTCCATGTCCGGGCGTCGGATGGCGCCGATTGCGTGGCGCGGCGCAGCATATCGGCCGCCTCGGCCTTACGCCCCATTTCGTCGAGCGCCGATCCGAGGCCCATCAGGGCGGCGAGATACTCCGCATCCCGGCGCAGCGCTTCGCGGTATGCCGCAACCGCCTTTTCCCGCTGGTTCTGAGCACGCAGGGCCTCGGCCAGCTCGAAATACGGTTCCGGCCGGCGAGGCTTTGCAGCGTCGATGGCCCGGGTCAGGCGCGGAATTCCGTCCGCCAGATTGCTTTTGTCGCGGACCTGCGCGATGGCTACGTACAGTTCGTTCTCCGCATTCTTCTGCAATGGATCCGGATAGTAAGGAACCACTTCGCCCCGGTACTGGGCGGCTTCGGATGTGTCGCGTTCCGGCCGCGCGGCCAGCAGATCGCCTTCCGGACGATGCCGCTCAATCAGATGGTCGGTCATCACGGCGTGGACCACGTCGGAGGTGCGGCGCTTTGGCATGTGGCAATCCACGCAATCCGGAGCCTGGGTATGTTTTCCGTTCGAGACCAACTGGCTGAAGGCGGCGGAATGGCACCGGCGGCAGACGGTGTCGTACTGGCCGTCGTACTGGCCGGCAGCTTGCCCGCTCCGGGCAGTGTCGTGCGGGTTGTGGCAGGTAGTGCATGTCAGTGCGCCGTTGCTCCGCAGAAAGCATTGCGATTCCCGCAGCCGGTACGCCGAGTGCGCGATTTCGAAGGGTGCATCTTGCCGGCTGCCAGGGGCCCTGTCGAAGAAGATTCTGAAAGCGCCCAGGGGCTCCCCTGGCAAGTACGAAAACGGCGCCCGGTCGAATCTTGTAATCGACTCCGGCAGATTCATGCTCGTGGTTTCGAGGTGACACTGCATGCAGATCTCGAGCTGGCGGTCCGCGGTCAAGCGCGACGGATTGACGATCGTCCTGCGCAGATCGCCCGGCTTGGCTTCCTTCACCTGCGCTGCCCGGATGTGATTGGCGCCCGGCCCATGGCAGCGCTGGCAATCGATGCCTTCGGGGAGTGTGGCCGGATAGACCTGCGCGTCGCCGCGCCGGCGGAAAGCGCCGGGCACATCGGCGTAGGAGTTATGACAAAAGAGACACTCGTAGGGAACGCCGCGCTGAGAGTACCACAGCTCGCGCGAGTCATACCCGGGTGACATTGCCCAGGCGCCGCCGTTTTCGGAATACCAGGTTACCGGTAACTGCACCAGCCTGCCGTCGCTGGTGCGATGCAGATAAGAGCGGGCGTGATTGGCGGAGCCGAGGCAGTAATCGACGCGGGTTTCATCGACGTTGGTTGGCCTGCCGGCGTAGCCGATCTGATAGCGCCGCTCGAAGTACTCGCCGCCGCGTGCGAGCATTTCGAACCAGGTTCCCGAGGCGGCGTGATAGAAGCGATTATTCTTCGTGTAGTCTTCGATGGCGTTCGCCGCAGCGGGTTTGCCGAAGGAACGGCCCATGCCGGTCCGCGAGTAAGCGGTATAGATGGCGGCATGGCAGCCGTAACACAGTTTCGGGTCGACATAGCCGCGGGACGAGAGAGTCGAAGCTGGCGAGGCCGTCTGCTGGGCCGATGCGGGAACGGGAAGGGTGAGAGCAGCGCTGGCAAGGAGGATCGCTACAAGTTTGCGCCGTGGCGAAGACCGGAAACTCCCGGCGAAGGCCGCGTAACCGCGCGGAAGCCTGCCACGTCCGCCGCCAATCGGTGTCGTCGCGTTGTCGACCACGTCCTCGCGTCCATCGACTTCATCCGGAATTTCCATTTTGGACTCCCGGGTCGTGTTCAGTATACACCTGAGGCTTGCTTCATTGTGTGCTGCTGGTTGGCAAACGGGTGCTTAACCGATTTGGGGGTCCCGCCTCGCGGCGAACGCTCTAACGGCCGCGGCTCTGTCAGCCTCTGAAAACGCGCCGAGTCCGAAACGGAGCCGCGACCGTCAGAGCGAATTACGGCGCTGAGCGGCGATAATCCCCAAAAACGGTAAGCGCTCTTTCTCAAGGCCGGAGATCCGTAATCCAAGCTTTGAGGACCTCGACCGTGGGTTTGGCCAAGGGTGTACAACGTTCCTTTCGTCCTTTTTTCCGGCAACGCACATGTGCGTCGGCTCCGAGCGAGATATCCTCGAGCCGCAATGCGGTCATTTCCGATAATCGCGGAACCGTCTGAACGGCGGTGAACAGAAAAGCAGGGTCGCGACGTCCCAGCCACTTCGTTCGATTCGCTGGGTACCCTCTGGGTCCCTTTAGAATAAGAAGCGGCGTTCAGGCATTCGCAGGAGGTCAAAGCAGCCAGCTTGCATGCCGAGGCGCTACGCTCGAATAGCGCGAAGCAGCCTGGAATAGGCGCGCCGGGCAACACGCAGAAGACAGGCCAGGAGGCCTGTCCCACATCGCTACCGCCGCAGCACGGCATTGTGCGGATCGAGCGCAACCTTCAAGGGAGTCTGCTTGAGCGCAACGGTGAACGTAACCGGCTGATTGGAAGAAGCGATCCACCGGGTGACGCTTTGCCCGCGCGCGATTTGAATTTCAACCGGCGTCAGCACGCTGAAATCCTCAGCCACGCCGGATTGGTCGAGCGTCCCCACCAGCCGTAGCGCGGGCGCCTGCCCCTTGAGCGCATACGTGAGCTTGAGCGTGGGGATGCCAGTGCCGTAAATCCACTGATCGAAAAAGCCCTCGAGGGTTGGGTCTTCCGATTTTGGCGGCAGGAATTGAGCCGCGGACCTGCGAAATTGCTCGGTGGTGATGCTGGCGTGGTCGTAGCGCTTGACGATATCGCCCAACATCGCGAGGAAGCGTTGATCGCCCATGCGGCGGCGCAGCATATGAAGTATCCACGAGCCTTTTCCATAGGTGATGGCGCGCCAGCCGGCCGGTTGCAGCGAGCTTTGCAAGCGCTGGCCAAGCACGATGGGGCCCGCCGATTCCACGGTCTCGCCGTCTTGATTCTTTTCGAGAAGCTGTGCGCGATATTCGGCGAGCATTTGATCGACGGCGCGGGGGCCTCTGCGCTTCTCGAGGTAAAGCAGCGCCGAATAGTTGGCCAGCGCCTCCATAAGCCAGGAATCGCGGTAGTTTTCGGTGGTGACGCGATTTCCCCACCATTGGTGCGCGGTTTCGTGAGCCTGTAAAACGTCGTCAAAGAAAAGGTCCAGCGATGGCGTGGCCAAGTTTCCCGCCGGCCGGTTCTTCAAATAAGACAGCGTCGAGAGATAGATCAGACCGGGAAAGCCTTGGCCGAACGTGCCCGGAATCGGCGAGACCGCGAGGTGCGGCAGCGCGGGCGGGCCAAGCCTCGCCGCCATGAATTCGAGCGCGGACGCCACTTCGTTGGCGAGCGTTTGCAATCTGGCGAGCGGATCGAGCGCGGGATCGGGGGTCACGTTCCGGTCCAGCGGACCCATCGTTGCGCGCCGCTGCGGTAAGCCGACAGTCGCCGGAAGCGGGGCGGCGGCGCGAGGCTGCAGCGCGGTTTCCAGGTTTCGGTTGGCGCAGATATCGATGGTGTAAGGGCCACGTTCCGTGCGCGCATGGGCATAATCGCCCAGGTTGAAGCCGGCCATGCGAATGGTGGCCGAGACGCGGCGGTGGGCGATGCGCCAATCTCCTTCGGTACGCTCATCCACCACATCGCCCGGGGCCACCAGATCGAGATCGTGCGGATACCGGAATGTCAGATCGTACCTTGCGAATTGCAGGCCATGCATGGGATACCAGTTGCCGCGCGCGGCCACATAGAAGACGCGGTCGCCGGCGTCGATGACCACTTTGCCCGAGTGATGGAATTCGAACTCGTAATCGCGGCCGGCCTGGAGCGGCTCCGGAGGCACAACCAGAAACATCCTGTTGCCGGCGCGGAGCAGATTGGAGCGCAGAGACTCCGGCTGCAGCGCTTCAGCGGGATGGCCATCCACCGTAACGCCGGTGACGGTCATCGCGGGCGTGATTTCAAAGGCCGCGGCGGCCATTCCGCCTTCCGGCGCGCGGATCTTGACGCGGGTGACGGCGCTCATGGAAAGATCGGGGTCGATAGTGGCGTCGATGCGGTAATCGCTAGTGACCAGATCGAGAGCGCGCGGCGCGGGGCTCTTGCGGAACGATCGCGCAGTGAAGCTGAACCATTCGTCGAAATAGACGCGGTTGTCGCGGCTCGCTAGCTGTCCGCCAATCACCTGTTCGGTGTTCTGAGGATCGTAGATCAGGTCGAATGTGCCCAATTTCGGGCTGTCGAACACCGCCGCGAGAAGGTCCGGAGGGTGCGTGGAGCCGCCAATGAGGTCGAGCACGAGCCGCGTCTGATAGCTTTCCATAAGGTTGCGGAGCACGGGCGTCCACTGCTCGTCCATCAGGGCGCCGATTTCCGGCATCTTCTTGTTGGTAGGGTTTTGCGCGATCTGCGACTGCAAATCGTCGTACTCGGCGCCGGTGAAAAGAAACAGCGCGCTACGGAAATGATCGTCGAGATTGGGCGAGTGAGTGAAGGCCGCCAGCGAGCGGCGCTCGGCGCGGTCGGGCGGGAAGACGATCGCTTCGCCGTCGCCGCCTTCGGTATCGGCCGTGAAGACGGCGGCGACGCGATGGCCGGCGACGGGCTTGCTGAAGATCAGGTGGCCGTCGCTGAGATAGATGCGGATGTCCTCTTTGACGAGGCTGAGATCGCGCACGCGATAACACTCGCCGCGGTCGAAGGCGGTTTCGCGGAGAGCGCGGGCGAGGTCGGCGGCACGTCCCGCGGCGGGCTCGGCGGCCAAGGGGAGTTGAAGGAACAGCGCGAGCGCAGCGAGGCGTCTCATGCGGGTAGTGTAGCGCGAGTGGCGCAAGTGGCGCGGCCCCATGGGCTGCGCCGTCAATATCGTGGCGCGTTTTCTTTCCGCTGCTTCAGGGAAAAGATCTCCCCTCAGCACCAAACCTGACAACTTTGCTACAATTCTTACTAGTAGGAATACTAATACCGATGCGGGCAGCAATTAAGGCTACTAGAACCTTTTCACTGGACAAGGAAATCCTCGCGGAAGTGAAGCGAACCAGAGGAGACCTGTCGGAGAGCGAGCGGGTGAACCGGCTGCTGCGGTTCGCGTTGGATCTGGAAAAACGCGCGGCCCTGGAGCGGGAGATTGCGAGCTTTTTCGGGGTGGAACGCGAGGATCGGGCGGAGCGCCGGGCTTTTGAGTCCGCGAGCCGGGCGTCTTGGGCGCGCGAGTAATGCCGCTGAAGAGAGTGGCCGCTCCCGCCGGATGGTTTCCGAAGCGTGGCGAGGTCTGTCTGTTTGCTCTGGATAAGCAGCGCCCGGCTGTGGTGATTTCATCCAACGCGCTCAACCGGCATTCCCTGGATGTATGCGTTGTGCCGCTGTCTACCGTGGAGCATAAAGCTTTCAGCTTGAGGCCGAAGTTGCGCGCAGGCGAAGGCGGGCTGGACCGCGATTCCTGGATCAAGTGCGACCAGGTGACGACGATCGAGAAAGCCCAGGCTGTCTATCCGCCGTTGGGCGCGTTGAGCCAAGCGGCATTGGAGAAAATGGAGCTGGCTATCAAGCTGGCGCTGGATTTGCGGTAGGTAAGGTTCGCGGTTTGGTGTTAATCCGCCGCTGGGCCGGCTGAATCTGGGGAGGTTATTCCCCGACGCAACGCAGCCCGATGTAGACGCTACGGATGTCTGGCACGATCCCGCTACGGAACGAAACGCGCACGCGCCGCGGAAAATCGTACCACGAACCGCCACGCAACGCCCGCAGTGTACCGCCCGGCGGCCCCGACGGGTCCTGGCTCGCACTCACCTGATAGTATTTCTCACCGTACCAGTCCGCCGTCCACTGCCATACGTTGCCAAGCATGTCATACAACCCCAATGCGTTAGGCTGTCTCTGCCCAACCGGCTTGGGCCCGTTGCCGTTGTCATAAAGCCTCTGAGCGTAATTCTTCTGGTCCTTGTTCGAGATCGCAGTACTATCGATGCGTTGCCGCCCGCTGTTGTCGCCGTACCACGCGATCTCGTCCAGGTTCCCGTAACGGGCGCCCGTAGTCCCGGCGCGCGCGGCCAACTCCCACTCCGCCTCGGTCGCCAACCGCGTTCTCGCCCATCCGCAATAGCCCGCGGCTTCGTCCCACGTCACGGCTACCACCGGCAGGTTGTCGTTGCCCGCCGCCCCATTCAATAATCGGCCGAGGCTATCCTTCTCCAAAGGCATCGGTTTGCCTGTGCCTTGAGAGTATCGCTTGTAGGCGCCCACGGTCACCGAGGTTTGTCCCATCCAAAAACCCTTGGTGACGGTCACGTCATGTGTGGGCTTTTCAACGTCGTGGCACCCCGAATCGCCCGGCGAACAGCCCATCCGGAACGTCCCCGGCGGAATCCACACGTACCGCTGCCCATCGATTGAGTTCTCCTTTATCTGCCCACCTCGCGGAGCGTTCACCGCGGGGACCACCCCAGCCCGCCGCAACTGATCCGCACGAAGCCGGGCTGCGCCGGCCAAGTCGCTCGATGGGAACGTGCGAGCGAAGCCGTCGAAATCCACCGCGTCCTTCGAATCTTTAATCATTACCCAAGCTTCGGCGGCGGCATCCAGATGCGCGGGCTGATAGCCTCCAGCAGTCACGGCCGCAGACGGCTTGTATTTCCCTCCCAATGGGAACTCGCCCGTCGATTGTCCGTCGGTGTAGGGAACTTGATTGGGGTTGCGGTCCTTCACGTTGCGTGTCACATAGGAAGCGAGCGTATTGAAAGTGATCAGCCCGTCTGCTCTCGCGGCGGCGCCTTTCAAGCCTTCGATCACGTAATAGGTGAACAGGCCGTGCTGCAGATCGTCGAGTTCATAACTGCGGGTGCCGGCGCCGGTGGAGACCAGCAGGCGAAGTCCCTTGGAGCTCGACAACTCGGCCATGGGATCGATGGGCGCGGCGGAGTCCTTGCCGCCCGGTGTGGTTACGTTGCGGCAAGCGTCCAGAAACATCATCTTGCGCGGCGCGCCGGAATCCTCCAGCAGCTTGCGCAGATCCTCCACCGATGCGCCGGTCTTGTCCAGGTCTTCGGCGGACGATTCGTAAGTCGCCAGATATTGGTCCCGGCCCACCTGGCCTCCGTGGCCCGAAAACGCGAACACCACCGTGCCGGAGTTGGGGTCGAGACGCTTCAGCATGTTTGTGAGGTGTACGCGGATCGCGACCTTGGTGACGCGCGCGTCCAGCAGCGAATCGACGGCGTATCCCTGCCGCGTCAGTTCGGCCGCGAGATCGGTTGCGTCCTTAGCAGCCCACTTCAGCTTACTGAGGCCGCTCTCTTCCGGATAGTCGTTGATGCCGATCACCAGGGCGAGCTTCTTTTCCGTCAGAAAGCGCGTGGAGTCTTCCGGCGGCAGAGAGACGCCTTTGCCGCCGCTCTGCGCGGCGGCGAGAGAGACAACTGCCAGCGAAATGGCGAGGGCGCTACCGGAAGCCATGACCGATGATAGCCGTAGGATCGGACCGCTGGCAACGGGTGCGAAAACGCTTGCTGACGCGCGCGGCTCCGATGTCGGGGAGTGGTTTTCCCGCAAACCGTCCCGAACCTTCCTATCCGATTGACAGCGCCGCCGTCCAACCGGTAGAATCCAGTAGCTAGTTAGGCATAGCTAGATAGGTAAAGCATGGGCGCGAAGAAAAACGACATCCTGCAGGGTACCCTGGTCCTGCTGATCTTGAGGACCCTGGCTTCCAGCAAGCGGATGCACGGGTATGCCATCACGGCGCACATTCAGCGCGTTTCGGACCAGTTGCTGCGCGTGGAAGAGGGCTCGCTGTACCCCGCGCTTCACCGCATGGAGCAGCAGGGTTGGGTGCGGGCCGAATGGGGCGCCACGGAGAAGAATCGGGAGGCCCGTTTTTACTCGCTGACTGCCAAGGGCCGGAAGCAGCTCCTGCAGGAAGAGGAGAGCTGGACCCGGCTCACTGAGGGCGTGGCGCGCGTGATTCGCTACGCATGACGAGGGTAAGGCGATGGCTTGGTACGGGCGGATTTGGAATGTGCTGCGGCCCGGCCGCATGCAAAGCGATCTGGAACGGGAACTCTCGTTTCACGTGAGAGAACGCGCCGAAGAATTGCAGGCCGGCGGCATGAGCGACGTGGAAGCCGCTCGCGAAGCGCGGCAGGCGTTCGGCAATTACACGGCGCAGGTGGAAAGGACGCGGAATATGGATATAAACGGTTGGCTGGAATCGCTGGCCAGAAATTTGCGGCAGGCGATGCGCGGACTCGGAAAAACGCCCGCATTCAGCGTCACCGTGATCTTAACGCTGGCGATCGGGATCGGCGCCAACAGCGCGGTATTTTCGGCCATCGACGCGGTGCTGCTGAGATCATCGCCGTTTCCAGACGGCGATCGACTGGTGAAGCTGGCTCAAGTGAATCGCAAGAGTCAGGACGCCTTTGTGGCGCCGCCGCGCCTCGAAGACTGGAACCGCCTGAACAGCACGTTTCAAGCCATTACCGGCTATTACACGGAGGACGAATCGGAGCTTTCCGGCGAGCTTCCCGAGAAGCTGAAACGGGCGCTGGTCGCCCCGCGCTTTCTGCAGGTTTGGGGAATTGCGCCGGAGCTGGGACGCGACTTCAGCCCGCAGGAAGAACATTTTGGCGGACCTGTGGCAGTTCTGATCACCGACCGGTTGTGGCGGCGCCGCTTCGGCGGCAATGCGAACGCCATCGGCAAGACGCTCCGCATAGGCAGCTCTTCGGTTCCGATCGTCGGCGTGATGCCGGCCTCCTTCCTTTTCCCGGACCGCGACGTGGACCTTTGGTCGCCGAGCCCCATGAATGCGCCTTATTCGCAAAGCCGGGAGACGGGCTGGTTCACCACCTTCGGGCGCCTGAAGCCGGGCGTGACGCTGGAACAGGCGCGCGCGAATCTGGCTTCGGTGCAGAGTAACCTTGGCCGGGAGTTTCCGAAGACCGATACTCGCATCGGCGCCTCTGTCCGGCCGCTCAAGGAAGCCACCGTCGGCGGAGTCCGGCAGTCTCTCTGGATACTCTTCGGATCGGTTTCGCTGCTGCTTCTTATCGCGTGCACTAACATTGCGGCGCTGCTGCTCTCGCGCGCGGCCGAGCGCCAGCATGAGATATCCGTCCGGTTTTCATTAGGCGCTTCGAGGGCTTCGGTGGCGGCGCAACTGCTGACCGAGGTTTTGGTTCTGGCGCTGGCAGGGGCGGCTCTGGGTCTGGCGATCGCGGGGGAAGCTTCGCGAGTGTTCCGCGCGCTGGCCAAAGACCTGCCACGCGTCGAGGAGATCCGGCTCGATTGGAGCATCGTGCTCTATTCGCTGGCCTGCGCGATCGCGGCCACGCTGCTCTGTGGAATCTTTCCCGCAATCCGCGGCACGCGGCGCAATCTGGCCGGTTCGATGGCGCAGGCGGGCCGCTCGCAAGTATCGAGCCGTAACCCCGTTCAGTTCACGCTGGTGGGAGTTCAGGTCGCTCTGGCTGTGATGCTGCTGGCTGGCGCCGGCTTGCTGCTGCGCAGTTTTCAGCAACTGGGGCGCGTGTCTCCGGGCTTCGATCCGGAGCATGTGCTTACCTTCCATATGAGCAGCTCATGGGGCGAAACAGGGGACCAAAAAGCCGCCACGCAGCGGCTCAACAGGGTGTTGGACAGCTTGCGCTCCGTGCCTGGCGTGACAGCAGCAGCCGCTACGATGGGTCTTCCGGGAGTGCCCGTGCAATATCAGATCGAGCTGGCTACCACGGAAGGCCGCGCGGAAACCGAGCCCAAGATGCTCGCCCAGAGCCGCGCGGTCACCGCCAGCTACTTCGCCACCTTGCGGATTCCATTGTTGGCCGGCGAGACGTGCCGGGACGATCTCAAAACCTCAGCCGCGATGGTGAATCGCAGCTTTGCCAATGCATATCTGGACGGACCGGCCGCCATCGGCCGTCACTTGACGCAACCGGGGAACTGGCCGTCGAGCGAGATTCGCGGCATTGTGGGCGATGCGCGAGAGAGCGGCATGGACCGCGAGCCGCCTCCCACGGTTTATTGGTGCTACAGCGCGCTTCAGCCGGGCACGTACTTCCTGGTCAGGACGCACGGCGACCCCGCGTCCATGGCGGAGACCATTCGCCGGAAGGTTCACGAGATCGAGCCCCGCCGATCGGTCTACGACCTTACGCCACTCGCCGAGCACATATCGGATTCCTACGCGGAAAACCGCTTGCGCACAATCTTACTCGCCTTCTTCGCCATTACCGCCGTGTCGCTAGCGTGCGTGGGCCTCTATGGAACGCTCAGCTATCTGGTGAGCGTGCGCCAGCGCGAAGTGGGACTGCGCCTGGCGCTGGGCGCGCTGCGAACGCAAATCGTACGGCAATTCCTGGCGCAAGGGCTGAGCGTCGCTCTGCTGGGCTGTGTGGCGGGCCTCGCGCTTACGGCAATCTTCGGGCGAGTGCTCTCGGGAATGCTCTACGGCGTATCCGCCTGGGACGCGGCCACGCTCGGCGGCGTAGTGGGCATAGTGCTGGCGGTGTCGGTTCTGGCATCGCTGTTGCCGGCGATTCGCGCGGCGCGATTGGAACCGATGCAGGTGTTGCGCGAGCAGTGAGGAACCGCGTCGGCCTTCAGGGCGGCGCGGCGCGGCGGGACGGACACCCGCGGGTAGACGCCAAACGGTAAAGATTGCCCGAAGCATAACCATAGTGCGGAGGGTACATGGAGTTATACTGGCGTAGGTACGGGCCAGATCTTCGGTTGCCGCTCCCCGCGGAAGACGGCGTGTCTGAAACCGCGAGGCGGTAACGGGCACGCGAAACTGATGAGGTAAATTCATTGCAGACACTCGCGAACTGGAACGATCTTCGTCAGGAGGCCACTCGCCGGCTCACGGCAGCGTCGCCCGATCCAGTGGTCGCGGACCGCGCCGTCGGCTTCCTCGATGCCTGGCTCACGGAGCCGATTTATCAAACGCAACGCGATTCGATTCTGGCTCACATCACGCAGGGGAAGAGCGATCTGCTGCTCGATTCGTTCTACCAGCTGGTTCCTTTCGGAACCGGCGGGCGCCGTGGGCGGATCGGATTCGGCCCGAACCGGATCAACCAGATCACGGTTGCCATGTCGGTCCAGGGCCACTGCGATTACCTGCGGGAGACAGTCCCAGACGCGGCTTCGCGCACGATCGTGGTTGCGTTCGACACGCGCATCTTCGCCGACATCTCCGGGACGTATGAATTCCTCGGGCGCGACAATCCGCTGCTCGGGCTAACGTCGCGCGCACTGGCTCGGAGCGCTTGCGAGATTTACGCCCGTAACGGCTTCGAAGTGTATGTGCCAGGCCTCTCCTCAGAGACGGAATACCTTTCCACGCCGGAATTATCTTTCGCCATAAGAGACCTTAAGGCTCTGGGCGGAATCAACGTGAGCGCTTCGCACAATCACCCGGACGACAACGGGTTCAAATTCTTCAACGAACAGGGGGCGCAGGACATCCCGCCGACGGACCAGAAAATGACCTCCTTCATGGGCGAGGTTACGGAGATCAAGAGGGTGGAATTTGCGGACGCGGTGGCCGATGGGAAGATTCGTCCGATGCCCGGGGAACTGCATTCCGCTTACTTAGGGGCCAGCCTGGCGCTGCGTTCCCGGAATCCCCGCTCGGCTACGATCGTTTATACGCCCCTGTGCGGCACCGGAAACCGAACTGTGGGAGACGTGCTGCGGGAGGCCGGTTACGATGTGCGGTTATACGAGCCGCAGGCCAACTTTGACGGCACCTTCGCGGCCGTTCCATTACGCCTTCCGAACCCCGAAGTGCCGGAAGCGGCGAGTCCCGCGCTGGGCCTTGCGCGAGAGGTGAACGCGGATCTGGTCCTCTGCAGCGACCCCGACGCCGACCGCATCGGCGTTTTCGCGCGCGATGCCGCCGGCCGGTGGCGGTACCTGAACGGAAACGAGATCGCCTGCATTCTGGCCTATTACCTGGTGATGGATGGTGAGCGCGGGCCAAAGCGTTCCGGAGTTCTGATCAAGACGCTGGTGACCACGCGGATGTTGCAGAATATCGCCCGGCAATCCGGCTGCGCCATCGTGCCGGACCTGCTGGTGGGTTTCAAGTATATAGCCAACGTGCTGCTCTCACTGGAGCGCGAGGGACGGTTCGAAGGCGTCGTGGCCTCGGCCGACGATCTGGTCCTGGCGGGCGAGGAGAGCCACGGAGTTTTGCTGACCCCGCTGATTCGCGACAAAGACGCGGCCGGCGGCGCTCTGGTGCTGTGCGAGTTGGTTTCGCAATTGCGGATGGAAGGGCGCCGCCTGCCCGAGTACCTGGACGCCCTTGCCATGGCATGCGGCAACTATCAGAACCTGTCGAGGAGCATGGTAATGCGCGGCATCCGCGGCGCGAAGCTGTTGGAGAGGATGATGCTTTCGCTCCGTGAGCAACCGCCGCAAGAGTTCGGCGGCATGCCCGTGCTGCGTTGGCGCGATTTGCTTTCACCCGAGCACGGCCCGATACTGAGCGAAACGGATCGGCTGTCGCGCAACTTTCTGGTGTTCGAACTGGAGCAGGCGCAGATCGTGGTGCGCCCCAGCGGCACGGAGCCGAAAGCCAAGATCTACGTGGATGTGGAGGGCGCGAAGATTCCCGGCGTCCTGGACCGGCCGGGTGCGGCTGCATTCGCGCGCAGACTGGCCGAGAAGGTGCTTGACGATTGCATCGGGAGGATCGATATCCGCCTTTCGGCCAACGCGCACCTGCTTCCCGACTATCTGGATTTGGATTTGAAAGCGGACTTCGATAAGACCTTCCGCGGCGATCTGGTCGCGGCGCTCGGCAAGTTAGGCGGCCAGACCGAAACCGAGCAGATCGAGTGGTTGCGCGAACGCCTGAAACCATACGGCGGCGGGTCGGACCCGCTTGGCCCGACGGCGGCCACGCTGGACGCGCTGTTCAATGAGCTAAGCCACGAGGTGGCGAGCGCTGAGGAGCGGGAGACGCTCCGGACTCTGAAGCAGGCGGTTGCGGGGGCGCGGACGCCGGTGGACTGGGTGGTTTAGCGCTAGCTGCAAGCGTGGCAAGCCGCGGAAGTTGCCGGCGCCGGAGCAAGCGTTGGCAGAGGTGTGCAAAGAGGTGTGACGCATGCAGGTGACAGAATCAAAGATTCTAGCCGCTGTGTCGGGCATCTACCTGGCGGGCCTGCGCCTGGTAGAGAAACAGCCCGACGTCCGGTTCCAGTGGAAGTTGAAAGAGGATGGAACCTTCATTACACACCTCGACTTGGAAACCCAGAGGTCTCTCCAAGATCATCTGAGCGACGTATTTCCGAACTATCGGTTCATTGGTGAAGAGGATGTTCCCGGGGAGCGGAGTTTGGGTTTGATATCGGAGCATCAGCCTCGCATCATTCTAGACCCAATTGACGGCACGGCAGCGTACGCGCGGGGGTTGAACTTGTTTGCGATTTCCCTCGCCGTCATCGATGCGGAAAACCGGCCGCTTTTGGCTATCATTCACCTTCCGGCGATGGGCCGATGGTGTGCGGCGTCATTTGAAGGCTCGTCGTCGAGACGCTATGAGGTGTCTATTCGAGACGACGGGCCGCGGATACAGCTCGTTGACCGTGTCGTGGCTCAGCCAGCTCAATGGAGACTCGAAGACAGCTACGTCTATGTCAGCTCGAATACCCACCGCATCCTGGATCTGTCCGCCTATCAAGGGAAATGCCGGTCGTTCGGGGCGACGGCGGCCCACTTGGCTCTTCTCCTTGAAGGCACTATCGACCCTGCCGCCGTTGTTATCACGCGTTATGCGGTATGGGATGTGGCGGCAGGGCTGGCGCTGGCCGAAGCCTGGGGGTTCGAAATTCGCGACCTCGGTGCTGGAGAGATGGTAACAACTACCGACATCCTGAGCGGAGGTTCCAAAACCCCGGCTCTTATTGTTGGCTGCCCAGGGGTGCTGTCGGCCCTGCGGAGCCAGGTCCGGATCTTGGAGAGATCATGATGGTGTACCACGTATTCGTGAGTCACAATCAGCAGGATTTCGCAAAGATAAAGCCCATCGTCCGCTATCTGCGCGAATCAAGACTAACTGTGTTCTTCGATGAAGGCAACATCGCGCCCGCAGATACGCTGAGATCAGGCTTGCGGAAGGAGATTGATGAGTCGTGTACCTTCTTACTGGTCGTCGGCGCGACCGGGCTCGGGTCAACTCAACAACTCGAAGCGGAATACGCCGATGGCCGAGATAGGGAGCGGAAGTGTCACTTTGTGACCTTATTACTCCCCGATGTCGACTTTCGAACCGTACCTGCACCTTACAACCGGAAGCCGGCACTTTATTGGCTGCCGCCACTGCATCCGGGCCCAGCTCGCCGTTTTCTCTGCGCAATCCTAAATATTCAGCCGGGTCCCAATTGCGAAGAAGAGTTGAGCGGACTCCAACCCGGGCGAATCCAGACGGGGCCAGGTTTTCCAACGGAATTGGACTACAACGGGTCTAAACGTACTGTAACGCTATACCCGCTGCTCCGCGATCAGGGGAAGCCCAACCTGAAGCTATCGTGGGAAACCTGGGGGTGGGCGATCTCGAAACTGGAGCACCAGATCCTAGGCCACAAATTTAATCTGGAGTTCGATGCCTATTTTGGGATCAATGAAGGTGGATTGGCAATCGCCATGGCGCTCAATCTTCACCGCCGGCCCAGCGGCTTCCTGTGTCATAAAGGCCACTATACTGGACGGCGAATCGTGCTGGACCAGTGCCTATACCCGCTTATCGAGGGACAGGGTTCTGGCATGCCACGCATTCTGCTGGTTGATACCGAACTGAAAACTGGCAAGGCTCTGGAGTTGATGGTTCCGGCGCTTCGGGCGCACTACGCTCATACCGAACTTCAAATCTATTACGCTGTGCTGGTTGCCCGGACACTCAAGCCGTCCGCCGGTCCCATCGTGAGACTCGATGAGTTGGAGGCTTGGCCTCGCCTGGTGCACTTGGCGTTCGAAGACGTTTTTTTTTGTTGCCTCATGGGCGAGCAGCGAATGGAGCCGCCCTACCCAAAGTGACGCGACGGTTGGCGAAGGGCGCCGCGCCGATAAACCTCCGCCGCTGCCGGGTTTGAGATGATAGGTACTAAATGAAAGTCGCCGAACGCCAGTTTACGACAATTTCAGGGGTTCCTATCGAGCCGCTGTATGGGCCGGAAGATGCCGGCGCACTCGACATCGGCGAGCCGGGCGAGTTTCCGTACACGCGCGGCATCCACCGCGACATGTATCGCGGCAAGCTGTGGACCATGCGGCAGTTTTCCGGCTTCGCCACGCCTGAGGAGACCAATAGCCGCTACCATTACCTGCTGGCGCAAGGGCAGACCGGCCTCTCGGTGGCGTTCGACCTGCCGACGCTGATGGGATACGACGCCGATCACGCCATGAGCGAAGGCGAAGTGGGGAAGTGCGGCGCGTCGGTCTCGTCGCTTGAAGACATGGAGATTCTCTTGCGCGGCATTCCGCTGGGCGAGGTGACGGTATCGATGACCATCAACTCGCCGGCGTCCGTGTTGTGGGCCATGTATCTTGCGGTTGCGGAACAGCAGGGCGTCGACTGGGCGCGCGTTTCGGGCACGCTGCAGAACGACATTCTGAAAGAGTACATCGCGCAGAAGGAGTTCATCTTTCCGCCCAGGCCATCCATGCGGCTGGTGACGGATACCATCGAATTCGGCGCGCGCCATACGCCAAGATTTAACCCGATTTCGATTAGCGGGTACCACATCCGCGAGGCCGGCTCGACGGCGGTGCAGGAGCTCGCGTTCACGCTGCGGGATGGGATGGAGTACGTGGATTGGGCGATCGAGCGGGGCCTCGATATCGACGAGTTCGCGCCGCGCCTGAGCTTCTTCTTCAACGCGCACAGCGATTTCTTCGAAGAGATCGCGAAGTACCGCGCCGCGCGCAAGATCTGGGCCGAAGCCATGCGCGACCGTTACGGCGCCAAGAGCGAGCGCAGCATGAAGCTGCGATTCCATGCGCAGACGGCGGGATGCTCGCTGACCTGGCAGCAGCCGTATAACAATGTGGTGCGGACGGCCATCCAGGCGCTGGCGGCGGTGCTGGGCGGGGCGCAATCGCTGCATACGAATTCGCTCGACGAAGCCTACGCGCTGCCGGGCGAGCACGCGGTCACCATCGCGCTGCGCACGCAACAGGTGCTGGCATACGAATGCGGCGTGACGAATACGCCCGATCCGCTGGGCGGCAGCTACTTTCTGGAAAAGCTCACACTCGAGACGGAGCAGGCTGCCAACGCGTATATCCGGCGCATCGATGCGATGGGCGGCATGATCCCGGCGATCGAGTCGGGATATCCGCAATCGGAGATCGCCGCGGCCAGCTACCGGTATCAATGCGAGGTGGAATCGGGTGAGCGGACCATTGTGGGCGTGAACAAATTCCGATCGGAGGACCAGCCGATCGAGTTGTTGCAGATTGGGGAATCGGCCGGGCGGCATCAGGAGGAGAAGCTGGCGCGGCTGCGCGAGCGGCGCGACAATGGCCGGGTGCGGAAGTCGCTCGATGCGCTACAGCGAGCGGCTGAGGGTACCGGAAACACTAAGCCAGGAAACATCAGGCCGGAAAACACCATGCCTTACATTCTGGATGCGGTGAAGGCCTATGCGACGCTGGGCGAGATCTGCGACGCGCTCCGCTCGGTGTTCGGCGCTTACACGGAAACGTCGCGGCTTTGAAGATGGCAAATATGAACCCCAGCCGATAGAAAACATGTCCCGACCCATTCGAGTGCTAGTGGCCAAGCCGGGCCTGGACGGGCACGACCGCGGCGCCAAGGTGATTGCGCGCGCGCTACGCGATGCCGGCATGGAGGTGATCTACACGGGCCTGCGGCAGACGCCGGAGATGATTGTGAACGCGGCGCTGCAGGAAGACGTTCAGGTGATCGGGCTGTCGATTCTTTCGGGCGCGCACAACGCCATTGTGCCGCGGGTGATGGAACTGCTGCGCGAGAAGGATATGGGCGACGTGAAGGTGATCGTGGGCGGAATCGTGCCCGACGAGGACGCCGTGGAGTTGAAGCGGCAAGGCGTGGCGGCGGTGTTTCAGCCGGGGGCTTCGCTGGAAGCGATTGTGACGTTTATTCGGGGAGCGGTGGCGTAGTTTCTCCCTCACCTTTTGGCGTACTCTCAGAGAAGGAGTACAGTTTATGGCAATAGCAACTCTCGACTGGTCGCAATGCCCCGCTGTGGAGAGCATCCCCGGCAAGCGTAGCGGCGCATGGCTCTTCCGAGGCACTCGCATGCCGGTTTCGACGGTGTTCGAGAACCTTCAGGACATGACCGTTGACGAGCTGGTCGAGGAATTTGGGGTCACTCGTGAGCAGGTTGAAGCCGTCCTACAATGTGCCGCCCATACCGCGGAAGCGCCAGCTTCCTTACCGTAATGTCGGTTCTCTTCGATAACGGGACACCGCGAACGCTTGCCCGCTTTCCGAATCGATCGCCACATGGTCACAGAGGCCCGCGCCCGTGGATGGGAGAAATTGGAAAACGGCGAGTTGCTAAACGAAGCCGAGGCGGCAGGCTTCGAAGTACTTGTTACCACGGACAAAAATCTCGCTATCGGCAGAATCTTAAGGGCCGCAAGATTGCTATCGTGGTGTTGGGTCAGGGGCGATGGACTCTCATTAGACCACACGTTGCGCAAGTCGTCGCAGCGGTGAACGCGGCAACGCCGGCTAGCTGCACAGAAGTTGCAATGCCCTTCGCTTAAGCTCTGCCGTGTTTTAGGGGGAGCGAGAGCAACGCGGCGCTGCTGGAAGACGTTCAGGTGATCGGGCTGTCGATTCTTTCGGGCGCGCACCTTTGGCATACTCTAAGAGAAGGAGTACAGTTCATGGCGACAGCAAGTCTCGACTGGTCGCAATGCCCCGCCGTGGAGAGCGTGCCGGGAAGGCGTAGCGGCGCATGGGTTTTTCGCGACACTCGGATGCCCGTTGCAACGGTTTTTGAAAATCTCGAGGCGGGCGCAAGCATCGATGAAATCGTGGAACAGTTTCATGTGACGCCTCAGCAGATCAAAGCCGTGCTTGAATTTGCCGCGCGCAGCCTTGATGCGCCATCGCCGGCTCCCGTTCTTGCGTCAACAACGGCGAATGCGCATTCTCTTTGATCACGGCACGCCCAGCGGCATTATCCCGCGGTTGGCGGGTCACGCCGTCACGGAAGCAAGAGATCGCGGCTGGGACAGGATTTCCAATGGCGACTTGCTGGATGCCGCGGAGAGCGCTGGGTTCGATATCTTGGTCACAACGGACAAGAATATGCGGTATCAGCAGAATCTGACGGGCCGCCGGATTTCCATTGTGGTGCTTGGCAACTCGCAGTGGCCCATGGTGCGTATGCATCTCGATAAAATAGCCGCTGCGGTGAACGCCGCCGCGCCGGGCAGTTTTACCGAGGTTGACATCCCTTACAAGTGAAGTCCCCCAGAATCTGAGGGGCCGGAAGGCTGGATCTGGAGGGCCTCGGCGCGTCGCACATAAGGGTAAATTTCGCATCATCGCCGGAAGGCCCGCCAATGGCTCCCTTGACGTGTGTCAAAAGTCAGGGTCAAAATAGGCGGCATGAAATACGGCTACGCCCGCACCAGCACCGACGACCAGACAACCGCCCTGCAACTTGCCGCACTGAAACGCGCCCGGTGCTCCCACATCTACGAGGACAGGGCTTATCAGGAGCCACCAGCAAGCGCGCAAGCGCCCTGCCCTTGCGCGTTGCCTTCGGATTTGATAACGATGCTGGACGACCTCCGCGCCCGCGGCGTGAAATTCCATTCGCTCACGGAGGCAATCGACACGGCGACGCCCACGGGCCGCGCCATGTGGCAGATGATCGAGTGCTAGCCGAACTTGAACGAAGCCTTATTTCCGAACGCACACGCCGGCGCGAAAGCCGCGCAGCGCCGAGGCGTGAAGTTTGGCCGGAAAGCCAAGCTCACCGCCGAACAGATCGAGCACGCCCGCCCAGTTGATCGGAAAGGCGAGGGCTGCCAGTATGTCGCCGACCTTCTAAATGTAAGCCGTTCGACGCTCTATCGGGCGCTTGCCGAAGGCTGATAAACTAATGTGCAGGCAGACGGGTGGCCAGATGCAAGTCCTTGCTCCAATATCAAGTATGTGGACCTGCCCGGTGATGTTTCTGATCGCTGTGGCAGCGGTCGGCCAACCTTTGCCCCCAGCCTGTCCGATAGAATTTCAAAAAGTAGACCCGCACTCGTTCCCCTTCTCCTCAGGGCTGCTGGGTGCAGAAAAGGATCCCTGGGACCATTATCTTCGGATCGAGTATAAAAACGCCACGACGAAGACCATAGTTGCGGTTCGCTTTGGAGTGGCCTTTGTCGACGCAATGGCCGAAGCAAATAAATCGGTATATTCCTATGATTCTTCCGAGGTTGTAAAACCAAACAAGGTCGCCAAGCCTTACTGGGGTGACGGAGTATATTTTCATCAGTACGGCGGCCGGATGGGTGCTGTCGCATGGCTAGAAGAAGTTCGCTTTGCTGACAACACGTTCTTCGTGGATGACGGCAGCCATTCTTGTATTTTCCCCAAGCACGCGGTGGTGGAGTCGTCACGTCCCGCAGCGCCGTGGCCGCTGCCGCTGCCGGCCACTCCGTCAAATCCGTCGCTTGAACAGGCGGTGGCGAATTCAGAAGCTGCCAAGGGTTCGCCCGCCGCCGCGGCTGGATTGGCAAATGTGGGACACATTCTGAGCCCGGAAGAGCTGGCCGATCTGGTGCAAAAAGGCCAAGCATCCAAGTGCGCTGTTGTGACCGTTCCGCCTGGAGCCGAGGTTGAGGTCGACGGGAACAAGGCTGGAGTGTCGCCGCTGGCCTTTGTCCTGCTCAAGCAAGGCGATACTCCACGCACCATCACGATCAAGATGAGCGGCTACAAGACGGTCGAGAAAAAAGTGGTCCCAGATGGGAAGACCATCCCGATCGGGCTGGCACTCGAAAAGCGATAGCCCCTTGTGTTTCGCGCGGGGCGGCGCGGGGCGGCGCGGGGCGGAGACTGTTGCTTTTTCAGGCGGAGTGTGAGAACGTTGTCGCATTGTGGAACGGACGCGGCCCGGGCAAGCAGCCTTACTCGCTACCCCGACTGTCGAACTCGTAAGAACACGGTGCGACGAATTCGATAGGGACCCCTCGACGCGGCTTGCCGAGGACGCGCTCGGGCACCTCCGGGCACAGTTCCCGCAGAACACCGAGGCCACTCACGTGCTCTTGAAGGTTGTGGCGCTCAATAGGCTCTACAGCGCACGGGTTCTCGACGTTGATGTTGAGACGCTCGCCCGCCATATAGCCGGACTCGGAATTGACGCGCTGCTCGCCGAAGGGTCATCCAGAGCCGTCGATCTCATCGCTCACAGCGGCAAACTCCGGCGCGGCTGCTTTTCCTTTGCCACCAAGTACTGTAGTTGGCACAATCCCGATGCCTACCCCATCTACGATGCTCGCGTTGATGAATGCCTCTGGTCCTACAAGAAGCAAGACGGGCACAAAGAGGGTTATCCAAAGTTCCACCGGCAGGACCTCTTGGTTTACCCCAAGCTTCGCGAAGTGGTGACCAAGTTCTGTAATTTCTATAAACTTAGGCTGGTGGACCCTTTCGCTGCCGGGTCGATTGACTCGTTCAACTTCAAGGCCATCGACAAATTCCTCTGGTTACAGGGCGATAGCCTATTTAGTACAACATGACTTTGGCCAACCGTGTTGAGAAGCCGTCCGAGAATTGGCGCCAACACCTCCGCAGTCCGGGGGCGTCGCTCGAAGCGATTGTGACGTTTATCCGGGGAGCGGCGGCGGTATCAGGCTGAGGCCAAGTTGGACGCCGAGCGCTCGTTCGATTCCGAGCATATCCGCGCTTGAGCTATTCCCCAACTTCGATTTCAGGCGCAGCTTACTTACGGTCGCGATCCGATCGGCCATTGCCTTCCGCGATTCGCCGAGGAGTTCGACCGCCGCTTCACTCGGATAGATCCGGGCAATATTGCTCGTGATCGGGACCACTTGGACGCGGTTCAGGTTTCTGTTCGATGCATCGTTGCTAACCATTACCGCGAGCCGCGTATTGCGAATTTCGCCACCCAGCGAGGGATCGAAATCGACCCCGCCAAACTTCACCGCGGAACATCCGGCCGATCCGTTGCGATATCTCCAATTACGCCCTCGGACCATTCCAGCGCGTCGCGTTCACGCTCCGTATCGAGAGCCATCTCACGATATGCCGTGCCCAGGCACTCGCCCTGGCGCGTTTTCTCCCGATCGCGAAGCCATTGGGCGATGCGCCGGATATCCTCCAGCGGCAAGCGGTCGATCGCTTCCTCGATTTCTTTCAACTCGTTCCTGTCCGGAGTTTACCAAAGGCCGGGCGGTGACTTGGATGGGGACTTCACCGAACCGGCGCGCTGCCGGGCGACGCGGTGACCATCGCGCTGCGCACGCAACAGACACTGGCTTACGAGAGCGGGGTGACGAATACGCCCGATCCGCTGGGCGGCAGCTACTTTGTCGCCAAAAGCGAATCGGTCAGCGACTGATCGGGAGAACGTGAGACTGGAGGCAGCGCAAAGATCAGAACAGGGAATGTCCTCTCCGCGTTTTGCTCCGCCCCTCCGCGCCTCCGCGTTGAGGACGATGCCTGACTACAGCCCCCCTTTCAAGTATTACCCGTCAGCACGGCAACCAGCGACGACATCGGGACGGCGCCTTGTTTCAGCGCGCGATCGTGAAAATCGCCTGGAGATCCGCCGCGGGCGGCCTGGTATTCGCCGCGCGCTTTGAGCCAATTGGCCGCGCCGACGAAATAGCCGGGCAATTCGCAGGACGTGAGCTTGGCGCGCTGAAGCTTGGCTTGCGCCTCTTCCGCTTCCTGGAACGCGCCGTTCCGCAGCAGGCTGAGAGCTTCCTGGTCGGTCAAGTTGAGCGTATGCAGCCGCACGTCCACGATGGCGTCGGCGATTATGCGAAGCTGCTCCTTGGCGAAGGTGAGCGCCATCTCGGGCGAATTGTCCTCAAAGCCCGCGGTCATCGCCGCCAACGTGGAGTATTCCATCCAACCTTGGATGTATGCGGCCTCGCCAAACACGGAGCGCAGCAGGCGGCGCGCTTCCGGCTGCACCGTATTGGCCGCTTCCGTTTGCGCGTAGCGGCCCGGGATGGCGTCGCGCAATGTGAGCAGCTTCAACCGATAGAAATCGTATTCCCGCAGTTTCGATTCGGCGCGCTCTTTAGGCCAGTCCGGCGAAATGGGCGTAATCCAATAGAACGCGCCCAACTGCGGCTGCAGCGCGGGCGCCGCTTGGAGAACACTCACGAAATCGAGCTGCCGCAGGAACGCCGGCGTGGGCGCAACCTGGAGATTGCGGCCCGCGGGCAATGCGAGCAGATGTTTCTGCTGCACGAACGCGCGCGATTCCTCGATATCGCGGCGTACATCTTCCAGCAGCGATTCCGGCGTGGAATGCCGGCTGGCGATACTTGCCAGAACCTCGCCGATGACCAGTTGCTGGCGTTCCACGCCGTTGAGCCCCTCGTGATCCTTGTGGGAGGGGGCGAGAACGCGATGCAAGGGCAGCGCCAGTTCGAACATGCGGGCGCGCACGGCGGCGAACTCCCGCTCGGTGTTAACCAGGAGATCCGACGGCTCGCCGCCCGATTCCAGCAGGTAGTGAAATTTCTTCCGATAGAGATCGGGGCCGAGCCGCCAATCGTAGTTGTCGAGGTATTGCAGTTTGTACTGCATGTAATTCTGGAACTTGCGCATGGCGGGCAGCGCGATGCCGGCGGCATCCTCGTAATCTTTTCGCGCCTCCGCGGGAACGGCGGCGCGAAGCTCCTTATCCACCAGATCGATAATCCCCTGGCCCGATTCGATCGCGGCTTTGGCCCACACGGCCGGGGCGGAGGTGATGTTGGTGGTCGCCTGATCGAGCAACAGCGGAACCTGGCGTAAGCGCGAAGCGATATGGCGGAACCGCTCGACTTTGGGCGCGTAGTTGAGAACGTAAGGGGTGTAGAGAGCGTTTCCAAGCGTCTGGACGTACAGCAGGGGATTGTGCAGATAGCTGCGAAGCTGGACCAGATCGAGCAAGGCGAGACCAACTCGATCCTGCAGGATGGCCAGGTCGGCCCGCTCCTGGGCCGTCAGCTTATCGGGATCGAACTGTTCGAGGCGCCGGCTGAAATCCTCATAGAATCGCCGCTGGTGGTCGACGGCGGCCGGGCCAATGTCGTCCAATTGTTCGTCGAAGACCTGACCTTTGTATTCGTGCAGCCCCGCGGCTGTGGCAGCGGAGGGAGAAAAGGAGAGAACGGTGTAAACGAACTCCCCGGTAAGGTCGGAGATCTGCGCCTTATGGCGGCAGCCGGAGGCGGGCAGGAGAAGCGCCGCGAAAGCAATGCAGGCGGATCGGACACTTAGCGGGCGCATCGCGGCGCTACTTGTCGTCTCCCAATGCGAAGACCACGTAGCGGCAGAGGGCGGCGCTGCCATTACCGATGCCGTGGAGGTCGTTCGAAGCGGCGATGCCCGCCGAGCCGGGGCCGAGGCGAGTGGTGGCGTCATTGACCGTGAAATCGACGGAGCCCTCGAGCACTACGAACATTTCCTCATGCAAATGGCGGTGCGGCGGATGCGGGACGCCGCCGGGAGGCAATTCGGTTTCGTGAACCTCCAGCGCGAAGCCGCTGTGCAGCGCGCCTTTCAGGATGGAGCGGGTCTTGTTGGCTCCGTCAGCGCCGCTGGCTTTCACGGGGATCTCGTCGAACTTGTAGGCCTTGGATGACAGGGCGGCCGCCTGGGCTTTGGAATCGATTGCGGCTAAGGCGGGGAGCAGAAGGGCCAAGTCTCTTCGCGTGGGCTTCATGACCGGAAGTATACACCCTTGAGGCGCTGGAATTTGCGGATGCATCGACGTGCATGTGAGCCGCGAGAACGGCCACGTTCTGGTGAGCGTCGCCGATAATGGCGCCGGACTTCCCGCCGGTTTTCGACTTCTCCGGGAAGAAGGGCCTCGGGCTGAAAGTGGCTCACACTCTGGCTACCCCGGCAGCTCCACGGGAAACTCGCAGCCTGAAAACAGAAAGAGGGCCCGCATGGAGCCCTCTTCTTCGTGTGCCGGGTTTGAATAAATCCCGCTTACACCGTGTTCACGTTTTCGGCTTGCAGGCCCTTCGGTCCCTGCTTCACCTCGAATTCCACCTGCGCGCCTTCATCCAGCGAGCGGTAACCGTTCGTCTGGATCGCGGAAAAGTGTACAAACACGTCATCGCCACCGGCGCGTTGGATGAATCCGTAGCCCTTGGCGGCATTAAACCACTTTACGGTGCCTTTTTCCTTCACGAGTCCTTCTCCTGATGTGTGCTGTTCGCGCTCTTGGGAGTCCCTGACAAGGAAAGCGGACTTTCGCGGCTTGCTGGAAAACTTACGAGACGCGCCCAAACAGCTCAAAACTTCGTAGGGTATTCTCTCAGATGCAAACGCGCACGGTCAAGCGCGGGGCGGGTGTGGTCGGGTGTGGCGCGGTGCGGCGTGGTGTGGTGCATCGATATCGTCTGTCCGAACGGGGGTGAACCGGCCGTCCCGGACTGCTGGAGCTGGCAGGCCCGGGGGCGCGTCTCGCTAAGAGTCTTTTGCGAGCTGCGCGTTTTGATCCTGGGAATGTCTATACTACGCGAGAACTACGCGAAAACCAGGCGACTCTCCGCGTGTGATTCATGTACTGGCCGGCCACGGCGGCGACATCGTTGTCCGAACGGGCGGTGATGTGCTGTACAATCTGTACCAGACCTCTTAAGCGGGGGAGGAATGCTATGGCAGGGCGTGACAAGAAACGTGAAAACCCGAAAATTCTAAATGAAACGTTCACCGCTAAGTTACAAAAAAGCTCAGCAAAAGGCGGTTGGACTTATGTGATGTGGCCTCAATCCGTGGCGTTTTTCGGAACGCGTGGTCTGGTTAAGGTCCAGGGCAAAATTGATGGTCATCCGTTCCAAAGTTCGTTTATGGCTATGGGTGACGGCACGCATAAGCTGCCGGTCAAAACAGACATTCGCCAGGCAATAAGGAAAGAGGTAGGCGACGCCGTGAGCGTGCTCTTGGAGGAGCGAATCGACAAACCGACTCGTGGCGCATAAAGGACCATTTACGGGACGCTGGATCGTCCGACTGGTGAGGATCGCGCTCCCGGGCCACTCGACCGAATGGCCCCTGCCGACGGTTCGGTCGTCGTATAGACCCTACCCGGCGCGCTTGCGACCGGTCTGGAAAATCTGCTGCTCCCACCCACAAGGACGACCGTAATTCGAATGGCGTAAATGGAGATCGAGGACAATCCATTGCCACGCCAATTCGATGTCGTCATAGAGCGCGACGAGGGAGGGTACTACGGTTCCCCGACTTTCAGGATGTTATACGCAATCGCAATCCCTCGACGACGTCAGGCTTCGTATTCGCGAGGCGATTGAGTTGTGTCTCGAAGTGGAAGGTGTGCCTGAGCAGAGTCTCGTGTTCATCGGGATTCAACGTATCACCATCGCAGCGTGAGCCGAAGCCCAAGGATCACCGGCTCTGAATTGAGCGCCGCCTTGGCGAAGGACGGCTTTCAGGCTGCTCGCATTCGAGGCAGCCATCACTTTCTTCGCCACGAAGATGGCCGGAGTACCGTCGTCCCGGGACACTCGGGCGAAACGCTGGGGTCCCGGATTGCTGAACAAGATCCTGCGCGATTGCCGTTTCCGCATTGAAGACTTGCGGTGATTGATATAGACGCGATAGGTCCCCATAAGCGGCGTAGCGTGAGCAACGCAGCGATGCCCCCGCGTGTCAGTACTGGTAGGTACTGACACAACGCTGCGGATTGCCGCCTTGAAACGGACCAAGCGCGCTCACATCTACGAGACACGGCATTGACTGGCGCACACGCCAAGAAAGCCGCGTGGGTAGCAATAGGCCGCTACCACACGCCCAAAGCGCGAATGGCGTCGCGGAGTCTCTCTGGCTCAGCGCCGGACTCGTAAAACGCCACCTTGCCCTCGCGATCGATTAGCACGGTAGTGGGCCAACTTTCTACGTGGTAGAGCTTGACGGCCTCTTCCTTTCGATCCACCAGCGATGGCAGCGTGTAGCCGTACTTCTTGAGGTAGTCGCGCGCAAGCTCAGACTCTTCAGCGTCTATGCCGAAGACCAGGAGGCCTTTGGCTTTGAGACCCCGGTGCATCAGCTCGACGCTCGGTAAGGCCGCGCGACAGTAGCCGCACCATGTGGCCCAGAAATCGAGAAGCACCGGCTGGCCGCGGAGATCGCTGAGACGAACCTCACGGCCATCGAGATCGCGCAACGCGAAATCGGGAGCGGGCTTGCCCTTCAGAGTTTGGGGCGCCTCGCGCGCAAGCTGCCTCCGGCTCTGCGCCTGCGTGGAACCGGGATCGTAAACGAAGAGATCGGCGGCCATCTTCCCGCCCAGTTCCGCAACCAGGAAGACCGACTCCTCTTTTTGGGTTCCCTGATCTAAAACATCCTTGCGAATGAGATGCGTGTTATTGTCGATCCAGAGTTTCCTGGTGACGTTGCGCTCCTGGTCGATCTCGATCATGGTGCAATCCGCGCCCTCCACGCGCTCCAGTCCCGCGACCTTCGGCACGCCTCGGATTTTGTCTAGAAGCACGTAACTCTTCAAGTAAGGAAACGCCCCCAGATCTTTGCCCTGTGGGACCTTGAGATACTCGTTTGCGCCGGGAAAGACAGTCCACGTGGTTTGGCCGTCGGCAATCCAAACGCTGGGCCCGACGTCGTCGTTGGTCTCGACCCGCATCTTATCGGGAGGCCAGAAGAACATTTTGCGTTGGCTGACGCTGCGGATCTCGCTTTTTTCCGTCTGACGGTTGGTAGTTTCCCTGACCTCGAAATGCGCGGCGGGCAGGCTGCGATACGTCTCGGCAACCCGCTGGAGCACGGCCTTCGCAGCCGCGGCATCCGGGGTATCCTGCTTCGTTTCCCGACGCGCAAAGAACTCAGCGTGGCCAGCGTCTTTGCGTCCGGAATCGTCATTATACTCGGAGCGATAGGCCAGCAGCATGCGGCCATCCGGCTGTGGGATCAATTGCATTCGGACTGTGCTGAAGCCGTGCTTCCAGATCGCCATCGGGATGCCGTTCCAGAGATCCGCGTCGACTTCTCCCCAGTCGCAGTCGATGGGATGGCAGGCGCCCCAGACATGGACGATGGTTCGATTGTTCTCATGGCGAACCACTACCTGAGTGACACCGCCAGTTTCGGAACTCACGTTGATCCAACTGCCGGTCAGCGACTCGGTGGAAGCCGATTGCGCCAACAGGCAGACGGGAACCAGTAGAAGTACGAGCCTCATGCAAACTCCTTGTAGCAGACTTCATTGTACCTGCCGTGTCTCTCGCGGCGGGTTTTATCGGGCCCTGTAGCATCAGTCGCCCAGTCACCTTCCACAAGGCATGCCACATTTGCCTTCGAAGCCGCATCTTTCAAACTCTCGGCGGACCAGGCACTAAACAGCCGGCGGGCGGAAAGCCGCGACCCCGGCCGCATCGAGTTCCAGGGCATCACTCTCCAAGGTTTGCTTTGGGAGGCATACCAGGCTTGGTACTATCAGATCGTTTGGCCGCCGGACTGGAAGGACGCGACGAGCGTCAGGTACGACATTGCCGCAACGCCGCCGCGTGGCGTCTCCAAAGCGCAAGTCCCTACTATGCTCCGGGCATTAATGGCGGAGCGTTTGAATTTCAAGATGCATCGGGAATCGAGAGAGATGCCCGCGCATGCCCTGTCGATCGCAAAAAACGGGCTTCGCATGCGGAAGGCGCCAACAGACCGAACGCCGATCCGCGGAAGCCCCCGGATTTCAAGATTCAAAACATTAACCAAGAGAAGCGGGGCCAAGGTAAACTGTCGATGACTGATCTCCTGCTTGCGCTCGCCGGTAATTTAGACGCCCGCTGGCGGATATGCCTGGGCTCGAAGGCGAGCACGAGATTGACTTACAGTTCACCGCGATGCCCCCGCAATCCACGCCCCAGGAAGCCACTGCTCCGGATTATCTCGGCGTCGCCGGATCCTTCGCTTCAGAGCTGGAAAAGCAGTGCGGGATTCACGTAGAAGCGCGAAAAGCACCCATCGACATGCTGGTAATGGACCGTGTCGACCGGGCTCCCTCCGAAGACTGAGCCTGTCGCCGGGGACGAGTTCGAGCTGCATTATGACCGGACCCGCCTGGACACGACCTGGACACGACCGTGCGCGCAGCAGCAAAGACGCGTTCACACGAGTGTGAACGCTGCCGTATGAGCGCGTGAGCATTTTCCTGAAAATCTACGCTATAATCCGCGAAGCGTTCGCCGGTGAAGGCTGGAGTTACGGCCGTCGGCGGACCAAAAGGGCGCGTGAGAAATGAGCACCTCGACAGGACACATCCGGACAGGACACATCCGGAAGAAGTTTATGGAGGCGCTTGACGACCTGGTCGCGCAAGTGAAAACGGACCGGTCTATCCTGGCAGCCATCCTCTGCGGCAGCCTGGCGCACGATATTGTCTGGGCGAAGTCCGACATCGATCTGGCGCTGGTCACCATCGACGATAAGAAGGTGGATGCGGGCAGCCTGGCGCTCTACGCGGGCGGAGTGAATGTCCATGCGTTCCTGATGCCGCGCGCGGAGTTTCGCAAGACAGTGGAGGGCGCGGCTCGCAACTCGTTCACGCATTCACTGCTGGCCAAGGGGAGCCTGCTCTACACCCATGACGAGACCATCGCCCAACTGTGCGCGCAGCTGCACGAGATCGGCGAGCGCGACACCCGGGTTCAGCTTCTCGCGGCGGCGACGCACGCTCTGCCGGCGGTCTATAAAGCTCACAAGTGGCTCATCACGCGCGGCGACCTGGATTACACGGCGCTCTGGATTCTACACGCGGCGAACTCGTTGGCGCGGATAGAGGTAATCGGCGCGCGCCTTCTGGCCGATCGGGAGGTGATGCCACAGGCGATGAAACTGAATCCGGCATTTTTCAAAACGGCGTATTCCGACCTGCTGAACATGAAGAAGACTCGCATAACCGTGCAGGGAGCGCTGGACGCGATCGACGGGTATCTGGCGCAACGGGCGGCAACGCTGTTCCGGCTGGTGCTCGATTACCTGCGCGATGCGGCCGAAGCGCGATCGTGCAGCGAGATCGAGGCTTGGTTCAAGCGTCACTTCGACGTCGGGGGAGTCACCACCGCGTGCGAGTATCTGGCCGACCAAGGCCTTATCGGCAAAGTCTCCACGCCCGTCCGGCTCACCAAGAAAAGCAACGTCGCCGTGGAGGAGCTGGCGTTCGTTCATCTGGGAGAACCGCCGGATGAGTTCTAGAAACGGCAGGCCCGCCGCGCGCACCACCATCGCCGTGCAGGGCGCGCGCGTACACAATCTCAAGAACGTATCGCTGGAAATTCCGCGCGACAAGCTGATCGTCGTCACCGGCCTTTCGGGCTCCGGCAAGTCGAGCCTGGCCTTCGACACTATCTATGCCGAAGGGCAGCGGCGCTACATGGAATCGCTGTCCAGCTACGCCAAGAGGTTCGTGGCGCAAGTCGCGAAACCCGACGTGGACTTCATCTACGGCCTGTCTCCGGTGATCTCGATCGAGCAGAAGACCATAGCCAGCAACCCGCGATCCACGGTCGGCACGATGACGGATATCGCGTCTTACCTGAACCTTCTATTTGCAACTATCGGTGAACCGCACTGCCCGCGCAGCGGTGAGCCAACACCCAGCCGTACCGCCAGCCAGATTCTCGAATCGATTCTGTCGCTGCCCGACGGCGCGGAAATCGAGCTGCGCGCGCCCATATTCAAGCAGTACGGCGAGGACCTGGACTTCGTCCTGACCGAAGTGCGCAAGAAAGGCTGCCGGTTGCTGATCATCGACGGCAAACCGGTCGACATCTCCGCCGAGGTGGATCCGGACGAGTCGAAGGTCACCCACATGGAGGCCGTGGTGGATCGTTTCGTGGTCGGCCGCAAACACGAAAAGGCGATCAAAGCGGGCATCGCAAGTACGCTGCTGGTGGGCGACGGGCTGGTTCAGATCCACATTGTCAAAGGCGCCGGCAAGACCGAGGCGGAGCGCTTCTACCGCGCGGCGTGCAGCAAAACATATCACTTCGTCTACGGCGATATTGAACCCGAGTACTTCATGTTCAACAACCCCGAGAGCGCCTGCCGCACCTGCGGGGGTCTCGGGGTCCACAAACTTACGCACCCGGAGCTGCTGGTTCCGGACCCGCGCCGAAGCATTGTGGGCGGTTGCTTCGTGCGCGAAGCGTTCAAATACAATCCCGACACCTGGGACGGAAGGGTGATGTACAGCTTGTCGAGGGACCTGGGCTTCTCGCTTGAAACGCCGTGGGAAAAGCTGCTGGAGAAAGTGCGGAACACGATCCTGAACGGGGTCGATGGCAGGAAAATCGTCGTACGCGTGCCGCCGGATGCAAAGGTCAAACGGGAGGATTCGGAAGGCAAAGAGGTTGGCTTTAGCGGGATCGCGCGGCGCATCGAGCGGCACTACCGCCGTTACCGCCAGCGCGGCGAAGCCAGCTCGGGGATGGAGGCGTGGCTCGACAAGGTGATGGTGGAGCATACCTGTCCCGACTGCAACGGCGCCCGCGTGCGGGCAACGCGCCTGTTGTTCACTATTGAGAACAAGACGATCCACGACATGGGCCAGCTGCACTTCGACGAATTGCACCGGTTTCTGGGCGCCATCAAACCGGCCGGACGCGGCGCGGACGCCGGCAGGCAGGTGTTGGGCGAAGTCCGCGGCCGAGTGGAGCTGCTGCTGGGCATTGGGCTCGACTATCTGAGTTTCAATCGCCGCTCCAGCACGCTATCGGGCGGCGAGTCGCAGCGCATCCGGTTGTCGACGCAGATCGGTTCCGGGCTTATGGGAATGCTGTACGTGTTGGACGAACCGAGCATCGGCCTTCACCCCAAAGACAATGTCAAGATGATCGCCACGCTTGAAAGCCTGCGGGACATCGGCAACACGGTGATCGTTGTGGAGCATGATGAGGACACCATCCGCGCCGCCGATCATATCGTGGAGATGGGTCCGGGCCCGGGCGTCCATGGGGGCGCCGTGGTGGTGCAGGGAAGCCTCCGAGACGTATTGGCTTGCAAGGCGTCGCCGACAGGGCAGTTCCTTTCGGGCAAGCGTTTCATCGCAACGCCCGGGCAACGCCGCAAGGGCATCGGCAAGGCGTTGAAGGTGCGGGGGGCGCGCGAGAACAATCTCAGAAACGTGTCTGTCACGATCCCGCTCGGCAAGCTGGTGGCGATCACCGGCGCCTCCGGCTCAGGCAAGAGCACGCTGATCAACGAAATCCTTTTCAAAGCGCTGTGGAAGCGCCTCGTCGACACCCGCACTCTGCCGGGCGAACACGATAGCGTCGACGGCATGGAGCATGTCCACAAAGTGGTCAGTATCGACCAGGCGCCGATCGGGCGCAACAGCCGCTCGAACCCCGCCACCTACATTGGCTTCTACGACAACATTCGCGACCTTTTCACGCAGGCTCCCCTGTCGGTGGAGCGCGGCTATAAGGCCGGCCGATTCAGCTTCAATGTGAAAGGCGGCCGATGCGAGGAGTGCCAGGGGGAAGGCGTGATTACGACGCAGCTTTACTTCATGCCCGACGTCGAGGTGACGTGCGGCGCGTGCAAGGGCGCGCGCTTCAACAGTGAGACCCTCGATGTAACGGTACGCGGAAAAACCATCGACGACGTACTCAACATGCCGGTGGAAGAAGGGGTGAAGTTCTTCGCCGCCGAGCCCGCCATAGGCAAGAAGATTGAAGTGCTCAGCGATCTGGGCCTGGGCTACCTGACACTGGGCCAGTCGGCGACGACGCTCTCAGGCGGCGAGGCGCAGCGCATCAAAATCGCAACGGAGCTCAGCAAGCTCCAGCGCGCCCGGCACACGGTCTACATCCTCGATGAGCCGACAACCGGGTTGCACCTGGCGGACATCGAGCGCCTGCTGGAGTCTCTGAACCGCCTGGTGGACGCGGGACACACGGTGGTGCTGATCGAGCATCATCTGGATGTAATTAAAACGGCCGATTACGTGATTGATTTGGGGCCCGAGGGCGGGCACGCCGGCGGGGAAGTGGTGGCGACGGGAACTCCGGAGGACATCGCCGCGTGCAAGGCGTCACACACAGGCCGGTTCCTGAAGGCGCACCTGGGAGCATAGGCAGGCGGATCGCAAAGGCGGCTGCGCCGAAGAGAACGGGGCGCGACTGACGTTCGCCGTTCATAGGGCGAGGAAGCTTGAGGGGCATTGTCGAAGGGGAGGGGGTGAGCGGAAGGTCGAGGCTGTCAGTTTTAACGCGGAGGCGCGGAGCGGCGGAGGAAGGCGCGGAGTTTTTGCGGAAGTGGGCGATTTTGCGCACTCCCGCACTCTAAGGGGTGGTGTCGTCGTGGCAGTGGATTTCAACGCGGAGGCGCGGAGAGGCGGAGATTACGCAGGCATGACGAATCGGCGCACGGCCTGGTGCGGCGCGGCGTCGAGCATTTCGCGGATGGTCTTGCCGGTGACGGGATGCCGCAGATCGGGCGCGAGATCGGCCAGCGGCGCCAGCACAAAACGGCGCTCGGCCATGCGCGGGTGCGGGATTTCCAGCTTGGCGGCGCGCACGATGGTCCGGCCGTAGAAGAGAATGTCGATGTCGATGATGCGCGGACCTTTTGGAACTGTGCGAACCCGGCCCAGCGCGCGCTCCACGCGGCCGATGCGCATGAGAAGCTGCATGGGAAGCAGCTCGGTCGCGGCTTCGGCCACCAGATTCAAGAACCAGCGCTGCGCGGCGTATTCCAGCGGCTCGGTTTCATACGTGGGCGACGCGCGCACAACGCGCAGATCGGGCGCGGCGAGTTGTTCGAGAGCCGCTTGGAGATTGCGGGCGCGATCGCCGATGTTGGAGCCGAGGCTGAGATAAACGGTCTTAGTGGTCAATCGGGCGGTCAATCGGGTTTAGTGAGTTTGTCCTTATATAGCTCGAAAACGCGCTTGAAATCGAGCTCGAGCATGACGGTGACGGGTGTTGCGCCGCCGGCTATGTGGGTGTCGAGAGGCACGGTCGCGCCATAAAACTTGTTCCAAACGGTTAGCACGTCAAGGTAGCGCGATTCCGATCTGGTGACGAATCCGGGATCGAGCAGATAGGCCGCGGCCAGCGAATCCCACATGTAGCCGGTGGCGTTGGGCTTGTGGAGGAATCCGGGGTAGCGGTTCCCCAGATCCTCACGGTACAGGTCGGCGATGGGCGTGTGCGCGGACGCGATCTGATCGAACTCGGCCTTGCGAATTGGCGCGGTGTTGCAGATATCCAGGCCGAACATTATTTTTTGCGGGATGCGCGAGCGCAGAACGATGCGCGCCGCTTCGGGATCGAACCAAAAGTTGAATTCGGCCATCGCCGACGCATTGCCGGGGACCTTCAGGTTGCCGCCCATGAATACGATGCGCTTGATCTTGGTCTCGATACCGGGCTTCAGGCGCAGTGCCAGCGCGATATTGGTCATGGGACCGATGGCGAGGATGGTGACCTCGCCCGGCTGGCGCTCGATTTCGGAGATGAGAAATTGCACGGCGGCCTCGTGGTGCGGTTTGCGCGCGTTGAGTTTCCAGCCCGGCGCGGGGGCCACGGCGGCGGGGTCGTTATGGGCGAGAGCCCCCATGAACTCAAGCACGCCCCAGCGGCGGCCGTAGTCCCGGGCCATAGCCACGCTATGAACCAGAGGCCCCGCGGCGCCGGTAAAGACCGGGATCTGCGGGCGGTGCAGCAGATCGAGAATGTGGAGCATGTACTCGGCGCCCTGGTCGGGCCAGACGTTGCCGGGGACCACGGTGATGCCGGGTATGACGATTTGCTCCGGGCTGCGCATGAGCATGACGAGCGCGGCGCCATCGTCGCCGAAGAGGCCGGAATCGGTATCGAAGAGGACGGTTTCGCGCCCCGCACACCATGCCGCGGGAAGAAGAAGAAATGCCCCCCAGAGTCGCAGCATGGGTCGCTCTACAAGTTCTGAAACAGCCTTTCCACGGTAATTGAGAAGCCCGGCAAAAGATCTGTTTCGATGGCATCCGTGCCGCGCAGGGCGCGGATCGTACGAGCGGTGTGGATCACAACCTCTTCGATTTCCGGCGCGATCAGCCAAACTTCGGAAACGCCTGCGCGCAAGTAGCGGTCCTTCTTCCGCAGGAGACCTTCATAGGTATCGGAATTCGAGGCGATTTCCACGGCGAGATCGGGAACGAAGCGCTGCACGCGCTTCTTTCGATCAACCAGCAGCGCCTTGGCCGGGCCGAAGAAGCTGACGTCGGGGCCGTGAGCGTTGCCCTCAAAATCGTATTCCTGTTCGCTAATCACCCTTCCGAGGCCGTGATCGGTGACAAAGGAAAGCAGTATCGCAATCAGGTAATCGCGCAGCCAATTGTGGAGGGGATTATTTCCGGACACGTCAACCAGCTCTCCATCGACCAATTCATGCCCCTTGGCGACATCCGCCGGGAGCCGCTCAAAGTCTTCAATTGTGAGCAGTGTCGTTATGGCCGCCATTCCTTTATTCTAGTCTCATGCGCAAGATCCGATGGGGCGTCTTAGGCGCCGCCAAAATCGCCACTGCTAAAGTGATTCCCGCGATGCAAAAAAGCGAGCTGTGCGAAATCGCCGCAATCGCATCGCGCGACAAAGTCAAGGCCGAAGCCGCGGCGCGGGAGCACGGCATCGCCCGCGCCTACGGGTCGTACGAAGAGCTGCTCGCCGACCCCGAAATCGATGCCATCTATAATCCGCTGCCGAATCATTTGCACGTTGCGTGGTCCATCCGCGCAGCCGAGGCCGGCAAGCACGTACTGTGCGAGAAGCCCATCGGATTGAACGCCGCCGAGGCGCGCGAGCTGATTGCGGCGCGCGACCGCACGGGCGTGACCATTGGCGAGGCGTTCATGATTCAAACGCACCCGCAGTGGGTTCGCGCGGTGGAACTGGCGCGCAGCGGACGCATCGGCGCCATGCGCGGCGCGGTGGGCACGTTCGGCTATTTCAACCGCGACGCGCGCAATGTGCGAAACGTGCGGGAATGGGGCGGCGGAGCGCTGATGGACATCGGATGCTATCCCATCAAAGCGTCCCGCATGGTGTTCGGCGAAGAACCGGTGAGCGTCTCGGGGGCGATGGTGCGCGATCCCGATTTCGGCACCGACATTCTTGCGTCGGCGGTGCTGGAGTTTCCGTCGGGCCACTGCGCGTTCACTTGCGGCACGCAGATTGTGCCGTGCCAGAGCATGCAGTTTCTGGGAACGAAGGGCCGCATCGAAATGGAGATTCCGTTTAATGCGCCGCCCGGCAGACCGGCGCGAATCCGCATCGACGATGGGTCGGACATCACCGGCGTGAACGTGGTTACGGAGGAGTTCGCGCCGTGCGACCAGTACACGGTTCAAGGCGACGCGTTTGCCCGCGCGATTCTGCAAGGCGGCCAGCCGCCCGTGCCAATCGAGGATTCGCTGAGGAATATGGCGGTGATCGACGCGGTGGTTCGTTCGGTGGAAAGCGGCAAGCGCGAGACGCCATAAGGGCGGCGGGGCGCAGGTACTTCCGGGCTCCCGCGTGACGCGCCGGTGCTCGAGCCGACACTGGGCTTCTTAAAAAAACAGAAAAACGCGTTCACACGAGTGTGAACGCTGCACGCAGGAGTGCGTGCGCCACGATATTATTTCTTTAACTCCGCCTGCAACTGACGGTACGCGGCCTCTTCGTAATTGGTCTTGACGCGCTCGCGATTCTCGCTGCGCGGGTCGCTGGGGCGCGGGCCGTCGTGCTTGAGGGCGCGGCCGAGGAGCGAGGTGGCTTCCTGATCGCTCGGGTTTCGTTCCACCGTGGCGCGGAGGCTTGCGATCGCTCCGTCGTATTGCGCCGCGCGCCACTCGGTAAAGCCCAGGTTGAAGCAGTAATCCGGGTCGGAGCTGTCGCCTTCGAGGGCCTTGGTGAAGCTGGCGATCGCCGCGGCCGATTTGTGCTGGCGCGCCTGCGCCGCGCCCAAATCGTTGTAAACCTCGTTCAGCGGCGCCTGGGCCGCCACGGTCTCGAAGCATTGCTCGGCGCCCGCGTAGTCGCCGCTGTAATACCGGCACAGACCGAGGAAAAACTGCGCTTCCAGATAGCGCGGATCGGAACGCGCCACGCGCTCAAACCAACCGGCCGCAACCTTATACTCCTTCTTTTCCCAGTAGCCCTTGGCCAATTGAAAGCATGGAGGCGAGTAATGTTCGTCAAGGCGCGCCGCCTGTGCGAAGAAGCGGCTGCTCTGCTCGGGCGACGCGGCCAGGAGACCGCGGATATAGTTTTCCACGGCGTCGATACGTACCGGGGGCCGGGCCCCGACAAACTCCTGCTCGGAAAGTTTGGTCTGGGGGTCCAACTGCTTCAGGGCCTGCCAGCCCAATCGCACCTCAATCGCCGCCAGGTCTTCCAGCGCGCCGGTTTCGCCGAATTCCGGGCCCTGCCGCATGTGCTTCAGATCGAGAATGCGCGCGGTGAGCCGCAGGGAGCCCTTGGATTGCGTATTGGCTGGGTTACTAGCGGGGTTATTAGCTGGGTTGTTAGCTGGGTCAGTCAATAAGCCGGGCAATAGCTCATAAGAGCCATAGACGACGCTCGAAGCGTCGAGCGCCTGCGCAATCTTGATGATGGAGGCGTGCGTGAATTCGGCGCCCGGGCGGAGCGAGAGGCGGCGGCAGGCTTCCAGGCGGTCGCCGCGATCGAGCGTGAGCACGCCCGAGGATGCCAGGGAATCGTTCACGGATTCCGCGATGCTCTCGCCGATCCAATCGAGATTGGTGGATTTTGCGTGATTGAAGAACGGCAGCACCAGGGTCGCGCCCGCGCAAAGTGCGCTGCCGCTGAAGATCGCCAGGGCCGCCAGACGAAGCATTAGATTTCATTGTACGACTCAGAAACGCACGACCCGGAAAGGCGCGGCTCAGAAACCGTTCAGAAACCTGCGAACGCGCTCCAATGCCTGCGGCTCGGCTACATCCCCAAAGCCTTTCAGCCACTCCATGCCCGCTTCCTTGCGGAACCACGTCATCTGGCGCTTGGCGTAGTTGCGCGTGTTGCGCTGCGCATAGAAGACCGCTTCCTTCGGACTTAACTCGCCATACAGCAATTGGAGCGCCTGTTTGTATCCATGCGATTCGAAGGGCTTCGAAGCCGCCGGGTATCCCATGGCGAGAATGCGCTTCACTTCCTCCATCAAGCCGCTCTGGAACATCGCCGCGCAGCGGACGTCGAGTCTCGCGTAGAGCGCGTCGCGATCCGGCGAAAGGCCGAACTTCAGGGTGCGATAGCCGCGCAGCGCGTCGCGGCCTTCGCGGTACATCTGGCTCACCGGACGGCGCGTCACCAGGCAGACTTCCAAGGCGCGAGTCACTTTCGGGACGTCGTTGGCATGTATCCTGGCGGCCGACTCGGGGTCGAAGCGCCGCAGCAGGCGATGCAGCGAACCGGGGCGGCGCGCCTCCCTTGCCGCCAGGCGGTCGCGCAGCGTTTGATCGCGTACCGGACCCTCGAACAAGCCATCCAGCAGCGCGCGGAGATAAAAGCCCGTGCCGCCGGCCACAACGGGCAGCCGGCCGCGGCCGGAAATCCCGGCGATGGCGGTGCGCGCGAGCCGCGCGTACTCTCCGGCGGTGAAAATCTCGTCGGGATTCGCAATATCCATCAAATGGTGCGGAATGCCACGCCGGTCTTCGAGCGGCAATTTGGCAGTGCCGATATCGAAGTAACGATAGACCTGCAGTGAATCGCAATTCACCACTTCTCCGCCGAAAGCCCCGGCAATGGCCAGCGCCAGGCCGCTCTTGCCGGAGCCGGTTGGCCCTGCCACTGCAACCAAAGGCTGCCCGCCCGCGTCACCGAGTAAGAGGAAGTCTGCCTCGAATCGACTCGCTTCAGAGGGCGCCGCGATGCTTGTAAGAACGTTTCGAGACTTTTCCATCGATAGCCCGTTATACGATAGCCCGTTATACAATGGTGAAATATGCTTCGGCACGGTTGGCGCTCCAACTGCCCGGAAGAAAGTCGGATTCGCATGATTCGCTCAGCCAAAGCGTTTCTCGTGGTAGTTTCCACGGGCTTCGTCTGCCTCGCCCAAACCCAATCGAAAACCGCTGCCCCAACCCCCGCCCCGGACGATAAATCCGACGCCTATTACCACTTTGCCATGGGGCGCCTGTATGCCGAAATGGGACAGGCGGACGGCAACCGGGCCGAGATCAGCAAGGCGATTCAGAATTATCAGGAAGCGCTGAAGCTCGATCCCGGCGCCAACATCATTTTCGAAGAATTGAGCGATCTATACATCGCCACCAACCGCCTGCAGGACGCCATCAACCAGGCCGAGGAGCAACTGAAGCAGAATCCCGACAATCTGGGCGCGCGGCGCATGCTGGCGCACGTTTACACGCGCGCCATCAGCAACGGACAGAACGGCATCAACGAGGATGCGCTGCGCAAGGCGCTCGATCAGTATCAGAAGATCGTGCAGAAAGATCCCAAGGACGCTGAAAGCTGGGTGATGCTGGGCCGTTTGAACGGATACCTGCACAATACTCCGGAAGCCGAAAAATCGTTCAGCCAGGCGCTGCAGGTGGAGCCCGATAGCGAAGACGCGCTGGTGGGGTTGGCGGAACTTTACCAACAACTGGGCGATTCCAAGCGCGCGGCCGAGAAGCTGAAGGCGGCGGTGGACAAGAACCCGAGTCCGCGGACGCTCTATGCGCTGGCGCAAGCTTACGAAGACCTCCAGAATTACAAGGACGCCGCCGATGCATTGCGGCGCGCTCTGGAATCGGGCGCGGAGGACGAACGCATCCCGCCGGAACTCGCCAACGATCTGCTCTTTTCCGGACAACTGGACGAGGCTTTGAAGCTGTATCAGCAGCTTGCGGCGGAAAGCCCGCGCGATCCCGAGCTTCAGCTTCGTCTTGCGGATATCTACCTGAAAAAGCACGATCTGGCGCAGACCAGGGCCGCCCTTAACCGCGCGAAGGCAGCGGCCGGGAACAACCCGCGCGCGCGTTACGCGGAGACTGAGCTGGAGGTGGAACTATTGGAAGCGGAGGGAAAGGGCGATCAGGCTATCGCGGCCATCAAGAGCATCCTGGACGATACCGCCAAGAAGACCTACTCGGCCGATGAAGCCAAGAGCCGTGCAGGGTTCCTGGCACAGTTGGCCGAGCTCTACGCGAGGGCCAGCCAAACGGCGCCCGCGGTGGACGCGCTCCGCCAGATCGCCGCGATCGACCCTAGCGCAGCCCCGGGAGTGGAGTTGCAGGTAATCGAGCTTTACCGCAGCTCAAAAGATCTAACGAACGCGCGGGCGGAAGCGGATGCGGCTGTAAAGATATACCCGAAAGACCCCAAGATTGCGGAAGAACACGCCACCGTGGTGGCCGACCAAGGCAAGATTGACGATGCCGTGGCTGAGATGCGCGCGTTTGCCAAGGGCAAGCCCACTACGGCGGCCCTAGTGGCGATCGCCCAGTTCTACGAGAAGGCCAAGCGATATGGCGACATGGCCAAAGCCCTGGATGAAGGCGAAAAGCTGGCCGCGTCCGAGGGAGATAAGGCCGCTTCCGATAGGGACAAGATCCTGGTCTATTACTCGCGCGGCGCTATGTACGACCGCGAGAAAAAGTATGACGAGTCTGAAGCGGAGTTCCGGAAGGTGCTCGCCCTGAATCCCGACAACGCCAACGCCCTGAACTATCTGGGATACAGCCTGGCGGACCGTAATGTCCGCCTGGACGAGGCCTATCAGATGGTAAAGAAGGCTCTCGATCTCGATCCGGAGCAGTACGCGTTCATGGACAGCCTGGGCTGGGTTTATTACCGCCAGGGGAAGCTGGACGACGCTGAAGAGCTGCTGGTGCGCGCGCTCGAAGGGACCAAGGACCCAACGGTGCACGACCACTTAGGCGATGTCTATTTCAAAGAGGGCAAGACTAAAGATGCGGTGACGCAGTGGCAGGCGTCCCTGAAGGAATATAACGCCGGCAACCAGGATGACGTGGACCCGGCGGACATGGCTAAGGTCACGCAGAAGCTGCAAACCGCGCAGGCGCAATTAGCGAAGCATCAGTAGCTGAATTCAAGACTGAACCTCCGGCAGGTGAATTCAAGTGCGCAGGCTGTTTAAGCCGCGGCCGGGCCATGAGGGCGCCCCCAGTCGGCCTTCGTTGTTTTGGGTCGGGCGCCTTCGGGACGCTGCAGACCTTCTTCAGCGCATCCTGATATTCGCCGAATCGCCGCCAGTATTTCGTCGAAATCGCGCTTCATCGCGGCGCGACGGGATAATTCATGTTCAGGGCCCGTTGGGGATGGCCAATGCCGCAGGCACGTTTGGCACAGACTTTGGAAGGGGAAGGTCTTGCGATGAGGAAGCGAGCCGCCGAGGGTGTCGCCGAGGTCGGGGATCTTGGCAAGGCGACGGCTAGACGGCGTTATGTGGCGCCCCGCGCATCGATGCATCGTGCCCGGAGCGCCATCTCCATCCTGCCGCCTTGTTAGTGGCAGAGCGTGCCGTTCAGGTAGAACGCTGCCGGCGCGGTATTCGTGCCGCTATAGCTGCCGTTGAAGCCTATGCCGCTGATCGTCGTACCGGCCGCGATCATCGACGAGCTTAGACTTACCCGATTCGGATCGGAAAGCGGATGTCTACCAAGCGTGGGGCGGGCCCGTGGCCGGCCCAGTCGAGGGCTAATGACTCGATTGCATATTGCCGCTCAAGAACCGAGCGCTCGGAGCGGCTCGGGAACGGACAGGCCATGGGCCCGCCCCACGGGAAATCAGTTCCGCAAGGCCTTAACCGGATCCGTCCGCGTCGCGCGCCATGCGGGCAGGAAGCACGCTGCCAGCGCGGCCACGGTCATCACCACCAGCGCCACCGCGAACGCCAGCGGGTCGCGCGGGCTCACCTTGTATAGCAGGTTCCCGAGCAGCCGCGTCAATCCCAGCGCCGCCGCTGCGCCCACCACCAGGCCGCCTGCCGTCAACGTCATGCCATGCGACATTACCAGCCGCAACAGATCCGATGCGCCCGCGCCCAGCGCCATTCGCAGCCCCAGTTCGCGCCTGCTCTGCGACACCGTGTACGACATCACGCCGTACAGACCGATGGCCGCCAGCGCCAATGCCAAGCCGCCAAACACGCCGAGCATCGCCACCGCCACCCGCTGCACGGCCGTCGTCCGGTCGACGTTTTCCTGCATTGTGATCATCTCGCCCGGCGCCAGGCTCGGGTCGAGCGTATGGATCTCGCGGACTAATACTTTCGCCATCGTCTCCAAGCCGAGCGGGGTTCGGATCTGCAGGACGGACCCTAACGCGCTCTGGCGAATCGGCACGTAGAAAAAGGGCCGTGCCGCCTCTGTCAAGTTCCGGTACTTCGACATTTTCGCGACCCCGGCCACCCGCAGCCAACCTCCTTTCGTCTGAAGCCGCCCGCCCACTGGATCCTGCCCGCGCCAGTATTGGGCCGCCATCGCCTCGTTCACCACCGCGACCGGGGGGCCCGTTTCGTTGTCCGCGCGCGTAAACTCGCGGCCCGATGCCAGCGGAATGCCCATGGTGGCGAAATACCCGGGACCAACCTCGTTGTAATCGACGGTGGGCTGCTCGTCGGGCGCGGTCACATAACCATCCACCGCAATCGGCGCGGAAGAATAGCTGCGATAGCTGAACGGCGCAATGCGCGCGAACGCAGCCGAGGTTACGCCGCTCACCGCCTGGAGGCGATCGATCAGCTCGTCTTCGAAATTCCTGGCCCGCTGCGCACTATATCCCGCCGCCACGAAATCAATCGAGGAGGTCAGCACGCCGTGGGTCGAGAAGCCGGGGTTGGTATTCTGAACGGCGTGCAGGCTCTGGAACAGCAGACCCGCTCCTACCAGCAGGACGAAACTCAGCGCTACCTGCACCACCACCAGGCTCGACCGTACCAGCCCCCGCCCTCGCCCGCCCACGACGCCGCCCGATTCGGCCTTCAGCGACGAAGCCAGATCTATGTTGCCGGTCTCGATGGCGGGAAACAGCCCGAAAAGCAGCGTCGAGACTAGGCAGACGCCGGCGCTTAACGCGAGCACCCGCCAATCCAATTCGCCCGGCAGTTTCATGGCGACGCCGCCGCGCGCCGGCAGCAGCAGCACGAACAGGTTCCGGCACCAGTTGGCCGCCACCAGTCCGCCGGCCGCGGCGAAAGCCGTCAGGATCAGGCCTTCGGTGAGAAGCTGCTTCAGCAGCCGGCCGCGCCCGGCGCCGACGGCGAGGCGGACCGTGATTTCATGCCGCCGCCCGAACGCCTTGACCAGCAGCAGATTGCTGACATTCGCGCACACGATGAGAAGCACAAAAACCACCACCACCAGCGCGATGCTGAGCGTGGGGAGCAGCGTGCCCGCGTTGTTGAAAGGGGTTTGCCACAACGGGTAAAGCCGGATGCCGCGCCCTCGGTTGGTCGCCGGATAAGCGTCTTCCAAGCGTTTCGCGACGGCCGAAATCTCCGCCTGCGCCCGCTCAGGACTCACGCCGGGTTTGAGCCGCGCGAAACCTTCGATCCAGCGCGCGCCGCGATCCTCCAGTTTGTATCCGCCGGGATCGAACAATTCCTGCATCGACGCCGGGACCCAGAACTGCATCGCCCAGCCCACGAAGGTCCCATAAAAACCTTCCGGCGCCACGCCGATAATGGTATGCGGCATCCCGTTGAGCATCTGGGTCTTGCCGATAATTTCCGGATCCCCCTTGAAGCGCTCCATCCACAACTGGTAGCTGATCACGGTCACCGGATGAGCGTTGCGTCCGTAGTCCTCGGCCGGTTCGAACCCGCGCCCCAGCATCGGACGGACTCCCAGCGCGTCGAAATAGTTGGCCGACACCACGCTCGCGGGAGCACGCACGGCCCGGTCGCCGGCGCTGAGCGTCGTGCTCGTAATCCGGTCCACGATGAACGCATCGAACAGCGTGCAGTTCTTCCGGAAATCCGCGAAGTCGGGCAAGGAAACATCGTCGTGGCCAGGCACGCTGCGATTGGTCCCGGTCACGGCCATCATTCGATCCTGATTCGCTACCAGCGGGAACGGGCGCAGCAGAATTCCTTCAATCCAACTGAACACAGCGGCATTGGCGCCGATCCCCAGCGTCAGGCAAAGGATCACCAGCAGAGAAAACCCTGGACTGCGCCGCAGCATCCGGAAGCCGAAACGAACGTCCTGCCACAGCACCTGCAACACGGGCAGTCCGTGGGTTTCCCGACAAGTCTCCTTGATTTGAGTAACGCCGCCGAAGCGCCGCAACGCGGCCGTCCGCGCCTCCGCTGGAGTCATGCCCTGGCGGAGGTTCCGGTCGATTTCCAGTTGCAGATGAAAATGCAGCTCTTCATCCAGATTGCGTTCCAGGCTTCGGTTGCGAAGCAGGCCGGAAAGCCGCGATAACAGCACACGGAGTCGCGTCATGACGATTCTCCCGGTTGCCTGGCGAATCGGGCGAGAATGCCGGAAATTCGCTCCCAGTTTTCAGTTTCGGCGGCCAGTTGTTTCTTGCCCGCCCGCGTGATTGCGTAGAATTTGGCGCGCCGGTTGTTGTCGGATGCGCCCCACGTTGAAGTAATCCAGCCCATCTGCTGCAGCCGCAGCAGCGCCGGGTACAGCGTTCCCTGGTTCAACTCCAGCGCGTCTCCGCTGATCTGCTCGATGCGCCGGGCGATTCCCCAGCCATGTTGCGGGCCGAGCGTATCCAGGGTTCGCAACACCATTAACGCCAGCGAGCCATGCAGTACGTCGGTTTTTTCCTTCGCCATGCCAAGGACCTTTTGGAAGCCTACAGGAGTGTACAACGGCTTCCTGTGGCTCGTCAACAGGGGCTTTGCGGCCGCGAGATTCAGTGCGGTCGTGAAACCGCTTGCTGAGGGGGCGCCCGGCTCCGATCGGAGCCGCGACCGTAAGGGAGTGGTTTTCCGCAAAACACAAAACCACCCCCTTCACGGAACTAGTTACTGCCTTGATCAGGTTCTTCACGCTTTCAGCCACGATGGGATTATCGTTGTCGATGGTCACCTTGGCATTGCGCGCGATCGCTCTGCAAGCTGCTGGTTCATTGTTATGAATGAATCAGAAAAGCGATGCTTAAAAGCCGCGCCGAATCCGCCTCCACTCTGCCGCCGGGATGCTCCGCGGCTCCGCATCCGGGTGGTTTGTCGCGCACCGCCCGCGCGGGCATCGCGTCCGGCGGGGCATAGCCGCATAAGCCTCATTTCGTGCCGGCAGAACGGCGGCCTTCGCAAGCTCCTATCGTGCGTCGGCGCCGGCCATGCCAGCCGGCCATGCCTGCCCCGCACATTTCCGCCGTATTTTGCCGATAATATGCGCCTTCCGGCGGCCATCGATGAAACTGGCGCAAAGTCTTGCCACGAAGACGCTTGTAACGCTTTGCCAACGCGGCGCATCTGCTTAACCAAAGCGGAACGGATATGAACATTACCAGGCGTACTCTGCTCACTGCTCTGCCCCTGCTGCCCGCAGCTCGCCTGCTGTTGGCCCAGCAGCAGGATCAAGGAGCGCAAACCGCGGGTCAGCCAGCGCCGGCTGGTCAGCCCAAAGACCCGCAAGCCAGCTTTTCCACCGACGTCAAGGTGGTGAACGTGCTCGCCACCGTGCGGGATAAGAAGGGTCAGATTGTCAAGACTCTGACCAAGGACGATTTCATTCTCTCTGAGGATGGCCGGCCGGAAACCATCCGCTACTTCACACGGGAAAGCAATCTGCCGCTGACGCTCGGCCTGCTGGTGGATACCAGCGGCAGCCAGCGCAATGTCCTCGATAGCGAGCGCACCGCCAGCCGCCAGTTCCTGGAACAGGTGTTACGGGTGGACCGCGACCTGGCGTTCGTCATCCGTTTCGATTTCGATATCGAACTGTTGCAGGATTTGACCGCCGATCGCCTCAAGCTGGAAAGATCCATCGACCTGTGCGAGCCGGGCAACCGGCCGCAGCTTCAGCAGCAGGGCGGCGGGTCGCAGGGCGGCAACTATCCGAACGGTGGTAACTATCCGAACGGCGGCAACTATCCGAACGGCGGTAACTATCCCAATGGCGGCAACGGGCGCGTCCGCGGCGGTACTTCGCTGTACGATGCCATATATCTCGCCGCGAACGACGTGATCAAGAAGCAGACGGGCCGCAAGGCGCTGATCCTGCTCACCGACGGCGTGGACAATGGCAGCAAGTACACGCTCTCGATGGCCATCGAAGCCGCGCAGCGCGCCGATACCCTGGTGTACTCCATCCTGTTCGCCGACGCCAACGCCTACCGCACCAACAACGGCCCCATGATGGGAGGACCGGGAATGGGACGGCGCCGTGGCATGGGATACCCGGGCGGCGGATACCCCGGTGGCAACGTCAACGGAGCCAACGGCAAAAAAGTGCTGCAACAGATCGCGCAAGAGACCGGCGGACGATTCTATGAGGTGTCGCACAAGCAGCCCATCGACAAAGTCTATGCCGAAATCGAAGAGGAGTTGCGCAACCAGTACAGCATTGGCTATAACTCGGACAAGCCCGGCGACGCAGGCGGTATGTATCGCAAGCTCCAGCTCACCACGAAGAAGAAAGACTTGATCGTGCAGGCCCGCGACGGCTACTACGCGACTTGATGGGGTAGCGGGCGGACAGGAATCCAGGCCCGCTGCAAAGGGTACGGCATCGCGGCTTAGGGAAACCTCGCGGCCAAGCCGATGGTTCGGCCATACATCGGGAGCGACCGGAGGCTCTACAAATGCGATCGGGATTTCACGGATGCGGCCGCTCACCGATTCCAGGCTTCTACGGAAACTCACCTGCGAGCCCTTTATTTTCAGTGGACACTGCCGCGGTAGTTTTGCTTTGATTTTCTCCGCTTCCTCCTGCCTCCGTGCCCTCGATAATGGCACGGACTACAATCGGCTGACCTTTCACTGGAATCCGGACTCCCGGAAAAACTCCGCGCCTTCCTCCGCCACTCCGCGCCTCCGCGTCAAAATTGACAGCCTCGATCTTCCGCTCACCCCATCCGCTACGGCAACGCCCCGCAATTCGTCGCGGACCAGCGCGTCGGGGCCGGCTCGTCGAGAATGATCGCGCGCGGGAAGCAAGGGAAAATCAAAGGAGCGCGAGATGGCGTTTGCGTCCGTACTCGATAATTTTCCCATCGCGGGTCAGCAATCTCGCGCCCATGTTTCGAGCGGTGGCTACGATGATGCGGTCGGCTGGATCGCCGTGGAATGGTTGAGGCAGGTTGCAGCTTTCGACGGCGATTTCGGGCGTCAAGGGAGCAATGGCCAAGCCCGGGATAGCCAATGCCTGTTGCACCCAGAGGCCGCAGGGGAGGCTCAGCTCGATGCGGCCTTTAGATTCCAGCAATGCCACTTCCCATACGGAGATGATGGATATGTAAAGCCTGCCGCCGGCAGCGGATGCCTCAATGGCTCGCCTGATTGGGGCAGTGAACACCCCGGGCTCGCCGTTTTGCAGCCAGATCCAGAAATGCGTATCGAGCAGCAGGGGAACCCGGCCATCACCAGTCATCGCCGGATTCCGCAAACCACTTCTCGCCGGTTGGGCCCACAATGTCGCCGAGGATTTTCACTGTGCCCTTCATCCGTCCGAAAATGGTTGGCGGTTCTTCGTCCAGAGGAACCAGTCGAGCCACGGGCTTGCCGCGCTTCGTGATCACGATTTCCTGGCGGCTCTGCTGCACCTCATCCAACAGGTGCAGACACTTCGCCTTGAATTCTCCAGCCCCGATTTTGTGTTGCGCGAGCGCATTCAACATGACTATAGTCATATTACCATGATTATCATGGCTTTGCGTACCTTTTCGCACTGGAGTACAATCTTCCTAATATGCATCCTCAAAGCGCAACAGCTATAGACCCTCAACCGGCGGGAATGGGTGAGTTCTCGCGGATCGCCGGCGTCTTCTTCGAGCCGAAGAAAGCGTTCGGCGACATTGCGGCGCGGCCGCGGTGGATTGTGCCCGTGATTCTGATCGCGCTGGTATCGTTGTGCCTCACCTTCATGTATTCGCAGCGCGGCGGCTGGCGGGTGATGATCGAACAACAGATCGCCAACAGTTCGCGCCAGCCTCAGGGGACTCCGGAGCAGCAACAGCAGGGCATCGAGATGGGCGTGAAGGTCGCTTCCATCATCGGGTATGTCGTTCCGCTGATCATTCCCGTGATGTTCCTGATCATTGCCGGAGTGCTCACCGGCATCACAGCCGGGATTCTTTCCGCACCGGTCAGGTTCTCACAGGTGTTCGCGATCGTGTGTTATGCGAATCTGCCGGGGATAATCAAGGCAGCGCTCACCATGGTGGTGATGCAGATGAAAAGCATCGCGGACTTCACTTTCAGTAACCCGCTGATGTTCAATCCGGGCGCGTTTATGGACCCCAAGACGAGTTCCAAGTTCCTCTATTCGCTGGCGACCTCGCTCGATCTCTTTTCATTTTGGATCATGCTCCTGATCGCCGTCGGATTGAAGGCCGCCGCGGGCAAAAAGCTCTCTTTCGGGGGAGCGTTCTTCGCCGTGGCGATGCCTTGGGCCGTCTATGTTCTGGGCGCGGCCGCGATAGCCGGCATGTTCGGTTAGAGACTATGCGGCGCGGCGCAATCCCGGCGGTTTCGTTGGCGACGCTTACTTGCGCGCTTTCGCTGCAAGCGCAGACCCTCGATCCCGCTGAAGTTCGCCCATATCAATGACGGCGCATGACGAATAGCGATTCCCGTGACGCTCCGGGCATGTTATCCCGCGCGCTACAATCAATAGCCATGAAGAAATTGCCGGCCCTCTGGGCGCTTCTCGTTTGGGCGACGCCGGCTTGGGCGGCGAGCGAACTGACGGTTTACCAGTTGCTTGCGCCATCCACGCACGCGTTCGACATCGTCTACGACGTAACTGTGACGCGCGAAGGCTCGGCTTACTTCTTCAACCCGATCCGGCCAGGGTCCACGGCGTCGAAGGAAAGCGCGATCGACCTGGCGACGGGCAAACCGCTGGCGCTCGCCACCGTAAAGGGGCGCGATGCCAAGGCGTCCGGCGGAGTGGCCGCGAACACCGCGGACGATGCCGGGTTTCTTCGCATAACGCTGTTGCAGCCCGTGCCGAAAGGGGCGGAAACGCGCATCCGGATTCTCAAGACGTATACCGACGAGCCCTCGTATCATGCCACGGAAACCGGTTTCGTTTTCGACCGGCCGCTCGGCATCATGCGCAACGTAGTGGTGCTGCCAAAAGGTTACGAGCTGGCGGGGTCGCGGTCGCCGGGGATTGTTTCCACCGATGCCGATGGGCGTATCCGCATCAGTTTCTTTAACGACCGCGACGACCAACTGCCGGTGCGCATCGTGGGGAGGAAACTGCCGTGAAGCGGCTGCTATGGCTGGTTCCGGCGCTGCTGCCGGCGTTACTGCCGGCGCTACTGGCAGCGCCGCTAACGGCGCAGCAGATTCACCGCGCCGAACAGGATCTGGAGATCCGTTATTGGCTGGCGGAGCCTTCCACGCACCAGTTCCTCATCTCGCACGATTTCACGGTGACGCGCGAGGGACAGCAATCGGTTCACAGCTTCGTGCGGGCCGGCAGCACGGTGACGCCGGATTCCAAAATGCTCGACCTGGATACGGGCGAGGCGCTGCACACGCACCTGGTGAGAGGCGAAGAGGTGAACGCGCTGGGATACTATCCGGCGCCGACGGATCCGAAATCCGTGGTGGTGCAGGGCGATTTACCGAAGGCGATTGGCAAGGGCGAATCGGTGCGCATCCGAGTGCAGGAGACTTACACCGACCCGGTGGGCTACAAGATGGATGGCAGCGAGCTGGTTTGGACGCGCACGCTGGGGCGGCCGATTAACTCGGTTACTTTGCCGGATGGGTGGATGCTGACGCTGGTGAATACTCCGGCGGCGATCGGCCTCGATCCGCAGGGGCGAGTGACGATGAGGTTTACGAATATCCGGAATGGGAATTTGGATGTGACGATTCGGGCGCGGAAGCGGTAAGAGGTGAGTGAGCGGCGCCTCTGCGATCCGCGGAATCGCGAACTCCGAATCGAACATACTACATGCCGTTCGCTATCGGGACCACGGGTTCGTGCGGGGTGCTTAACCGGATTCGGGAAAATCGAACGCGTGTCGTAGGTATAAGGGAAGCGGTCGCTCCACTACAAGCTGAAGGCTTCTTTTTCGGTGGTTGCGGTCCTCTGTTTGACGGCCCCGCTCGTCGTCATCCATGCGGCCACCAGTTACGTCGATCTGTTCGCGGGCGCGCTGCTTGCCCTGGGCTGACGTCGCTCATAGCCATGCTGCTGTTCGACCGATGGGCCGACCGCTCACTGCTCTGCTGGGGGCTCGCCGAATTGGCAGGGGCATCGTGGCAATAAAAAGGAAAACAGCCGGCGCCAGGATGTCGATTACGCCCGTGGCATTCAACGAACCGGTCGCCCTCCACAGCACGCCTTGCAGAAACTCCGGGAGAGGGGGAAGCCGTCATACCGGTCCTTGATGAGCGGGGGCATTTCGTATGGCACGCCGAGACCCGCCCGCTTCGCCGCGAACGGAATGTGATACCAGAAAGCACCCCAGCGCACCTCGATTCGCATCCAGGCGCGAAACGCAAGCGCCGCGAGCGCCGCGAATCCTAAGAACGCTCCGGCCCGGAGTGCGGCGGAAATGCAGTTGTCCAGGAAAGCGCTACCCGGCCGGTGGGCATGCCGGATATCTGGCGGCGGATTTCACTTCCGGCCATCGCCGCCTCCGGCCTTTTGCGTAAGCGCCTGCGCCAGATTGTTTTTTGCCAGTTCCAGTGTTGGATTCAGTTCAATCGCTTTCTGAAGCGCGGCAATTGCTTCATCCCACCGTTTCTGGCTATTCAAAGCGGCGCCCAAATCGTTGTACGCTAACGCTGAACCGGGATCTGCCTGGACGGCCTGGCGGAACTCGGCCTCGGCTTTAGTGAAATCCGACGCGTTATAAAAGGCCATGCCCGCACCGATATGTTCATTGGCGGCCTGGGCGGCTTCGGGACTCGTTCGGCCATCGGCGTGGGCCTTTTGTGAATATGCATAAGCGAGATTGTTCTTCGCCAGTTCCAATGCCGGATTCAATTCAAGCGCTCTCCGAAGCACGGCGATCGCTTCATCCCACCGTTTCTGGCTATTCAAAGCGGCGCCCAAATCGTTATAAGCGAGCGCTGAATTGGGATCCGACTGGGCGGCCTTGCGGAACTCGGCCTCCGCTTTAGTGAAATCCGACGCGCTATAAGAGGCCATGCCCGCGCCGATGTGCTCATTGGCCGCCGCCGGGCTGGTCCCGCCCAAAGGGAGAGAGGCGCCGGCGCTAAATATCCGGCTCACGAAATCCCGTCCCGCGAAGCCTGCGATTACAAGGACAATCAGACCGGCGATCCAGTAATCCCGGCCGACCCGCTTACCCGATGTTACCGGCCTTTGCGCATCCGCAGCCTCCGGATTCGGTGGAAGCCCCCCGGCTTCGGACGTGACCATGTCTGGCTTTGCCGGCCACTCAGACTCGGAATCTGGCACGGTGTTTATCGTAACAGATGGGATGGTTTCGGAGCCGCGATGGAGTGGCGCCGTTTCACGCCGCCGCCACGATGCGCGTGCCTTCGATATTCGGAGGCAATGCTTCCTGCCGCATCAGCCGTCTATTCCCGCCACGCCTGCCAGCGGAAAATCGACCGGCGCCGAACACAAAACTCACGGCGCGCCGGGCGCCGATTCGGGGAGATCGAGGTTCACGCGATACCACCCGCGTCTCTGTGACGAAGAACCCTTTATAAGGCCACCGGAAACTGCATGAAGGCTTTTTCCACGCGATCCTCAGGCAATACGAACCGGTCTGCCGCCAACGAAAGCCTCAGGCCCCGCCACACAACGGGTGCTTAAGCGTTTTCGGGATTTCCCCGCTCGGCCGCGGAATCCCACTCCCTCACGGTCGCGGCTCTGTCTCGGCTGCGTGTGTCTGCAAATAGTTACGGAGCCGCGACCGTTGAGGGAGCGGATTTTGACCGGCGTTTCCCGAATCCGTTCAAGCCCCGCCACGCAACCCAACTCCGGCGGCTGGTGTATAGTGGGGGTAGTTTGCGAGGCTGCGTTATTCTCGCGTTGACGGTTGCGTTTTCCGCGCAGACCGCCGTAGCGGCGCCAAAAGCGATCGCCGTGAACGTGGAGGGCGTCGTCCACCCCGTCACCACGGAAATCGTGGGGAATGCCATCGCCCTCGCCCGGCGCGAAAACGCCACGCTACTCATTATTCGCCTCAACACCCCCGGCGGCTTGATGGACGCCATGCGCGATACCATCGCGGAGATCGTTTCCTCTCCCATTCCCGTGGTTACCTACGTAGCTCCTAGCGGCGGCCGGTCGGCCTCCGCGGGCTTCTTCCTGCTCGAAGCCGGCGACGTGGCGGCCATGGCGCCGGGCACCAATACCGGCGCCGCGCATCCGGTGGCCCTGGGCGGCGAAATGGACGCCGTGATGAAGGAAAAGGTGGAAAACGATGCGGCCGCCTACATGCGCAGCATCTGCGCCAGGCGTGGGCGCAACGCCGCCGTGGCCGAAACCACCGTGCGCCAGAGCAAGTCGTTCACCGAAACCGAGGCGCTGAGCCAGCATCTGATCGATCTCATCGCTCCCAACGACCGGGCGCTGCTGCAAGCTCTCGACGGCCGCGCCGTCACGCGCTTCGACGGCTCCACGCAGATTCTGCACACCGCGGGCGCCGAGATCGAAGAGTACCAGCCATCGCTGCGCGAGAGAATCGTTTCCGCCATTGCGGACCCGAATATCGCGCTGATCATTCTGGTGATCGGCGGCCTTTGCATCTATATCGAGTTCACCTCGCCGGGCCTGATCGCGCCCGGCGTCATCGGCGCCATCATGTTGCTGCTGGGGCTTTCCGCGTTATCGGTGCTGCCCATCGACTGGCTGGGCGCGGGGCTGCTGCTGGTGGCGTTCACTCTGTTCGCTCTCGAAGCCAAGTTCGCATCGCACGGGGTTCTCGCCGTGGGCGGCGCGGTTGCGATGGTGCTCGGCGCGGTGATGCTGATCGATAGCCCGATGCCGGAGATGCGCGTCCATTTTGTCACCGCCATCGGGCTCGCACTGCCTTTTGCGGCGATCACCGTCTTCCTGATGTCGCTCGCGGTGCGCGCCCGGCGAAATAAGGTGGAGACCGGCGCTCAAGGGATGATCGGACAGTTAGGCTCGGCTGTTACCGGCTTATCGCCCGAGGGCAAAGTGTTCGTTCATGGCGAGTATTGGGACGCGGTTTCGCTACGCCCCGCGCCCGCCGGAGCGCGCGTTAAAGTCACAGCCATCGATAAGTTGAAACTCACCGTGGAACCGATGCTCGATCAAGCTGGAGACTGATAGCTGGAGGTGATATGGATACGAACGGCGCCGTTTTAGTCGTAATTGCGGTAGTGATTCTGTACCTGCTGAGCTCGATCAAGATACTGCGCGAATACGAGCGCGGCGTGATCTTCCGCCTGGGGCGCCTGCTCTCGGAGCCCAAAGGCCCTGGCCTCGTCTTCGTTTTCGCGCCTCTGGACCGCATTGTGCGCGTCTCGCTGCGCATCGATACGCTCGAGGTTCCGCCACAGGACATAGTGACGCGCGACAACGTCACCCTCAAGGTGAACGCCGTGGTGTACTTCCGCGTGATCGACCCGCGGCTGGCCATTGTGGAAGTTTCTAATTTTCTCTACGCCACCTCGCAGCTTGCGCAAACCACGCTGCGCAGCGTGCTGGGCGAATACGATCTGGACGATTTGCTGGGCCAGCGCGAAAAATTGAATATCCGGCTGCAATCGATTCTGGACCAGCACACGGCGCCGTGGGGCGTCAAAGTGAGCGTAGTGGAAGTGAAACAGGTGGATCTGCCCGAGCAGATGATTCGCGCCATCGCGCGCCAGGCCGAAGCCGAGCGCGAGCGGCGCGCCAAGATCATCCACGCGGAGGGCGAATACACCGCCGCGGAAAAGCTGGGCATGGCGGCCGAGGTTCTGCAGAGGCAGCCGGCGGCGATTCAGTTGCGCTACCTGCAGACGCTGGTGGAAATCGGGGCGGAGAAAAATACCACCATCGTATTTCCCTTGCCAATCGATATAATTGCATCTTTGGAGGGCGCGCTGAATCGATTCGGCATGCCCGGCGCAGGCGCGGCGAAGCCATAGATGAAGAACAAGGAAACCGGCGAATTCGAGCTGTTGGTAGGCAACGGCCAGATCATTAGCGGCTTTTTTATTTTGGCGCTGCTGCTGGCGGTCTTCTTCGCCATGGGCTATATCATAGCCAGGGCAAAGTATCAGCAAGAGCCCGCGGCTGCGACAACTCTCGCGGCGAACCCGCCCGCCGATTCGCGTGGACCGGCAGCGGCGCCCGCAACTCCACCCGCCACGCCGCCCGCCACACAGCCCGGCGACGCCGCCAGACCTGCCGGCGACGGGCAGTCGCAAGCCCTAACCCAGCCCGCACGGGAAGCAAGGCAGGAGAGAGCCGAACCTCCGCCGGATCCGGTCCCCACCGAAACCGCCCAGGGAATCTACTGGCAGATCAGCGCTACCGTCAATCAGGATGCCGCCCGCGCCTTGCTGCAAACCATCAAGGATATGGGCCTTCCCGTCACGCTCAGTCCCGGCCCCAACAACTTCACCCGCGTGCTGGTGGGGCCCTACAGCGATACGGCCACCCTGGCGCATGTGAAGACGCAGCTCGAAAACGCCGGGCTGCATCCGGTGAAGCACACGCAGTGACGCCTCCCCTGGTACAAATCGATAACGCCCAAATCGGCGCCCGGACCGGCAACGCCGAGGCCGGAGCCGCCCAGACCGGCAATGCCCAGACCGGCGCCGCCCGCCCGCGCCTGCCCGAGTGGGCGCGCAAGAGCCGCACGCATTTCGAATCGCTGAACAAACTCAAGGCCGGCCTGCGCGAGCTGAACCTGCATACGGTGTGCGAATCGGCGCGCTGCCCCAACATTCACGAATGCTTCCACCGCGGCGCTGCGACGTTCATGATCCTGGGCAACTATTGCACGCGCGGCTGCGGCTTCTGCTCGGTGCCCAAAGCCAATCCGCGAAAGCAGGATATGCGCCTCGACCCGGCTGAGCCCGCCAACGTCGCGCGTATGGCGGCGAGTTTGCGCCTGCGCTACGTGGTGATCACCAGCGTGAATCGCGACGACCTGGACGACGGCGGCTCGCATCACTTCGCCGAGACCGTGCGCGAGGTGCGGCGCGCGCTGCCGGATTCGCGCGTGGAAGTGCTGACGCCCGATTTCTGCGGCGACCTGGACGCGATTGCGCGGGTGCTCGACGCCGGGCCGCATGTGTTCAATCACAATATGGAGACCGTACCTCGCCTCTACCGCCGCGTGCGTCCGCAGGCCAATTACCAGCAATCGCTCGACGTGCTGGCGTTTGCGCGCCGCCATGCGCCCGGCACGCTGACGAAATCGGGATTCATGGTGGGCCTGGGCGAAACCGACGAGGAAGTGCACACGCTGCTCCGCGATCTGCGCGCGCACGGCGCCGATGTCGCCACCATCGGCCAGTATCTGCAGCCGACGCGCCGCAACCTGCCTGTAGCGGCCTATATCGACCCGGCCCAGTTCGAGGCATGGCGCGATTACGGCCTGGCGCTGGGCTTCCGGATGGTCTTCAGCGGTCCGCTGGTGCGCAGTTCCTACATGGCCGACAGGTTGCACGAGGAAGCGCGACGGTCCACGTGCTGAGGCTCACAGTGGGACAGGCCTCCCGGCCTGTCCAGCCGGCTTTCAGTCGGCTCTTCGCCCGTGGCGCACGGGGCGCCCTCTGGGCCCTTGCGTGCAGCGTTCACACTCGTGTGAACGCGTCCTCTCCGGAGCCCATAACCTATGCAGCTTAGCAAGCCATCCCTGCACTGGCTGCTAGCCTGCGCTTCGGCACTCTTACTCATCCTAGCCTTCCCCCGATTCAACTTCACCTGGTTAGCGCCGTTCGCGCTGGCGCCTCTGCTAATCGCCACAGCGCGCGAGCCGCGCCCATGGCGGCGATTCCTGCTGGGATGGGTCTCTGGCGTGATCTACTGGTTCGGCGTCTGCTACTGGATTCAGTTCGTGCTCTCGTTCCACGGCGGCTTGGGCGACGCAGCCGGCTGGGCCGTCTTCATGCTGTTCTGCATGGTGAAAGCGCTGCACATGGCGGTGTTCGCGCTGCTGGCGGGAATCCTGATGCGCCGCTGGTGGGCCGTGCCGGCGGTGGCAGCGCTGTGGGTGGCCGTCGAAGTGACGCATGGCTCGCTCGGCTTCGCGTGGCTGGCGCTGGGCAATGCGGGAATCGATATGGGCGTTCCGCTGCGACTGGCGCCCATCACCGGCGTCTATGGCCTGTCATTCATATTCGCGGCGATGTCGGCCGGAATCGCGCTGGTGGCGCTGCGGCGTCCGCGGCCGGAATTGCTGTGGCTGGCCGCGATGCCATTCCTGATCTTTCTGCCGCCCATGCCCGACCAGCGCCACGGCCGCGAGACGGCGTTGCTGCTGCAACCGGACATCTCCGAAACGGCGGAATGGACCACGGATTCGCTGCAAAGCATGGAGCGCGAGCAGGAGATACAGACGCTGCGCGGCGTGCTGGTGGCGGGACAGAAGCCGCCGGAGATTGTGGTGTGGCCGGAGGAGCCGGCGCCGCTCTACTATTACCAGGATGCGCACTTACGCGACGAAGTGAACAAGCTGGCGATCGCCGCGCGCGCTTATCTGCTGATGGGGACAGTGGCGCGCACGCCGCAAGGCGCTCCGCTGAATTCGGCGGCGCTGATTTCGCCCGCGGGCAATGCCGTCAGCCGGTATGACAAGGTCCACTTAGTGCCGTTCGGCGAGTTTGTGCCATGGCCGTTCGGCTTCGCCAACCATATCTCCAACGAAGTGGGCGATTTCGCCGCGGGCAAACAGGTGGTGGCGTCGCCGATGGGAACTCACCGGATTGGCACGTTCATCTGCTACGAATCGGTACTTCCAAACTTCGTGCGTCAATTCGCCAGGAATGGCGCCGAGGCGCTCTTCACCATTTCCAACGACGGCTGGTTCGGCAAGAGCGCGGCGCGCGAGCAGCATTTGGCCATTGTCCGCATGCGCGCCGCGGAGAACTGGCGCTGGGTGCTGCGCGCGGCCAACGACGGCATCACGGCGACCATCGATCCGGCGGGGCGCGTATTAGGGCGTTTGCCGTTATACACGGAAGCGACTTTGTACACCGGGTTCAACTTCATATCGACGCAGACGGCGTATACAAGGTTTGGCGATTGGTTTGCGGCGGTGTGCGCGGCGCTGGCGCTGGCGGGGTTGGCGGGGGTGAAGTTGGGGGATCGTGCAGGCTCCAGCGAGTGACTGGACAAACCTTGTGGGGCAGCCAATCCTGACAGTAGCCGCCTTTCAGGCGACTTTTCCACATTAGCGCATCTGTCCGTATATTTCGGGGACGCCGCGCTAGCAGCTAGCCTTTTGCGCAAGCCCAGAGCCAGCCCCGGTTGTTGCCGGCGTCGTCCATACCTGAAGGCGAGGGCTTTCAATTTGCCAGGAGCGCCGATTGGCGCGTCTATGGAAGAATACGAAATGTCGGCGCCACCGAGTGCGTGCGCGGCTTAGAGAGAGGAATGATGGTTGCGCCGGCGTCGGTGGCCGCGGATTTTCTCGCTGCCGTCGATTTCCGGTGCGATCCAACTAAAGTGGAGAGCACTATGCAACTAATGTAGAACAGCAGATCGTTGTTGGCGCGGTATGGTCAGTACTCACCGCGCATGATGTCGGCATGCGTGGGAGCGGCGGGAGCCGGCGGAGCCTGCGCGGGAAGCGTCGCCGAAGCGCAAGTTAGCAGGAGAACGGCGAACACTCGTTTGCGGAAAGCACATTGGAGCATGACGTACATTATCGCAATAGCGGCTGCAAGCTAGAATTGAGGTCAACGCTCCGGAAGGAATCCACGTCTATCCGGATAAGCCGCACTGGGCGCTGGCGGCTGGTGGGGCATGCTTTAGCGTGCCCGCGGAAAAAATGACAGCAGATTGTCTACAACCATGATCGCTCCAAGATTCGCGATCGCGGCGCTGGGCGCAGTTCTTTATGCGCAAGCGCCGCATGCGCAAACTGCGGCGCCAGGATTCGCGGCGGCTTCGGTGAAGGCAAATACGTCCGGCCACAACGGCATGGGAAATAAGTTCGATCCCGGTATGGCGCGCTGGACCAATTACCCACTTAGTGAACTTATTGGAGACGCGTATGGCCTCAGGAATTATCAGACCTTCGGGTGGCCGGAGTGGCTTGGCTCGGACAAGTGGGATATTGACGCCGCCACGGACGGTCCCACTACCTATACCCAGAAGCATCGGATGCTTCAGACGCTGATCGAAGAGCGATTTCATCTGAAATTCCACCGCGAGATGAGAGACCTGCAGGGCTATTCGCTGGTGATTGCGAAAGGCGGCCCCAAGCTTCACGAGGTGAAAGAAGGCGAGGCCGGCGCCGAATCCGCTGGCATTAACTACAACCGAGGCAGGATTATCGCCCGCCGGACGCCAATGTTCCAATGGCTCTTCTTCTTGTCGGGTGAGTTGCGCTGCCCCTTTGAGGACAACACGGGGCTGAAGGGGAAATACGACTTCAAATTGGAGTGGGCGCCGGACGAGATCCAGCCGAATGGCGGCGGCGAGGCTTCAGCGGATCCAAACCGCCCCTCGATCTTTGCTGCCTTGCAAGAGCAGCTTGGGCTGAAGCTGGAAGTGAAGAAGTTTTCGGTCGAGATGTTCGTGATCGACCACGTAGAGAAAATCCCCACGGCAAATTGAGCCGACTGGCGGGGCGGTCCCACGGTCGGCCCGGAAGACCGGCGCCCGAAGTCCGAGGCTCAGATCGTCTCGGAACAGGGCCGGCCATGGGTTGGGCCATGAGCCCGCCCCACGGGTAGAATGAAGGAGGCTTTTACGACTATAGTCACTCACAGATTTGCGATCGTACTGCTGAGCGCCGCTCTTTACGCGCAAGCGCAGCAGACGGAAGTTGCCGCGCCAAGATTCGCGGCGGCTTCGTTGAAGGCGAATACGTCCATCCACAATGGCATGGGGAATAAGTTCGATCCCGGAATGGCGCGCTGGACCAACACTCCCCTTCAAAATCTCATTGAAGGGGCGTATCGCCTTAGAGATTATCAGGTTGTTGGAGGGCCCAACTGGCTGCGCTCAGACAAGTGGGATATTGACGCCAAGACGGACGGTCCCACCACCTTTACGCAGAAGTTTCAGATGCTCCGGACGCTGATCGTCGAACGATTCGGCTTGAAGTTCCACCGGGAAATCAAGGACATTCCGGGGTATGTGCTGGCGATCGCCAAGAACGGTCCGAAGCTTCACGAGGTGAAAGAGGGAGAAGTCAGCTCGATCCCCGCCGGTACCACGATTCAAAGTGGTCTGATTATCGGCCACCAAGTGCATATGATGGATTGGGTCAGCTTATTTGCGAGCGTGTTGGGCTGTCCCTTCGAGGACAACACCGGGCTGACGGGCAAATACGACTTCAAATTGGAGTGGTTGCCGGACGAAAGCCAGCCGAATAGCGGGAGCGAGACTCCGGCGGATCCAAACCGCCCCTCGATCTTTGCTGCCTTGCAAGAGCAGCTTGGGCTGAAGTTGGAAGTGAAGAAGTTTTCGGTCGAGATGTTCGTGATCGACCATGTCGACAGGGCTCCTACCGCAAATTGAGACCGATGCGCAGGGCATGGCCGCGCGCCACTTGAAGGCATCTCAGCCGCCCCGGCATACGGGTGCTTGCACGGTTTCGGGAAAGGCCGGCTAAAATGACCGCTTCCTGGCGGCCGCCGCTCCGTAGCTATTTAAGCCGCCCCGGCATACGCGGCAGCCCGATTTACGATATGCTGATCGATTATGAAAAAGCTGTCCCTCGCCCTTGCCCTTGCGGTGACCTGCGTGCTCCTGGCGCAGGATAAGGTGGATGAAGCCACCTCCGCGAAAATCCGAAGCGAAGAGCTGGAGCATTCGCAGATCATGCATACGATCCACATGCTGGCCGACCGTTACGGCCCCCGCGTGACCGGCACGCCGAATCATGAGGCGGCCGTCGACTGGGTGATTGCCGAGACTACCCGGTGGGGAATGAAGAACGCGCACAAAGAGGCATGGGACTTCAAACGTGCGGGGTGGCTCAACGAGCGCGCCTGGGGATTCATCAATGCGCCGGTGCATGAGAACCTGAAATTCGAGGTGCTGGGGTGGACGCCTTCGACGAATGGCACCGTCACAGGGTCGGCTGTCCAGATCGAGGCTCCCCACGGACCGCCGGTCCCGCCGCCTACTGCCGATGACGCCGCCGCTGCCGGTGGTGGTGGCGGGCGTGGCCGGGGCGGCCGCGGCGGCGGGCGTGGCGGACCGCAGTTCGAGGGTCCGACGCAGGCGGAAATGGATGCCTGGATCGCGGCGACCAAAGACAAGGTGCGCGGCAAGATAGTGATGGTCGGCAAGGCGGCGGTGATTCCGGTGGATTTCAATGAGCCCGCAAAGCGGCGGCCGGACGACCAGGTGAAGGCGCAATACGAGAACCCCAACGGCGGCGGCAGGGGCCGCGGTGGCGCGGGTGGCGGCGGCGGTGGCAGAGGCCGCGGCGGCCAGGGGGATACCGGCCGGCTGTCGGCCCAGCAGGTGGCCAGCCAGATCGATACGATGCTGATCGCGAGCGGCGCGCTGGTGCGCATGAACGACGCGGCCCGCGCCATGGGAATCATAGTGGCGCAATCGCACGCGGGTTACGACATCACTAACACGATTCCGGCGGTCATCTTGCGCAACGACGATTACGGCCGCATCGAGCGCCTGTTGGCCGATGGCGACGACGTGAAACTGGAGTTCACCATCGTCAATCGCACCTATCCCGAGGGCAAGACCAGTTACGACGTAGTCGCCGAAATTCCGGGCAGCGACAAGGCCGATGAGATTGTCATGCTGGGCGGACACCTGGATTCGTGGCATTCGGCGACCGGCGCCACCGATAACGGCATCGGCTCTTCGATCATGCTGGAGGCCGCGCGGCTGATTCAGTCGATGGGGCTGAAGCCGCGACGCACTGTCCGTGTGGCGCTGTGGTCGGGTGAAGAAGAAGGGCTGCTGGGGTCGCTCGCGTATGTGAAGGAACATTTCGGCACGGCCGAAAACCCCAAGCCCGAGTTCGCCAAACTGGATTGCTACTTTAACGTGGATACGGGCACCGGCCGGCTGCGCGGCGCCAGCATTTTCGGACCGCCCGAAGCGGCGGTGACGCTACGTGGAGTCTTCGCGCTGTTCACCGACTGGGGCTTGTTCGGCGTCAGCTCGACGACCAGCCGGATGACAGGCGGAACCGACAGCACGTCGTTCAACAACGCCGGCCTTCCGGGGATCGGGTTCCAACAGGACCCCATCGAGTACAACAGCCTGACCCACCACACCAACCTCGACACATACGAACGCATCATTCCGGAAGACGTGAAAGAGGCGTCGGCCGAGGTTGCGGCGGCGGTGTGGCAGGTGGCGAACCGGGACCAGATGATTCCGCGGTTCACGAAGGAAGCGATGCCGGCGCCGGTTGTGGCGCGGTAGAAGCCTTCTTACGCCGGCGCTCGCGTTACAGTGCAAGGCGCCAAATTCACGGATTACGTGGCTGGCGTGCCCATGTTCGGTGCGACCGATCCGCGCGACTTTACCCGGCTGACGACAGGTATTTCGCTGCGGCGGCGCCTTTGCCGCATCCCCCGCTTACCAGTTCGGCGATATAGCTCCCGTTCCAGACTGGGTGCGCGGGTTCCGGCAGAAAGCGCAGACGGCTTCCCTGTGCAAGTGGTTCCCGATCGAAGACCGGCTCCACGCGCAGTTTCGAACTCTATCGCCACTGCCTGCGAGGGACTTCGCCTCGTGGCGAGGATGGCAAGAGTTTCGTATGTCGAGGGTGGTCCGATCAAAGCCGGCCGATCGCAAACCTTCATCGCAGTTCAATTACAGCTCCATTACGAGCGGAAAGCGCCTATACCCAGCCCTTGAACCCGCCCCATTTTCAGGATCGTCTTGGATTAGAAACGAATCCTCATTCGAAGACCGTCGCGAACTTGTAAAATGCCGAATCCCTTCCTGTTGTTATCATCGGAAAGCAATCCCCTTTTGAGGAATCGCCGGAGACCGGTTGAGAGACGCCAGCTATGTTCGCTGATCTGCTTCAAACCTTGTTGCCCGATCTGTCGAGTTATAACGAGCTTGCGCCGGATGGAGTCAATCCCCGGCCGCACTGGTCGGCCTTCGTCGACTCGGTGCAGGCAGTGGGTTCGGATGAGCTGGCGCATCGCTGGGAGCACGCGGAGCGGCGGATCCGTGAAAACGGCATCACTTACAACATTTATACCGACCCCCAAGGCGCGAACCGGCCACTGGAAATCGACCCGATCCCGCTTTTGATCGCTCCGGAAGAGTGGCGGTTCATCGAGGCTGGCATTGTTCAGCGAGCGCATCTGCTTAACCTGCTGCTCGAGGATATTTATGGCCTGCGCCGGCTGGTAACCAACGGGGATATCCCGGCCGCGTTGTTATTTGCGAATCCGGCGTTTCTGAGGCCGCTGGCGGGGGTGAACGTTCCGAAACATTCCTATCTGCATCTGCTCGCCGTGGACCTGGCGCGGTCGCCAGACGGCCGCTGGTGGGTACTCGCCGACCGCACGCAATCGCCTTCGGGAAGCGGATATGCGCTCGAAAACCGGACCATCGTCTCGGACGTTCTGCCGGATGCTTTTCGCACTTCGAACGTCAGGCGTCTGGCGTCCTTTTTTCGGACTCAACGCGAGGTGCTGCTGGGCATGGCGCGCTCCGATCATCCGCGAGTGGTGCTGCTGACCCCAGGCCCGTTCAACGAGACTTACTTCGAGCATTCCTATCTGGCCAGGTATCTCGGCCTCACTCTGGCTCAAGGGGCCGATCTGACGGTTCGCGACCGCCGGGTGTTCCTGAAAACGGTGGAAGGCTTGCAACCGGTAGACGTAATCCTTCGCCGCGTGGACGATAGTTTTTGCGACCCGCTCGATCTCCGCGGCGATTCGTTCCTGGGAGTTGCTGGATTGGTGGACGCCGTCGGCGCCGGAAATGCCGTCGTGGCAAACGCGCTCGGAAGCGGCGTGATCGAGACCGCCGCCATCATGCCGTTTCTTCCCGGCCTTGCCAGGAAATTGTTGGGAGAGCCCCTCAAACTGCCGTCCGTCGCGACTTGGTGGTGCGGTCAGGAATACGCGCTGGATTGGGTGCTGAACCATTTGGATGAGGTAGTGGTAAAACCGGCGTTTCCATTGCGTGGAATGGAGCCGGTATTCGGCGCCGGCCTGGCAAAAGCGGAAAAGCAGAAGATCGGCGACCAGTTGCGGGCATCTCCCTACGAATACGTCGCACAGGAGCAGGTGAATCTCTCAACTGCCCCAGTGTGGGACCACGGGCGCCTCTACTCGCGCAGACTGGTGCTGCGCACCTATGTCCTGAACACCGGCAGCGGTTGGCTCGCGATGCCGGGTGGCCTGGTACGCGTGGCCGGAGCCGACGGACAGGTGGTTTCCATGCAGCGCGGCGGCCGCAGCAAGGACGCCTGGGTTCTTGGGGACGGACCGGTGGATACCTTCAGCATGCGGCGTCCGCGTAACCAGCCGGTCCAACTGCAGCACGCGCCCGTGGACCTGCCTAGCCGCGCCGCCGACCATCTTTTCTGGCTGGGCCGTTATGCCGAGCGGTCGGAATGCATCGCGCGCCTGCTGCGGTGCCTGATGTCGCGCGTCCGGCGATCGAGCGCGGCCGAGCTGGCCTGCCTGTTTCGCCTGCACAACTGTTTCGATTCTCCGCACAGCGCTCTGCCGAAGGATCGCCGGCCCACCGCGCGCGATCTGGAGGAGGAGCTGATCTCGCTGATGTCGGGCGCCGAGCGGCCCGACAGCCTCGCGTCCACGCTGGCCGAGGTCCAGCGCGTCGGTGGAAACCTTCGTGAGCGCCTGTCGGCGGACATGTCGCGGCTGGTGGTCGCGCTTGCCGAAGCCAGTGATACCGAGAAGTACATGCTGTTTGGCGAGTATTCCGCGGTGCTCGGAGGGTGCCTCGAGCTGCTTTCGGCATTTTCCGGCATGGAGCGTGAAAACATCACCCGCGGACCGGGCTGGCTGTTCATGAGTCTGGGCCGCAGACTCGAACGAGCGATGTATTCGGTAAGGCAGCTTCGGGAAGTGACCGCGGGAATCGACGCGGAAGGTTGGCCCTTGCTCGAATATTTACTGGAAGTCTCCGACAGTTCCATGACCTACCGCTCCCGCTACTTCACGACATTGCAGCCGCTGGCGGTACTGGACGTGCTGATGGCGGATGAGACCAATCCCCGGTCGCTGAATTTCCAGGTGTCCCACTTGGTTGACTTGTACCGGAAACTGGCGCGTCATGCGCCGGACGATCTGAGCGCCATCGAACACGCGATGACGCTGCTGCGCGGGCTGGATCTTGAAAAGCTCGATTTCTCGCTCCCCGGCAGCGGCAGGATTGCCGCCAATTCCGAGGGACAACTGGAACTCGACCATTTGCTGGGCTTTGTCCAAAATCTGCTGCCGTCCTGGGCGGACAACATTTCCCTCACTTACTTTAACCACGCGCGAACTTACCCGATCAGAATAGGCGGATGACTTACCAAATTGTTCATAAGACGACTTATACGTACAAGCAGCCGGTTTCTTTCGGGACTCATGTGGCGTACCTGATTCCCCGGTCTCAGCCGCATCACACTTGCATGTCGCACGAGCTGCTGATAACTCCGAACCCGGCTTCATTGCGCGAACGCCTGGATTACTTTGGCAATTCCTTCGTTTTTTTCACAATCCGGGAACCGCATGAAGAGCTGACCATCGAAGCCCGCAGCCGCGTTGCAGTCGACGGTCCTTTGGTAACATGGCCGGAATGCGCGCCGGCGTGGGATGAGGTGGCTCGATCGCTGCCGTCGGATCTCAGCGAGGCGGGGCTCGACGCTTATCAGTTCGTGTTTGAGTCGCCCAGGGTTTCCCGAGGCGACGCGTTCGCGGCCTACGCATCGCCATCTTTTCCGCCCGGCCGCCCGCTGACCGAAGCGTTGCTGAATTTAACCGCCCGCATTTACAAGGATTTCCGGTTCGATTCAAAGGCTACTACTGTAAGGACGTCGCCGGAGGAAGTACTTCGATCGAGGAAAGGCGTGTGTCAGGACTTCGCCCATTTGCAAGTCGCGTGCTTGCGATCGTTGGGCCTTGGCGCCAGGTACGTCAGCGGATATATAAGGACCTACCCGCCCCCTGGGCGTCCCAGACTGGTCGGCGCGGATGCTTCGCACGCGTGGGTGTCGGTATACTGTCCCGGCGCCGGCTGGCTGGACCTCGATCCCACCAATAATCTGATCCCGTCCGAGAGCCATGTCAAGCTAGCGTGGGGCCGGGATTATGGCGACGTAAGTCCCGTGCGCGGCGTGATTTTGGGCGGCCGCGATCACAAACTCGAAGTCGGCGTAGATATGGAGCCGCTGGAGTAAGGTAGGACAGACCATCGCCTTCCGTGGTCTGTCATGGCCTCGTGAAAGACAGACGGCATAGAACGATCGTCTGTCCTACTAGAAAGCTGACTGGACCGCGGCGTGAACCTCGCCGGTAACCACCTCAAACTTTTTCAGATCCGCCGTTCCGAAAGAAGTTGTGATCGCCACGTCGGCCGCGTCCCGGCCGGCGGCCATGAGAACCCGTCCGATCCTGGGCGCGTTGTGGCGCGCGTCGAAAGTCCACCAGCGATTCTCCAGGTACGCTTCGAACCAGGCGCTGAAATCCATCGGCGACGGAACCGGCGGGACGCCGATATCGCCCAGATAACCGGTGGCATAGCGCGCTGGAATGTTCAAACACCGGCAGAACGCGACCGCAAGATGTTGAAAATCCCTGCATACGCCTACCCGCTCGTTGTGGACTTCGACCGCCGTTCTGGTCGAGCGGGCGTATTCATACCCGAATGTGACATGGTCATGCACCCAGTCGCACACGGCCTGCACGCGCCGCCATCCCCGCGGCAACCCGCCGAACAACTGCGCCGCGGTATCCGACAACAGGTCGACTTCGCAATAACGGCTGCTCAAAAGGTACATCAAGGTTTCTTCCGGAAGATATTCGACAGGCAATTCGCGAGCCGACCGATTCACGGGGTCGGGCTTGCCGGAATCTTCGATCAGCGTAGAGTTGTACAACCGGAGGTGGCCTTTGGGAGCCCGGAATCTCTTGCAGCAGTTCCCAAATGAATCGATGAATCGGGTGATCGGCACAATTGGCTCGACGGTCAATTCGTCAGGCTCGCGAAGATTTTGCACGCGCGATGGATGAACATTTACCAACCCTATAAATGGAACGTCCAGTGGGAGATCGAATTCAATGTCGTAGCCTAAGCGAATCAACATGTCTCCTCCCTCCTTTCTGTAAGATAAAGTCGCAGGCTCTCAGAGCGCACAACTTCAGCACGGCTTCTGTAGCAAGAATAGGACCAGACGCCGTGTGGCCGGGGGTCCACGCGGCCCCGAGGCATCCTGAAAATCGACCGGTCCGGTCAGACTCGATCTCAGGAAAAATAACGAGCGTTGGCGCCGTTTGGGACGGGGTCGCGGTAAGGGCCGAGCGCGTTCACACGATTGTGTGAACCCTGCACGCAAGGGCCCAGAGGGCGCCCCGTGCGCCACGACAGTCAGTTTAACGCGGGCTATTCCTGCGAAGGTCGAGCGTCAAAGGGAATTCCGCGTTCGATTCTTCGGGCGGCGCCGCGATGGTACCTGGGGTATGGCCGAGCAAACTGAAGCGTGACAACCGGCGGCTTTCGGCTTCCTGGGCGTTCACCGGCAGCTCTTCGTTGGCTCGTCCGCCAGGATGCGAAACGTGATACAGGCACCCCCCGATGGAACGCGACGACCATGTGTCGAAGATATCGAAGACCAGCGGCGTATGAACCGGAATATTCGGATGCAGGGAAGAAGGCGGCTGCCATGCGCGATAGCGGACTCCGCCCACAGGCTGCGGAATCCGGCGCCTGTTGCACAGGACGGCATATCGGCCGCCGGTCGCGCCCGTGACTGTCACCTGGAGCCGCTCAACCGAGGAATCCACGTTGCGGGCCGTGCCTCCGCCGGACGCTTCTTCGCCAAGGACGTTCCATGGTTCCAGGGCGTGGCGCAATTCGACCGTAACGCCACCCGCGGTGACGGAACCGATCGGGGGAAAGCGGAACTCAAAGTGCGGCGCGAACCAGTCATCCTTGAATGCATAGCCGGCGTCGCGGAGCTCATGAAGGACGTCCTGCCAGTCGATCTCGACAAAGTGGGGGAGCATGAAACGGTCATGCAGCGCGTTCCCCCAGTGGATCAGCTTACGGCGGTACGGCTCTTTCCAGAATCTGGCGACCAGCGCTCGCACCAACAGCTGCTGAACCAGGCTCATGCGCGCGTGCGGCGGCATTTCAAAAGCCCGCAGCTCGACCAGCCCCAGCCGGGACGACGCGGCGTCGGCCGGATAAAGTTTGTCGATGCAAATCTCGGTGCGATGTGTGTTGCCGGTCGCATCGATTAAAAGATTGCGGAAGATGCGGTCGACCGTCCATGGCGTTATGCGTCCGGCGGAGCCGGCGTCCGGCACCTGGTCGAACGCGATCTCAAGCTCATAAAGCGAGTCGGTGCGCGCTTCATCGACGCGCGGATGCTGGCTGGTAGGACCTATGAAGAGTCCGGAAAAGAGATAGGAGAGCGAGGGATGGTTCTGCCAGAAGCCAATCAGACTGCGGAGCAGATCGGGACGCCGTAGAAAGGCGCTGTCCTCGGGCGTGATGCCGCCGATGACGACGTGATTGCCGCCGCCGGTACCCGCATGCCGCCCGTCGAGCATAAACTTTTCCGTGCCGAGACGCGTCTGCCGCGCCAGCTTGTACAGTTCGGTGGTATTTTCCACCAGTTGCTCCCACGACTCGGCGGGCTGAATATTCACTTCGATCACGCCGGGGTCGGGCGTCACTTTGATCACTGAGATCCGCGGATCGGCGGGAGGCGCGTAACCCTCGATCGCGACCGGCATCCGCAGGTGGGCCGCCGTGTCCTCGATCGCGGCGAGCAGGTCGAGATAGTCGCTAAGAAATTCAACGGGGGGCAGGAACACGTACAGCGCGCCTTCGCGTACCTCTGTGCACAGGGCCGGCCGCGAAACCCACGCGGCGGATTCGCCCTTCTTGGGAGGCGCCCGCTTCTCGATCGGCTCGGGATTAAGAAAAGACGCGGGCGCCGTGAACAGGTAGCGCTTACGCTCCGGCTTCTCGGGAAGCTTTTCGCGCGTCTTAAACGGATCGGCTTCGAAGGAATATTCGACGTCCTCCGGCTTGGTCCACGGAAGCGATTCGAGAGGCAGCCGCAATCCCACCGGCGAGTCGCCAGGAACCAGGAACAGGTGCGGCGATGCAGTGAACCACGGCTGACTGGTCCACCGCGGCGTCCCCGATTTCGTGGGCGCACGGCGCAAGGGAAGCACGAATCCTCTGGTCTTCCCGAGTTCGTGCTCAAAAATTCGGGCCATGCGATCGCGCTCGATGGGATCTTCGATCTTCGAGTCGAACGGATCCACGTTGACGGGCAGGCGGCGCTCGCGCCAAAGGTAATAGAACGTATCCTCGAAGGCTGTCATGATGAATGAAGAATCCACCTCAAGCCGCCGGGTCAAGGCTTCCAGGAAGCGCCGCGCATCGCTCGCGTTGAGCTTAGCCGCTCGGTCGACAGCCCGGTTAACAGCGGGGATTTCGCCCGCGAACAGCGATTGATCTTCCCAAATCGGAACCCCGTCTTTGCGCCAGTAACAGCTCAACGCCCAACGCGGAAGCGGTTCGCCCGGATACCACTTGCCCTGCCCGAAATGCAGCAGCGCGCCAGGCGCGAACCGGTCGCGAAGCCGCAGGAAAAGCTCCATCGACAGCTTGCGCTTCGTCGGTCCGAAGGCGTCGGTAGTCCACTCGGGCGCATTCGCGTCGTCGAGAGAAATAAACGTCGGCTCGCCGCCCATCGTGAGCCGGACGTCACCGGCCCTCAGCTCGGCATCCACCCGATCGCCGAGCGCGAGCACCTCACTCCACTGCTCCTCGCTGTACGGCTTGGTGACGCGCGGCGACTCATAGATTCGCCGCACCGACATTTCGTGATGGAAAACCGTGTTGCACGGATCGAGAAGACCGGAAATAGGCGCGGCGCTCGATGCGTCCGGCGTGCACGCGAGCGGAATGTGCCCTTCTCCGGCAAGCAGGCCGGAGGTTGGATCGAGTCCAACCCAGCCCGCGCCTGGCAGGAAAACTTCGGTCCAGGCGTGCAGATCGGTGAAGTCGCTCGCAGGGCCGGCGGGGCCTTCAAGCGGTTTAACGTCGGACGCAAGCTGGATCAGATAGCCCGAGACAAAGCGCGCCGCGAGCCCAAGATGGCGCATAATCTGCACCAGCAGCCATGCCGTATCGCGACAGGAACCGGTGCCCAGCCCGAGCGTCTGTTCACAAGCCTGTATCCCCGGCTCCATGCGGATCACATACCCGATGTCGTTCCTAAGGCGCTGATTCAGGTTAATCAGAAAGTCGATGGTGCGAAGAGGTTCTCTTGAGACGCTCGACAGCCATCTCTCGAGCGCCGGAGTCAGCGGCTCGGTTTCGAGGAACGGCCGAAGCTCGCGAGCCGACGCGTTGTCATAAGTAAACGGACACTGCTCCGCGTAAGGCTCAAGGAAAAAGTCGAACGGATTGAAGACCGCCATTTCAGCGACCAGATCGACTTCGACCAGGAATTCCGCGGCCGGTTTTGGGAACACCAGGCGAGCCAGGTAGTTCGACTGCGGATCTTGCTGCCAGTTCAGAAAATGGTCTTTCGGGTGGATCTTGAGTGAATAAGACAGAATCGGAGTGCGGCAATGGGGCGCCGGCCGAAGGCGCACCACCTGCGGCCCGAGCATGACCATGCGGTCATACCGGTATTGGGTTTTATGATTCAGTGCGACTTGAATCGCCATAGTTTACGGGGTTCGGGGATTGCGCGCATCATGCCGGCTCAGGACGGGGAGAGGCCATGGAACTCGGGGCGCCGGCGCACAGTGCTTCCTCGTCCGCCAAGTTTAGCACGCTACATAAGAGCTATATCCAGTGCGGCGAACGTCCCGGAACGTCCGGCACGAACACGAGGCGATTCAAATGACAAAAGCGCTGGCGCTGGCGCAAACTATCCGTATCCTCGCCATCCATGACGCTACTCTGGGCACGCTTACTAATTAAGCAGTACGAATTTGAACTGTTTCGCGGAATCCGCTCCACGCCGGGCCACGGCCGTGCCCGACGCCGTCGCGGCTGTGCACGATACTAGCCGCGACCCCGCACCACACCGAGCCGCGACGGGTAACGAAGCGGAGTGCCAACCGGTTTCGCCATTGCAAGCGCTTTCAAGCGTGTCATAATACCGGAGTCCCCATGCCCCCCATCAATCGCAGGCAACTTTTGCAGCAAGCCGGCGCCGCCGCTCTGCTGACGCCAATCGCCGGAGCCCAAACTCCCTTCAACCCGCAGATCGCCGGGCGCGATATCGAGATCCAAATCGCACCTGTCAGTCCGCACACTTTCCGTTTGACCATTTTTCCGCTGGAAAACGGGCAGCCCGCACCAATCGCGGACGACGGCTCTCTGGTTCAAGCTTCGTGGGGCGCGCCCACCGTCAAACTGCGCGGCCCGCTTAAGGCCCAGGTGGTGAAAGCGGGGGGCGTCTCCATCCACATCGCGCCCGACCCGCTTTCGTTTACCGTGAAAAATGCGCGGAACGAAGCCATTCAGCAGCTCTCCGTCGATAAGGAAACCGCGGTGGTCTCTTTCCACACCGGCAGCGCGCCCATCCTCGGGTTGGGCGAAGGCGGACCTCAATTCGACCGCCGGGGACAGACGTTCGACAACCGCAGCGGACAGGGCGGCTACCAGCTCCGCACACACGGAGGACGCGTGCCCATTCCGTTTATCATCGGCGCCTCGGGGTGGGCTATGTTCGTGCATCAACCGTTCGGCACGTTCGATTTCACCGGCGCCGAAAGCAAATTCACGCCGCTCTATCCGACCACCGCCGTCTTCACGCCGCCCGCCGCGCAAGGCCAGCGGCCAACGCCGCCCGCGCACGCGCCGCTGCCCATCGATCTTTTCTTCACTGCGTCGCGCGAACCCGCCACGATCATGGCCGAATACGCGCGCCTCACCGGCCTCGCCGAGCTGCCGCCGCTGTGGAGCTTCGGATACCAGCAGTCGCACCGCACTCTCGCGAGCCGCGAGGAGGTGCTGCAGGAGGCCAAAACCTTCCGCGAAAAGAAGCTCCCGCTCGACGCGCTGATCTATCTCAGCACCGGCTTCTGCCCCTCGGGTTGGAACACTAACAACGGCGAGTTCACTTTCAACCAGAAAGTCTTTCCCGATCCTAAAACGATGTTCGACCAGTTACACGGCGATCATATTAAGGTTGTGCTGCACGTCGCCTATCCTACCGGCATCTCCCAGATGGCGGGCACGGCCAAAGACCCATGCGACCCGAATGTCCGCGCCGAGCGACAGACCAGTTGTTATTGGGATATGCACCGCTCCGTGTTCGCGCTGGGCGTGGATGGATGGTGGCCCGACGAAGGCGACGCACTCAATACGCCCAGCCGCCTGGTCCGCAATCGCATGTATTGGGAAGCGCCGCAGCTCGACCGTCCCAACGAGCGGCCTTACGCGCTTCACCGCAACGCGTATGCCGGCATGCAGCGCTACGCTTCGTTTCTCTGGTCGGGCGACGTGGATTCGCGCTGGGAGACGCTGGCCAACCACATACCCGACGCCGTGAACACCTGTCTCTCGGGCATTCCCTATTGGGGAACCGATATCGGCGGCTTTGTCCCCACCGCCGAATACGCAGGGGAGTTATACGTTCGCTGGTTCCAGTTCGGCGCATTCAACACGCTGTTCCGGTCGCACGGCCGCATCTGGCCTTTGCATCTGCCGTGGGGTTGGAATACCGGACAGCCGAGCGACCTGGTGATGAGTGAAACGAGGACTTACCATCCCGACCCCAGCGTCTTTCACAATGCGCAGGTGGAGCCTATTTGCCGCAAGTATCTCAACTTACGCTACCAATTGATGCCCTATCTCTACAGCGCGGTTCACGAATGCACGCAGACTGGAATGCCCGTGATTCGCGCGCTCTGGCTGCATTATCCCGGCGACGCGACGGCCGTGGCGCGCGGCGACGAATATCTGTGGGGACGCGACATGTTAGTCGCTCCAGTAGTGGAAAAGGGCGCTGCCTCGCGCAAGGTCTATCTGCCAAAGGGCACATGGCACGATTTCTGGACTAACGAGCGCCAGGAGGGCGGCAAGGAAATCACGCGCGCTGTCGACCTGGAAACTACGCCGCTCTATGTGCGCGGCGGAGCCATCATTCCGATGGACCCGATCCGCCAGTATACGGCGGAAAAGACGGACGCTCCCACCGATCTCAAAGTGTATCCCGGCGCCGACGGCAGCTTTCTGCTGTATGACGACGACGGCGCTACCTTTAACCATCGCAGCGGTGAATGGACGGCGATCCGGATGACTTACAACGATGCGCGCCGGACGTTGGCTCTGCGCGCGGCCCATGGCTCGCCAAAGCGCACTTTCAGCATCGGCGGGCGGATTGTTCATTTCGATGGGCGGGCGCAGGAAATCAAACTGTAGGATCGCGGGGAGGCAGAGCTTGACGGCCTTCCCTTTCGCGGCTTGACCGCGCAGCGGCAATGTTGCGGGCAAGCGGTAACGTTGCCGCAGATCTTGAATGAGCCGAGGTCCTTGCGCCAATTCGCCCGCCGGCACTTCCGGATTCCGCCCGGATCGGTCCGCGACGCCAGGCGGATTCTTCGGCTGAAAGCAACGTAGATGCCACGGTTTCTCCCCTTCTAAGCCGCCAGTGTGCCCGCGTCTTCAAAGAGGTGTATCCGATGATGGGCGTCCTTGTCGTGCGGCGCCAGGCACAGCTTCACGAGGAGGTAGTCGCCGTCCCAATCGAAGCGCATAGAGATCCAATCCGTCGTGCCCGCGGTCTTGGTCTTGAAATTCCGGCCGTACACGACGGTGGGTATGCTTAAACCGAGTGGACCAAGTTTGCTTTCCAGTGCGGTCTTGACGTTGCCGACGATCATGTTGGTCAACTCCGCCACGGCGTCGAGCACCTCTTCGTTCACCGCCGTGGCTTCTGTCATGAGCATGTTCGCGCAGACGCGGCAGGCCAACGCCGCCGAGCAACTCAGACTACCGGCGCCCGCCCAAGAGCCCGCCAGGCCTATTAGTGAAATTACTTCGCATTCGATGCCGGGCTTGGCGTCTTCGAACGTCGCCGCCCCCTGCGCCAGCTCGACGCCCAGCATGGTGGAAAACACCTCGAGAGTCGACTGGTTTATGGAATCCACGATGAACTCTTTGAGATTCATAACTGTATCGCCGGCTCAAGAATGCCTGCTAGCTTATCCTTAATCTGATCGGCGGTGAACGGCTTACGGACATACCCCGCCGCCCCCAACCTCACGGCTTCGCCGACCTTGGTTTCGCCGCCTTCGGTGGTAATCATCACCACCGGGATGTGCCGCCGCTCGGGCGAATTTTTCAAGGCAGCCAGCAACTGCAGGCCGTCCATTTTAGGCATGTTGATATCCGACAGCACCAAGCTGACGGTTTTTGTCTTGAGCAACTCCAGTGCTTCCTGGCCGTCGCCCGCTTCGTAGATCTCGCCAATAGCCATGCCCGTTTGCCTCAGGACACGGTGCAGGATCTTGCGGATCGCAGCAGAATCGTCAACTACCAAAACGTGGGATTCCATTCGCCCTCTTACCATTCGCCTTCTTACATTGGTATTTATCGGCGAGGGACGCGATTTCGTTAGGAGCCAAGTGTGGGTTAGTGCGGTTGTGGCGATGGATTCGTCCACGGGACTGGCTTGGCATGTCCGGACCGCGTAGCGGTTGCAGGGGTAGCGACCGCGGGCGAAGGGCTTAATGCCCGCCAACGGGCGCCAAATGTATAGCGAAGGTCCCGATGGAGATTCCGCACTCGAACGAAACTCCCGGGCGGCCAAAAAGTTACCTTCGGCTGTGGCACACTATACAGCGCATGGACATTTCCTCGTCGTTGGTCAAAAGCACGGCCGTAGCGGCGCTCGGCGGATTGCTTTTCGGATTCGATACGGCCGTCATCGCCGGCGCGACCTCGCAACTCTCCAGCGCGTTCTCCCTGGGGCCCACGGAATTGGGCATCACAGTTTCGAGCGCGCTGATCGGCACCATATTCGGCGCCATGCTGGCCGGAATTCCCGGCGACCGGTTGGGGCGCCGCGACAGCCTGCGCCTGATGGCGGTGCTCTATATTGTCTCGGCGCTGGGATGCGCTTTCGCCTGGAACTGGCCTGCGTGGATTCTGTTCCGCTTCATCGGCGGGCTGGGAATCGGCGGCTCTTCGGTCCTGGGGCCCATGTACATCGCGGAAATCGCACCGGCCAAGTGGCGGGGACGGCTGGTGGGCTTCTTCCAACTCAACATTGTCGCGGGCATTCTGCTGGCTTACTTCTCGAACTACGTGATCGGCCTCGAAGGGCTGGGCGCCGCGGAATGGCGATGGAAACTGGGAGTCTCCGCCGTGCCCGCGGTGTTGTTCTTCCTGATGCTGTTTACCATTCCGCGCAGCCCGCGCTGGCTGGTGAAGAAGGGACGCGTCCCGGAAGCGCGCGCCGTGTTGCAGCAGATTGGCGAAAGAGACGTGGAGACTGCGCTGCAGGATATCGTAGGCTCGATCGACGCGTTGCACGGACACGCGCAGGAGCCGCTGTTCCACGCCAAATTCAGGCTGCCCATCTTCCTGGCGGTGACGATCGGCATGTTCAACCAGCTTTCCGGCATCAATGCGATTCTGTATTACTTGAACGACATCTTCGCGGCGGCGGGATTCAGCAAAGTCTCGGGCGATTTGCAAGCGGTGGCGATCGGGTTCACGAACCTGATCTTCACCATGATTGCGATGACGGTTATCGACCGGCTGGGGCGAAAGAAGCTGTTGCTGACGGGCGCGATCGGTTGTGCGGCGTGTCTGGGCGGCGTGGCGGCGATATTGGCGTCGGGCGCTCATGCGAATCTGCTGGTCTGGCTGTTCGTCGGCTTCATCGCGTTCTTCGCCTTCTCGCAGGGGGCCGTGATCTGGGTCTATCTGGGCGAGGTTTTCCCCACCAGCGTGCGCGCCAGCGGCCAGAGTTTAGGCAGCTTTACGCACTGGGTGATGAACGCGGCGATCTCATTCGCGTTTCCGGTGATTGTGGCGAATTATTCGAAGGCCGCGCCGTTCGTATTCTTCGCGGTGATGACGGCGGTGCAGTTTGTGGTGGTGCTGGCGTTTTATCCGGAGACTAAGGGAGTGTCGCTGGAGGACTTGCAGAAGAAGCTGGTGGCGGGGTGAGGGGCTCGAACCGCACCTCTGGCTAGGGGGCTAGACCGGGGCTAGACCGGCTCCGTGGGATAATCCCTACGTGGAGCGGCAATTCGAACATCAGTTCGAGTGGGACCCCGCAAAAGCCCTACGAAACGTCAGGGAACACCGGGTTTCATTTGAGCGGGCCGCCACTGTTTTTCTCGACCCGAGGGCTATGTCGATGTTTGACGATGAGCATAGCGAGGAAGAGGAGCGCTGGATCACTCTCGGACTGGATGGCGCCGGAGTGCTGCTGGTAGTGTGCCACACGTTCCGGTTGCAGCTCCATACCGGCCCGGAGGCGAGTGCGAAGATCCGCTTGATCTCGGCGCGCCGGGCGGATCGGAGAGAATCCGCACAGTATCAGGGGACTTAGACAATGAAGCCACATTACGACTTTTCGAAGGCGGAGCGAGGCAAGTTCTACCGGACGGGAGCGCGCGTGCGTCTGCCTATCTACCTTGACGGCCAGTTGCAGAAACGCTTGGAGCGAATCGCGCAGAAGAAGGGCCGCGATCTTGGGGATGTCGTGAGTGAACTTTTGCTCAAGGACGTGGAGTCGCTGGAAGAAGGGACTTGATTGAACTGGTGGCGGGGTAAGCGCGGGGGACGGCGGAACTACGGGTCGCACGGTCTTCGTCCAAGTGGCTCCAGTTCATAGACCGCCATCGCAGAATCCGATACACTGGATTTGTGGCGAAGGTTGTCAACCCGGGAAGTCTGCGTGCCCCGAAGATGTCCATCCCGGGACTGAAGCCGGCAGTGCGCCACTTCGCTCCGTCCGATGACGGCGATCCCTCCGAAGTCGATGCCTTCATTAGGATGATCCGCGAGCTTCGTAACTTCGTAATCAGAGCCCGTCGGCCAAAACCGGCCGTAAATGACCGTCCTTCTTCTGGATACTAATGTCGTGTCGATCCTTTTTAGCCGAAACCATTCGCTGCGGCAGAAGTGTGTCGAACGATAGCGGGTCATCAGTTAGTGATTTCGTTCATGGCTCGGGCTGAGCTGTTGCTGTGGCCCGCGGCCAACAACTGGGGAGCGTCCCGGCGTGCCGCTCTCGAAGAGCACACGAAGTTATACCTGACACTCTATCCCGACGAACGCACGTGTGCGATTTGGGCCGCCGTTGTGGACCAATGCCGGCGTGCGGGACGGCCGATCCAGGCTGCGGACGCTTGGATTGCAGCATCTGCCCGTCAATGGGGTTGTCCGCTTTGTGACCACGGATTTCAGGGACTACGAGGCGATAGAAGATCTGGACGTCATTCCGATTCGGTAGGACCAACAGCGCCATGTGAGCGAACCATGAGAGTTTCGACAAAACCATTCGCGCTCTGTATCGACAATACCGGCTATCGGGCATCCCTCATTCCCGGGAAGGTCTATCCCATTCTTCCGGACCCGCAGGCTGCCCGCGATGAATTGGTACGCATTGTCGACGAGAGCGGAGAAGATTATCTCTACCACCGGAACTGCTTCGTATTTGTCGATTTTCCCGCAGCGGTCAGGAGAAAGATTCTGGCGTTGACGCGCGCCGCCTGAACTTAGCTAACCCAAAGTTACACGGAATCACGCTTCCCGACGGTCGCGGCTCCGATTGGAGCCGCGACCTNNGGCAGGCCATGGGCCCGCCCCACTTACTCTTCTTTGACTACATGCACAGTAACTTCCGCTGTCACATCCCGGTGCAGGCGCACCGGCACTTTGAATTCGCCCAACGTCTTAATAGGCTCCTCCAATTGCACCTTCCGCCGATCAATCGTAAAGTTCTTCGCCGCCAAAGCGTCGGCCACGTCCTTCGCAGTTACCGAGCCGAACAACTGATCGTTCTCGCCGGCTTTTTGCATGATGGTTACGCTTACGCCGTTGAGCAGCTTTGCCAGATCTTCGGACTCGCCCTTCACTTTGGCTTCTTTGCGCAGGTGCGCCTGGCGCTCCTGCTCCACAATCTTCTTGTTGGAGCCGCTGGCGGCAACGGCCAGCTTTTTGGGCAGCAGGAAATTGCGGGCGTATCCGGCGGCGACTTTCACTACTTCGCCGCGGTTGCCCAGCTTTTCAACGTCTTCTCTGAGTATGACTTCCATGGCAGTTTCCTCCGCTCCTAGAACGACGACGCGAATGGCAAAAGCGCGATGTTGCGCGCCTTCTTGATCGCATCCGTCACGCGCCTCTGGTGCGGCGCGCACACGCCCGAAATGCGGCGTGGAACAATCTTGCCGCGCTCGGCGACGAACCCGTGGAGCAGCTTTATGTCCTTGTAATTGATATCGTCGATCTTCTCGACGCAGAAACGGCACACCTTCTTGCGGCGGAAATACTGCTTCCGTCCGCCGATTACCGCCTTATCGCCGCCGGTGGGCCGTTGCCCGGCGCTTCCCGGTCTTCCTTTCGATTCCGCCATGGGTTATGCCTCCTTCGGCAGGCCGGGCATAGCCGGCGTTTCGGTCATCTGTTTTTCGAGCGATGGCTGCGCGGGGGCGCCAGGCGCGCCAGGCGGGGGCGCCGCGGTGGCGCGCTTGGCCGCGCGCTTATCGCGCACTTTCTTGCGCTTTTCGAGGCGCTTGAGCGTCTCGTCGATGCGCACGGTGATGAATTTCAACACCATGTCCGCCACGCGCAGGCGGCGCTCCAGCTCTTTCACCAGGTTGGCGTCGCCGGTGAATTGCAACAGCACGTACGACCCTTCGCGGTACTTATCGATGCGGTAGGCGAGGCGGCGTTTGCCCCACTTTTCCACCTTGTCTATGGTCGCGCCGGCCGTGGTCAACTGCGTCTGCAACTGCTCGACGTATTGGTCGGCCTCTTCTTCCGGCGTATCCGGCTTGATGATGAACAACTCTTCGTAAATCCTCATTCTTCCTCTTTGGTTAAGCCTTGGGCGCGACGATTGAATTTCGTCATGGCCTTTACGACGCCTTCGGCAATTATGGAGCGAACCGCATCGGCTGCAAAGCCGGTGAATTCCTCCAATTCCTTACTCTGCGAGCGCTTCATGGGCGCCAGCAGATATTCCACGCCGCTCCTGATGGGATGGCCTGGATGAACTCCCAGCCTTACACGGACAAACTCGCTCGAATTGAGACTCGATATCACCGACTTCATTCCATTGTGACCCGCGGCCGACCCCTTGGGCTTGATCTTCAAAGTCTGCCAGGGCAGGTCCAGCTCGTCATAAACCACGATCAGGTCTTCAAGCCCGATCGCGTGCTTCGCCATGAGCGGAGCGAGCGACGTTCCACTCAAATTCATGAACGTTTGCGGCTTGGCCAGCATCACCTCTCGTCCTTCGATTTCCCCCAAACCGATTTCGCCCAAACCGATCAGCGCCCTGGAATCTTTGCGGGTGACGCGGATGCCATGCCGTTCGGCAAGCCGGTCGACTGCCAGAAAACCCAGGTTGTGCGGCGTGAGCGCATACTCTTCGCCCGGGTTCCCCAGACCGGCCACCAGAAGCATGGAGGGCTACTTCTTCTTGCCCTTTTCCTTGTCCTTGTCGGCCGCGGCGTCCTCTTCCTTCTTACCCTTTTTGATGACTTCGGGCTCGCCGGCGGCAGGAGCCCCGGCGACGGGCACGGCCGCTTCCTCAACCACGGGCTCGGCTTCCACCTTGAGAGTGACGATGTGCGCGATCACGGTTTCGGGCGCGCTGGTGAGTTTCATGGAGCCGGAAAGCTGGACGTCGCTGGCGCGCTTGCTCTGGCCGATCATGAGCTCGCGGACATCAACGATGAAGTGCTCCGGAATATCGTCCGGGAGGCATTCGATTTCGATGGCGCGGGAGATGATTTCGAGCAATCCGCCCTGCACCTTGACGCCGGCGGGCTCGCCCTCGGTGGAGACGGGAATGCTGACGCGGATGCGCTTGGTGAGATCGATGCGCTTGAAATCGGCGTGCAGCAGCGTGCTCTTGATGGGATCGACCTGATGATCGACCACCATGACGGGGCTGTTTTCGCCGCCCTGGACGGCCAACGTGAAAATGGTGTTGTATCCGGTGTTGCTGCGGACGATCTTGAGAATCTCGCGCGGGTTCACCGCGATGGAAACCGGATCCTGGAATGCTCCGTAGACGACGGCGGGGATCTGGCCCGCGCGGCGCGTACGGCGCGCTTCGTTCTTACCGCGCGAGGTACGCACCTCGGCGGCGACGGTAATATCTTTTCTCACTGCATCTCTCCTTGGCGGGGGCGAAGTCCGTTGGGCTTGAGGGAAAACCGCTCCCTTACGGTCGCGGCTCCGATAGGCTCTGAGGTCGTCGCGCGGATGGCGCGGCGATCAGATCGCGGCTCGGATGGCGCGTCGTAAGGGGAGCGGATCTTCGCTCCGGCTTACCGTGGGTTCACTGGTTCCGCTATATAAACAATCCGCTGACCGAAGTCTCTTCGTGTATCGACCGTATGGCTTCCGCCAGCAACTTGGCGATCGACAGCGATTTGATCCGGCTCGATTTTCTGGTCTCTTCCGAGAGCGGAATCGAATTCGTTACCACCACTTCCTTCAACAACGACGCCTCGATGCGCGCTACCGCGCCGCCCGATAAAACCGCGTGCGTGGCGCAGGCCGTCACGCTGGCCGCGCCCTTCTCCAATAACGCTTCAGCGCCTTTCACCAGCGTGCCTGCCGTATCGATGATGTCATCGACAATCATGCAGTGCCGGCCCTTCACTTCACCTACTACATTCATCACCTCGGCGACGTTGGCTTCTTCACGCCGCTTATCGATGATCGCCAGCGGAGAATTCAGCCGCTTGGCGAAAGCGCGCGCGCGCTCCACGCCGCCGGCGTCCGGCGATACCACGGTGATATCGCTCAACTGCAACGTCCGGAAATACTCGATCATCACCGGGGCCGAAAACAGGTGGTCCACCGGGATATCGAAAAATCCTTGAATCTGCGCGGCGTGCAAATCGAGCGTAAGCACCCGATCGGCTCCGGCCGTTTCCAAGACCGCCGCCACCAGCCGGGCGGAAATCGGCACGCGCGGCCGGTCCTTCCGGTCTTGCCGCGCGTATCCATAATAGGGTAACACCGCGGTGATGCGCTTTGCCGAGGCGCGCTTGAGCGCGTCCAGAATGAGCAGCAGTTCCATCAGGTTGCGGTCAACCGGCGTGGAAGTGGGCTGGATGACGAAAACATCCTCGCCACGCACGTTTTCCTGGATCTGGAGGTGAATCTCGCCATCGGAGAACTGTCGGATCTCGGCATCCGCCAGAGGCTTATCGAGCCAATGGCAGATCTCCCGCGCGAGGGCGGGGTGAGCGTTGCCAGTGAAGATTTTGAGGCGGTCGTGATTCATCGAGCGTATCGGCTGCGGGGCGGCCATGTCCTTCCAACGATATGCTTATCGAGCGCCCGCCGCCATAGCGATTGGTAACGGACGCGGTTCACCAGTGAAAATCCGTACGGGGCATCCGGCCCCTGGAACCATTCAACCGCATGGGCAGCCTGGGTGCGGTCTTCAAATAGACCAAACAAAGCCGATCCGCTGCCCGTCATCATGGCTGGCGAAGCGCCGGACCGGATCAGCTTCCTCTTAATAGCGCCGAGCCGGGGATGCTGCTTGAAGACCACCCCTTCAAAATCGTTGGCGCACGTACCGGGACACCCCTGCCCCCACATTTGAGACTGGAAACTTCCGATTTTATTTTGTTGTGGCCCGGATGTCAAACCGGCCCCGAGAAGGCGATAGGCTTCGGCAGTGGAGACGTGGATGCCGGGATCGATCAGGACGCCATAGCGGGCGGGGGAATCGGGCAGCGGGAAGAGCTCGGTCCCGCGGCCGATGGCGGCGGCGCGGCCGCCGAGCAGGAAGAATGGCACGTCGCTGCCGAGCTGCTGGGCCATTTCGATAAGCTGCGCGAGTTCGATTACACGGCCGGCGAGCACCGGCAGCGCGAGCAGGATGGCGGCTGCGTCCGAGGATCCGCCGCCGAGGCCGGCGCCCATGGGAATGCGCTTGGTGAGGCGGATCTCGACGCGGCCGGTGGCGCGCATGGCATCCATGGCAAGCTGCGCGGCGCGTACGGCGAGGTTATCGGGGATGGCGAGTGCATCCTCTAGCGAAATGGCCGTGCGGCGCGCGGGCGTGAACGAAAGATTTATGGAATCGGCCAGGGAGATGGTTTGGAAGATGGTGCGCAGCTCGTGGTATCCATCGGCGCGCTTGCCGAGGACGCGCAGATCGAGATTGAGCTTGGCCAGCGCGCGGAGGCTGGCGTAGCGGGCGGCGCCGCTTACTTCAGGCTTCTGCATTTGTGGCGACGTTCCTCGTCGGCTTCTTGTGGGGCAGCCAATCCTGGCTGCCGCCGGCTTTCAGCCGGCGCTGGCCGGCTGCGAAGACTCGCGCATGGCGCCGAAAAGCCGCCTGAAAGGCGGCTGCAGGCAAGATTGCCTGCCCCACAATGCGGATTACTTCCTTTCGCCCATTACCCACAGAATTCCACCCAGGATGTGGTTGTAGAGAATCGGGTTTGCGTAGTCTTCTTTCTTGTGTCCCAAGGACGTATAAAACTGGCGGCTGCCATCCTGGCGCAAGGTCCAGGCCAGCGGCATGGCATCGCCCACCAGCCCCCGCGGATATTCCGCGCGCTGGGGATCGTCGAGCTTAGAGGGATCGGTAACCAGCAGCGGATGGAGATCCGGATTCATGAACCCCAAAAAATAGCACTCGTCTTCCCACTCGAAAGTGGCGGACATTCCCCTGGTGGCCGGATGGTTGGGGTCTTTCACGTGGATCGTGAATTTCTGCAATTTCGGGTGGCGCAGGAATTTGCCGCCAATGATGGACCAGTAGTAAGGCCAGTTGCGCTCCGATCCGGAAGCGGAGTGAATGCCGGCGAAGCCGCCGCCGGCCTTGATGTAGCGCTGGAAGGCGTCGCGTTGCGTATCGCTGGTGAAGGCCTCGTTGTTGCTGTTGGAAAAAACGATGACCTTGTATGGCTTCAGCGTGGCGTCGGCGAAGACGGCCGGGTCGTCGCCGGCATCCACCGAAAAGGCGTTTTCCGAGCCCATTTTGCGAATAGCGGCGACGCTGCTGGCGATGTTGTCGTGCACGTAGCCCTGGCCGTTCCGCGTGTAGACCAGAATCCGGTTGGCGCCGGACTGGGCGGAAGCGGCGGTCAAAGAAACCTGTAGCGCGGTCCCCGCCAGGAAACCGCGCCGCGTCACCGAGGGAGTCTGTCGCGTTTGAGACATACTTAGAACGATAACCTGAGAGCGAAGCGGAGCTGGCGCTCATTGCTGGCCGAAGTGATCTGCGTATAACCGTTGAGCGACTTGATGCTGCCATCCGCATTGAAGGTGGCGGAACTCACCGTGGCGCCGGGCTGTCCGAACTGCGGGGTGTCGGTCAGGTTGAATGCTTCGGCGCGGAATTGCAATTGGAACCGCTCCGTGACCCTGAAGTTGCGGAACAGGCTGGCATTCAAGTTGAACACGCCGGGGCCGAAAAGAATATCCCGGCCGCTGTTGCCGAAGCCGACAGTGGTGACGGGCGCGAACGCCGCCGGATTGAAGTAGGAACCGCCATTGGCGCCAATTCCGTGCCCTCCCAGAATGGCGACCGACGTCGCCACCTGTTCGGCGGTTTGCGTACTGCCCGGCGCATTCACGGACGTACCGGAGGAGGCGACAGTGAAGGGCAATCCGCTAAACCGGCTCAGAATGCCGTTCAATTGCCACCCGCTGGCGAGCCACGCCGCCGCGCCGTGAGATGCCAGGGATTTTCCGCGGCCGAACGGCAGCGCGTAATTCCAGTAACCCTCGAAATTATGCGCGCGGTCGAAGCCTGCCAGGGCATAGTTGCGGAGGTACATGGGAATCCACGACCAGGTCAGCCCCGAATCGTCGTTGTCCCCGTAGTCCATCGCCTTGGAAAACGTGTAGGAGATCCCGAACAGTCCGGCCGACGCCAGACGCCGCGTCAACTGAGTTTGCAGAGCATTGTACTTGGCGTTATTGAACGGCGTGCTTTCCGTAATGGCGGTGGTCTGCCCGGTGATGGGATAGTACGCTTGCCCGGCGACGCCGCCGCCCGGGCCGGCCGCGTTGATATTAATATCGTCGGTGTGGCGGATGGCGAGGGAGCTCACGTAGGCGGCCTGCAGGTTGAAAATCCCAAAGTCGCGCTGGAGGGTCGCGTTGAACGATTCGATATATCCGCGCCGGTAGTTCGCGGGGAACGTGGTGGTGGTGATGGTGGTCGGCAGCGGGAAACTGCCTTGCGACACTATCGGACCCACGATGGGCGGGATGCCGGTTGCGAGCGAGCCGGCGGCCTGATAGGAAGTGGCGCCGCTGATCGACTCCGCGATAGTCGCCGGGTAGGCGTCCCGCATGGCCCGGTAACTGTTCGGATCGACGCTCATGCCATAGCCCAGCCGAAGCACGGTTTTCTCATTGATGCGATAGGCGATTCCGATGCGCGGCGCCACCACGCCATTGCCCACACTCACGCCGCAATCGCGCGGGTTGCCGGCGACCCCGCCGAGGCAGACGATTCCGGTGACTGGGTTGTAAATGTCGGCGCCGAAATTGTCGCGCGTGGCCAACGGATAGAGCTCGTACCGGAGTCCGTAGCTGACGGTGAGCCGGCGGGTCACCTGCCACTGGTCGCGGGCGTAGAAAGCGTATATCGACTCGCGGACCGTGGCCGGGTTGATGTATTCGGTGGAGGTGCCCAGCGTCTGCGGCAAGCCGAGCAGAAAATCCGCCCAGCCTTTATACAAGTTCGAAGCGGGCCCGCCATTCAGCGAGGTGATGCCTCCGCTAAAGGTGAAACCGCCGCGCGGGCCGAACGAGGTTTGAGGCTGGAAATGGTTGATGGCGAAGTGCTGATACTCGCCGCCAAAACGGAAGGAGTGGGACCCTTTGATCCAACTGAGATTGAGCGACGCGTTGTATTCGTTATCGCGAAACAGGGACGGATTGGATACGTTGGAATTCCCGAAGGAGGAGAAGCCGGTGACTCCGAAGTTCGGATACCCGCCGTCCAGAGAGTAAGATCCGTTGGTGCCGGGAATGCCGAGTACGGTTAACCCATAATTGGTCCCGATATCGACGTTTTCCGTGTCCAGCCGCAGCCGCGTGTAGCCCACGCTTCCATCCGCCACCAGGGTGGGCGAAAACGTATGCGTCATGCCCACGCCAGTGCTCTGCACCCGGCCGGTAGCGGTTCCGGGCTGGCCGCCGTCGAGAGTGTTGCCCTCGGCGGCGCCCAGCCCGGGAGGATCGAAGATACGGCTGGGCGAGATTCCGTAGCGGACGAACAAGGTGGTCTTCTCGCTGGGATTCCAATTGACCTTGGTGTCGATGTTGTGGTGCGTCGAGGCATAATCGGCGCTGCCGAAGTAATCGTTGGTAGGCGTAGCGGAAGCCGATGCCTGGTTGGGCTCGGGCATCAGCGCGATCATCTTCTGCGACGCGGTAGCGAATCGCGATGTGGGAATCGTATTGTTCGGGAAAGGCGTGCGCCCCGTGCCGTTGGCATTGCCCGTACTGGGATCGTAGATGACTGTGCCCGTGCCGGAGAAGATGCCTTGCCGAAGCGGGTCGGGGGCCACGGTTTCCAGGGCGGAAACGTTGGCCCGTCTATCGGTCTCTTCCCAATCGGCGAAGAAGAAGAGTTTGTTCTTCTTGATGGGGCCGCCGAAGTTGCCGCCGAATTGATTGATGATGTTCTTGGGGTTGTTGACGCCGTAATAGAAGTAGTTTCTGGCTTTCAGGGCGCTGAGGGTGTTGAATTCCCAAGCCGTGCCATGGAACTGGTTGGTCCCCGACTTGATGGTCACGTTGACTACCGATCCGCCCGCCATGCCCTGCTCGGCGTCGAAACTGGCCGTCACCACGTTGACCGTCTGGATGGCTTCCGCTGCTGGTACATAGGCGACGATTTCCGGCAGCCAAGGGTAAAGATCGCTCACGCCGTCGATGCGCGTATTGTTGTTGTTGTACGACGCCCCATTCACATTGGTTCCCAGGGCGGCCTGCGGGTTGCCGGCTTCGGAATGCTCCGAGGCAGGCGGCGTGTAGCCCGGGACTATAAGAAAGACGCTCTGGAAGTTCCGCGTCGCGTTGCTGTTAGTGGGCAGCTCCGTGATCTGCGCGGGACGGATCTCGGCGTTGACGTCGGCCCGATCCGTCTGCAGGGAGACCACCGATGCATCCACCGTGACGGTTTGGTTCACCTGCGCTAATTGCACTTGCGCATCCACGCGGCGGACCGTGTTCGCATCCACTGTAACGCCCTGCTCGATAACCGTCCCGAACGACGACGCCGTGATAGTCACCTTATAACGCCTTGCTGAAGATCGCTGATGAGGTAGCCGCCGCGGTCGTCGCTGGTGGCCTGGCGGGCGATTCCGGTGGCGACGTTCAGCGCGTCAATCCTGGCGTTGGGCACCGAACGGCCGGTGCTGTCGGTGACGCTGCCGGTGAGCGATCCATAGAGCACCTGCGCATTCAAACATGGCGCCAGGGCCAGCAGAGCGGCTATTGCGATACTGCAGCAGCCCATTTTCTCCACACGATCTAACGTAGATTTAGCGGATCTCATGCGGCTTCCTTTTCCTTTTGACGATTGAGGTTCCGAAGCCGGAACTTAGCCGGAAGTTCCATATTTCATTTTTGCTTCCGATTGTGAAATTGGCCTGGATTTCCCTTTGCTCCCGAGTTGAAAGTAGTATACACCCAACTGTCTCAGTTCGGTCCTTCGCTGCGAGGCGCTTAACAGTTTTGGCGATAATCCCCGCTCAGTGCCGTAATTCGCTCCCCCCAAAGCTGTGAAAGAATCGCTGAGATCGCCGGGTTGACAGAGAAAAGCGTCTGTCCGAGACAGGCCCGGAGGCCTGTCCTACATGCCGCGGAGGGCCACCACCGTCACATCGTCGTCGCGCGACCCGCCGCTGAATTCCGACACCGCGTCGACCACCGATCGCACCAGCGCGGCGGCTTGGGACCACTTGTGAGCGCGCAGGGCGGCATCGAGGCGCTGCTCGCCGAATTCTTCGCCGGATTCCGTGCCCGCTTCGGTGACGCCATCCGAGTAAATCGTCAGGCAGTCGCCCGATCGCAGCTCGGTTTCGGCTTCAACGCAGCTCCATTGGGCGAATGCGCCAAGCATAGTGGCGGTGGGATACAGATGTTCCATTTCGCCCGAAGCCCGCAACAACAAGGGCGCGCAGTGGCCGCAGTTCACGTAGCGCAGGCGGTGCGTGCGGTCGTCATAAATACCGAAAAAGAGCGTGGCGAAGCGCTCGGCCGCGGTGGATGCGAAGAAATGCCGGTTCACCGTAACCAGAGCCTCGGCCGGCCGCAGCAGCGCGCCTGGCGGCTGGCTGCGGAAACACGCTTGCAAATTCGCCATCAGCAGCGCGGCCGGGACGCCCTTGCCGGAAACGTCGGCGAGCACGAAGCCCAGCGTATGCTCGGCGACCTCCAGAAAATCGTAATAATCGCCGCCCACCTCGCGTGCAGCCACGCATTCGCCGGCGTAATCCACGGTCTCCAGGCGCCGCAGATTGTGCGGGAAGAGCTGCTGCTGCACATTGGCGGCGATTTCCAGCTCCGACCTGCGCCGCCGCTCGGAATCGGCCTGCTTGCGGATCGACGCCACCACGCGGTCGTTATCCCACGGTTTCTGGATGAAGTCGCACGCGCCGCGGCGCATGGCTTCCACGGCCAGGTCCACGTTGCCCCAAGCCGTCATCACGATGACCGGCGTATTATTGCCCTGCGCCTCCAGGCTCGCCAGCAGGTCAAGCCCTTCTTCACCCGAAGTGGTGTCGCGGGTGTAGTTGAGGTCGGCCAGGATGAGGTCGAACGATCCGGTGCGCGCCGCGTGCAGCAGCGCCTTGGGCGATTCCACCGTGACCGATTGCCAGCCCTGCCCCTTGAGCAGCAGCCGCATGGCTTCGAGCACGTCCGCCTGATCGTCGGAGACGAGGATGCGGAACGGTTTGGGGCGCGGCGGCGTGACGGTTATGGTATCCACGGCAGGTATCATCCAACTTCGATAGGGAGCACGTTTCGGTCCCGCGCAAGCTGCTGTGACCCTGAGAGTTGCCGGTGCGCGAGTGTCCGGTTTCGGGACGAGATGTCCGCTGTGGGACGCCGCTACAAGTTCACTTTTCCGGCCAAGGCCGCGAACGCGGCCGATTCACAATTACGGAATCATTGCCAGGCAGCGGATGAGTGGGCGGCCGTGGTCCACCGCCAATCGCGTCCTTGAAGTTTTGTATTCCTTCGGCTAGCGTAGCGATGTAGCGTATCCCAACCAACAACATTATGATCGCAATGAGCGCGACGGCCTCGGGTCTGCCCATGCGTCCATTCTACGCTCCGTGCGCCTACGTGTCGAGCTTATAGATAGTCAGCCCCGACAGCAGCTTGGGATAGAAATCCGTCGATTTTTGCGGCATCACGCCGCCCGCGAAGCTGGTGTCCGCCACTTGCTGCACCGACGTTGGCTTGAGCAGAAACGCAATCTGCGCGGCGCCCGTGCGCGCCGCGTCCACCGCCGCGTCGATACCGCGCGCGTAGCGGATAAACTGCTCGTTGCGCACCTCCTCTTCGGTAATGCCGAGCGCCTTCCCCAGCAAAAGGTCGTGCAGGATGCGGATATCGAGCTCGCCGCGCGCGTCGCGCTCTTCCAGCATGTAGAGTTTGCCGCCGGCCGCGGCGCCGATGATCGTGCAGCCGGTGGTGTTCGCAGCCCATGCCTGTTTGAGACGATCGGCTGAATCGATCTCCTCGATTTTGAAATCGGCGGCGGCCGCGCGCAGGAACTCATCGGCGCGCTCCGCGGAAAGACCGCTTACCAGGCGGTGCGTCGCCAATATCCGAAGGTCCGGCGAGTGCATGTTGACGAACGCCATCGCCACGCGGTCCGCGCCGGGCAGATCGGGATTCTCATTGCGGAAGGCCATGGCGGTCTCGTAGCGGTGGTGGCCGTCGGCGATGAGCAGCTTCTTGCCGGCCATGATCTGCTGGATGCTCAATCCGGCGCGCTCCGCGCCCGCGATTTTCCAAATGCGGTGCACCGCGCCATATTCGTCGGTCACCTCGCCCAGCGACGCTGAAGCGGCTGCCTGATCGAGCAGCGCGTCGATGGCGCCTTCGTCGTCGGGATACAGCATGAAGATCAGCTCGCAGTGCGCGCGCGTGTGGCGAAGCAGATCCAAACGGTCCTTCTTCGGACCGGCCAGCGTGCGCTCATGGCGATACACAACGTTGGCGGAGTAATCTTCCACCGCGCCCAAAGCGATGAAGCCTTTGCGCACCAGCCGCTCGCCCGTATCGGGGACGGTGAATTCCTGGAAGTAGGGATAGATGCCCGGTTCCGCGTCCTTGGCGAGAATGCCGCCGGAGATCCAATCGTTCAGATAGCCCGCGGCGCGCGTGTAGACGTTGTCGCCCTCATTGTCGGGCTTGCGCTCGCCGAGGATCACCCGCACCAGATTATACGGGCTCTGCGCCAGATAGCGCGCCTGCGCCTCGGGCGTAATCTTGTCGTACGGCTGGGTGACCAGATTCTGTAACGGGCCGGCCGCGGACGTGTAACGGTAGGGTTGGAAAGGATAGATTCGAGCCAATTTCCAGGATAGCGGAAAGCCGGTCCTTCCGGATTCGATTGGAAAGTGCCGCCGCCGCGCGCGATCATGGAAAAGCGACGGGATACGCTTCCGGTTTTGAAGTCTTGCCAAAATACCAAGCCTGATCGATGTAGAGGTTCGGCACTGCCTTTCCCGACTGCGCGTACAACACCAGATTGTCCCCGCGCTCATCGGCGGAACGCGCCGATTCGCGAACCGTCTCGACAGACAGCCCGCTCAGGTACCCGCTCTGCGCAATCGCCAGACCGATGCCGCGGGCTATGGAGCAATCCTTAGGGTCGGTCATCTCATCCCAGGTATTCGAGCCGAGCTCGCGCAGGAATCGCATGGCGCGGGGATTGTGCGGGGAAAGATCGGCCACCAGCATCGTTCCCATGATGCGGATTCTCAGCACACACCGGCCGGAGAGAGCCCAAATGGGGGCTTTGCCCGAATAGTGCGCGGATTCGTTGACCAGAGCCTGCTGCTGAAGCACGCAATACAATCCCGAGGCGGGCGGAATATTCGGATCCGGGGGATCGCCGGAAGGGCCGCTGAACCGGTTGTGCAGATCGACGCAGCCGTCGCCGGGGATCAGCAGATTGTTGGCTTGGGACTTCGATACGTGCGTGCCGGGCTTAGGCTGCAGCAGACGCGTATACGCGCTGTTCGGATTGATGGAGCGATACAGCGCCTGGCCGCCGCTGACCATCAAGGTCGGAATATCGCGAGCCTGAATCTTCCTGCATGCAGCCTGGTAAACTTTCGCCAGCGCAGCGGTACGCTTTACGTCCGGCATCTGCTGCCTCCTGGCACGATTCTATCCCGGCCCGGCGTGATTCCCGACGGCAACGGTACCATGGCCGCAAGCGGCTCATAGTACTTGGCAGAGATCGCCGGCGCGGCGCGGATGAGTACGCGTCACGTTGCTACGCCACGTGTTACGCCGGTTGTCCTTAGTTCTTCGCAGGGTTGCGATCCACAACCACCGGCAGATCCGGCGCGCGCCCCACCTGGCCCCTTTTGGCCTCGTCGATATTCACATCGTAGTCTTCGAGGATGGTACCGAGCTGCTGCTTCAGGCTGGTGCGCGCGTCGATGTATGATCGCCGCGCGTCCACTTCGGCCAGGTTGCGGGTGGTGTCGTCGCGCTGGGCGATCACCACGTCGGTGATGGTTGAGGTACCCAGCTCATACTTCCGGCGCGTGCCGGCCAGCGTTTCATCCTGCAGCTTGCGGGCGACGATGGCGCTTTCGTACGCCGCCTTCGACTGGCGCAACGCCGTGTAGGCGTTCAACACGTTCAGCTTGATGTTGTTCCTAAGCTGCTTGTCTTGAATCTCGGACTGCCGGTAGTTCAGCTCGTCGGTGACCAAATCGGCCTGAGCGGCGCGATTGCGCAGCGGAATGGTGAGGCTGATGCTGGCGCTGTAGTTGGGAAAATTGCGGCGGAAGATCTGGTCGAGCACCGTTCCATAGCCGCCCAGGAAGAATCCGTTTACGTCAGCCGCGGTAATTGGGCGATACCCGAGTATCTGACCGGTGTTTCCAACGATAGGCACCTGAGCGTTGCCTAGCGAGCCAGCCTGGCCGCTGTTGCTGAGTGTGACATTGGCGGAAAGCGTAGGCAGCAGATTGTTCTTGGTGCCTAGCATATTGAGCCGGGCGTTCTCCAAGCTGATCTGGTTGTTTTCGATTTCCGTCCGGTGCTGCATCGCTTCGGCGATGAGATCCTGCAAGGGAACGATCGGCTCCACCGCCGGCACTTCGATGTGATCGGTGGGGACGATATGCGCCGAGACAATGGCTATGTTATCCATCCCGCTGCGCGTGATCACGCTCTTCATGATCATCTCCTGCTGCAATACCTGAGTCTCCTGAGTGATCACATCCTGCTGCGCGTTCTTCATTTCGCTCTCGGCTTGGATAGTGTCGATGGGAGCGATCGACCCCAGCTCGGCGCGGCGCTTATTGTCCTCGAAGAGTTTGTTATCGAGTTCGAGCGTCTGCTGCTTGATTTTCAGGTCTTCGTTGAAAGACACCAGGTCCCAATAGAGGTTCACCACGTTCGCGACGGTGGCGATCACCTGCTGTACGAACTGCAGATCGGTAACGCGCAGATTGTTCCTGGCAACGTGCAGGGATCGCTTGTTGACTGCGATCCCAAAGCCGTTGAGCAGGTTCTGCGTGATGGACAAACTGGCGGCGCCTTGATCCACGGGGTTGAATTGCGAGGTGGTCGCGTTCTGGTTCAAACCAAAGGTGCTGGTGGTAAAGAGCTGCACGGTGGTGCCGGTCCAGTATGCCTGTTGAACCCCGACTACCCAGTTCTTGTATGCGCTAGTGAAAGCCGTGGTGCCGGTAACCACGGTGGAGGTCTCAGCCGTCGTCGTGTGAGAACCGGTGAACGACGTAAAAAACACTGGATCGATGTTGGGAATCGCCGAACCGGCTAATTGCACGTTGACGCCGCTCAGCACGCCGCTATTGCTGCTGCCTACGCTGCCGCCGGCGCTGGTGCTGCCCACAGCCGTTCCGCCCAACACGCCCAGCGTGGCGGAATTCGGACCGGAAGTAATATTGGTCGAAATATTGCGCAGCAACTGTCCAGCCTCGGCGCGCTGCAAGTTCGCGAGGTTAATTTTCGGCTGAAGCCGCGCCACCTCGATATCGAGGTTGTTCTCAAGCGCCAGCGCGATGGCGTCGCGCAACGAGAGATAAATGCTGCCGGCGTGCATCAGCTTGTCGATGCGGTCGGAATCGGCAAAGCTGATGTGCGCCACGGTGTGCGGCGCGTAGGGGCGGGCAAACCATTGCAGGAATCCGCCCTTCCCCGGCTCGGTGAACGAGTTCGTTTGCCCGAACATGGGCGACGCCATGAGGGCGCACAGAAGTAGTGCAGTGAAAGGTTTCAATCTAGACATATTCCGGTGGGACCTCAATATATTATGCCTGTAAACAGGCCATACGCGAAACGGGCCTGCGCGGTTCGAAATTCTTCTTTGAAAGATGACGTTTGAGGGGGGTGAAGTTTAGTAAGGGGAGGGGGGCTTCGACGCGGAGGCGCGGAGGGGCGGAGGAAACGCGGAGAACCCATGACTTCATTGACTCTGCGTTTCCTGCGTTTTCTCGCAGGCCATGGGCTAGCCCAGGAGCCCCGCGCCACTGGACTGCGGTATCTTAGTCGTAAGGTATGCGCCGGATTCTGGCATTCTTGCTTCTCGCGGTCCTCGCCGCCTGGGCCGCCGTCAACGTCAAGTTGTACTTGAAGGACGGAGGCTACCACCTTGTGCGCGAATACCAGGTTCAAGCCGACCGGGTGCGGTATTACAGCGTGGAGCGCAGCCAATGGGAGGAAATTCCATTGGACCTGGTGGATCTGAAGCGCACCCAGGGGGAAGCCGCCGCGCGCGAGGACAAGCTCGAAAAGGACGCCAAGTCGCTGACCGAGGAAGCCGAAGCGCGCAAGGCCCTGCAGAAGGAAGTCCTGCGAATTCCGCAGAATGCGGGCGTCTATTGGCTGGAAGGCAGCGAAACCAGGACCATCAAAGCGGCGGAATCCACCGTACACACCGATAAGGGCCGCAAGATTCTTCGCTACCTTACCACCATGCCGCAGATGATGAACGGGAAAGGCACGCTGGAAATCCAGGGCGCGCATTCGCTCAACGTCTTCGCCGACCCCGAACAGGAATTTTACCTCCAGCTCTCCGAATCCGAAGGCTTCGGCATCGTGAGACTCGCGTCTTCCAAAACCGGCGTCCGCGTGGTTGAGGACCTGACGTTCATACCCGCCACCAAAGACGTGCAAGAGCAACTGGACCCGGTCGACATCATCCAGCTGGAGCTGGCCACGGGCGGACTCTACAAGATCTGGGCCAAAGACCCGCTGCGTCCGGGCGAGTATGCCGTGGTGCAGTACACGCCGGGTCAGTTGAATGTCCAGGTTTGGGATTTCGCCATTAAGCCGAAGTAAGCGGCGGGCTGGTGGCAATCGAGGCCGTGACTTTCAACGCGGAGGCGCGGAGTTTTGGAGACAACGCGGAGGTCTAGAAGAGTTGAAATTCAAAGGCAAGGGCTGAGCGAGCGGAGAAATCCGTCATGGTTCTGGCCATGGTTCAAAAATCTCCGCGCCGCCTCCGCCTCTCCGCGGCTCCGCGTTGAAGGCCCAGTCTCGTATAAGTCTCGTACTCGACTTATTCTCGCGGGAATCCTGAGGGGCTTACAATGAGGCATGACTCCCACCCGCCGCGAAGTGTTCGCGGCATTGTTCGCGGCTTCCGCTATCTCAAAGGCCGCAGCCGCACAGGCCGCAGCTTCACAGGCCGCAGGCGCGGACGATAGCCTGGCCATTCCGGGCAAACGCCCGATGATTCTTCACAACGACCGCCCCGAGGACCTGGAAAGCTTCGGCGCATATTTCGACACGTGGGTCACGCCCGTCGATTCGTTTTTTGTGAGGCAGCATATTCCGCGCCCCGCGCCCATCGATCCCGCCGCCTACAAGCTGACTATCAATGGCATGGCGTCCCGCCCGAGAGAAGTGCCGCTGGCGGACCTGAAGGCGCTGCCGCAGTTCACCGTGCCGGCGACGCTCGAATGCACCGGCAACGGCCGCGGATTCTATACGCCCAAGGTTCCCGGCATCCAATGGAAGCGCGGCGCCGTGGGCAACGCGGAGTGGCAAGGCCCGCGGCTCAGCGATGTGCTGAAGCTGGCGGGCATGAGTGAAGCCGCGGCGTTCGTGGAGATCGACGGCGCCGATACGCCCGTGGCGCAAACGCCCGATTTCGTGCGCTCGATGCCGATGAAGAAAGCCATGCATCCGGCAACCATACTGGCGCTCAAGATGAACGGCGACACGCCGCAGATTCACGGCTTCCCCGCGCGCCTTGTGGTTCCGGGCTGGGACGGCACAAGCTGGGTGAAGTGGGTCACGCGGCTGACCCCGCAGGCGAAAGAGAGCGGCGGATTCTTCATGAATCCGGGCTACCGGATACCGGGAATCCCGTTGCCGCCGGGGACGCCCGCGCGCCCCGCGGAACTGGAAGTGATCGAAGGCATGCCGGTGAAATCGTCGATCATGCTGCCGGAGGATGGAGCCAAATTCGCGATGGGCGCGATCCCGGTGCGCGGCATTGCGTGGGCCGGCGAGGAAGCGATTGAGCGCGTCGATGTATCGTTCGACGGAGGCAGCCGGTGGCAGGCGGCCACGCTATCGCCGCAGAAACTGCACTTCGCGTGGCGCTTGTGGCATGTGGATTGGAAGCCGGAGGGACCCGGTTACTACAGCATTCTTTCGCGCGCCACCGATACTGCCGGGCGCATACAGCCGTTCGTGCCCGCGTGGAATCCGTCCGGGTATTTGTGGAACGGAATCGACCGCATCGGAGTGACTGTGGAGGCGAAGGCATGAGAATGAAACTGCTGTTGTTCGGCGCCTTTGCACTGGCCGTGGCGATGGCGGCCGATCAAGCGGCGAATCAAGCCAACCTCGATCGCGGTCGGAAGATAGAGCAGACGACTTGCCTGCCGTGCCACAGCTTGCGATTGATCCGTTCGCAGCGGCTTCCGCGCGCAACATGGGACAAAGAGCTGACAAAAATGGCCGGCTGGGGATGGAGCGCAAAGCCCGAAGAGCGGGCCGCGCTGCTGGAATTCCTGGCGGCGAATTACGGCGACGATAAGCCGGCTGCGCCGCCCGACAAGTCGGCCGACGGCAGAAAATAGCGTCTTTGTTCCCATTCTGCGGCTCGCGGGCTTCGGGTGCGGGTGCTTAACCACGGCGGGCACGATCATGACCAGTGAGACGCTTTTCGGTTCGAGTCCACAGCCGTCGTGCGGGCCGACGGCCGATCGAGGTCCGCAATATGCCCGCGGGGCGGCATCAGTGACGTGGACATCGACAGCCACACGATGGCACGATTGGACGCCATCGAGATTAAGAGCCGTCCGGGCGGGAGTTATCCTAAGCATGTGACATTCGATCAAGCGGAGTTCCAAGTTCGTTGCGAGTGGGGGCTTCCGGGACTCAGGGAGCTTGGGGCAGTCTCGGACGTTATTGTAATCGTCGATGTCCTCTCGTTTACAACAGCGATCGATATTGCAACCGCCCGGGGCGGCGTGGTCTTTCCTTATTCGCTCAAGGGCGAGTCGGCCGCGAGTTATGCCAGGTCACTTGATGCGGAGCTTGCTTCGCCCGAGCGCGACAGCGGTTTCTCACTATCGCCGGCATCGTTGCGAAGCCTCCCGGCCGGTTATCGCCTGGTGCTGCCTTCACCCAACGGAGCCGCGTTGTCCTTTAAAGCGGATCATCCCATCGTGCTTGCGGCTTGTCTTCGGAATGCAGCGGCGGTGGCTCCGGCCGCGGCTCGCCTTGGCTCGACAGTCGCCGTTATTCCGGCCGGCGAAATGTGGTCCACGGGCGAGTTCCGGCCGAGTATCGAGGATTGGATCGGCGCCGGCGCGGTTATCGCGGCCTGCACCGGGAGTCACTCGCCGGAAGCCTCACTCGCGGCCGCGGTGTTTAATCACTTTCGCGAAGATCTCTCGCGAACGCTGCGGGCTTGTGTCTCGGGGAAGGAACTGATTGAGCGCGGCTTCGGCCTGGATGTCGACTTAGCCGCCGAACTGAATGTGAGTACTAACGTTCCCCGGCTGGTCAATCGAGCGTTCGTGAGTGCGGTGGTACGGTAGTTTCCCGGCTCCGGCATGGCAGTTACTCCCCCGCAAGAACCTCAGCTAAGCGCATCCGAAGCTCCTCAGGCAGCGATGCTTCGATGTCAGGAGTTATCAATCCGACGCCTTGCATGTCTTTGATATGAGCCTTGTCTTTAAACCGGAAGCTGATGAGCTTCATCCGCACCAAGTCTGCAACCGGCGCCAGGAGCGTACCCGCGCGGGCCGTCACGGCGGGTGAGAAATCGGGAATCGCAGCGGGGTCTTGAGAACGTACCTTCTCCCGCACAAACAAGAGATGCACGGCGCTCCGGGCCTTCGGATTCCGGGCGTCCACCAGCATATCGACTCCGGCTGTATGCCGGTACTTGAACCCGAATGGTTCTACAGCCTCGGCAATTCTGAACAAATCGCTCCGATCCACTGCCATGTCGATGTCGCGCGTCAATCGGGCCGCCATGGGATCGCGTTCGGAGACGTGCAGAAAAATCGCCAACCCACCAACAAGCCGGTATTCAATACCGGCTTCGCGAAAGGCACCCGTCACGCGCGCCAGCACGTCGAAGAGTTGTTCCACATGTTCATCATAAGCTGTTTCTGAGATCACAACTGCCTCTAGTATAGCTACTCGACGCGCATGGCATGGCCCCGCGCCTCTGGTCACTGGGCTTACATTACCGCACTACATTACTGGACTACATTACTGGACTACATTACTGCACTGCATTACTGCACTGCATTACTGCACTACCATCGCGGCGCGCGGGAAGGCGAACTTGCGGCCTACTTCGTCGATCACGTTGATCTGGCACATATAGCGACCGGGCGCGAGCGTCTTCAGCGGCACCAGCAACTGCACGGGTACGGCGTTGGGCCTGGTGGAAGCCACCTGGGTGGCCTTCAGCGGGCCGGCTTCGAACGCCTTCTGGCCCTTCTGGTTGAACAGGCTCATGCTGACCGCAACGCGGCGCGCGCGCGGGTTGTCGGGATCGGGCAACGCGTCGTACACGTCGAAGGTGATATACATGTTCTGGCTGCGGCGGAAGACCTTGGTGATGTTGGGGACAATCTTCTCGTCGCCTAAAATCAGCGGATCGGCGGATGTCTGCCTGCGCGGCGCCTTTTCGGCGGCGCCTACGGCGGCCTTGATCTTTTCGCGCTGGTTGCTCCAGATCACGGAGCTGGTCTTGAGCAGCATGGAATCGGCAGCCAGATCGGGCACCACGAAGCGGGCGTCGAACGTGCCCATCTTGCCCGACTGGTTTTCGCGCACCAGGAACTGAATCCGGTAGCGGCCCGGGGCCAGCGTGAAGCCGGCGTCGTAGTGGAAATTGCGCGTGGCCAGTCTTTCGGTGTCGCCCGCGTCCAGCTTGACCTTGATGTAGTCACGGACCTTGGCGACGATGTGCTTCCGCTCGTCGATCACCTGGCCGACGAAATCGAATTCGGTTTCGCCGCCGTTGCGTTTTTCAGCCAGCGCAATCACCGAGCCGGGTATCTTGACGGAGACCGGCACGAAGTACGCCACCGGCGAGATGCGGAAGTAATCGGCTTCGAGAGCCAGAGGCAAATCCGTCTGCGGATCGGGAGAAGAGAGCGCCTGCTGCAACTGCTGTTCTTTATCGGCGCCGTTGAATTTGCCCCAGACTTTATCGCCGAAATAGCCATGGCGGAAGTCGAGCTTGGCGGAGATGTTCTTGTTCAGCTTGACCGAAATGTTGCGGTATTTGCCATCCAACTTGGCGTTGGTGGTGTAGTAACCGAGGATGTAATAGCTGCGGAATTCGTTTTTCGCCTGCACGATGCCGAGCGAGAGATCGTTGGAATCGAGGAAGACCTTGCCGCCGGTCTCGGAGGCCAGAGTGGAGAGCGTCTCCTGCGAATCGTTGATGGCGGCGCGCTGCGAATTGTAGACCGAGCCGTTGAAAATGCCCGATCCGCGCGATGCGGCTTTGCTCGCGCCGCCGCCGGGAGGGTCGGCCATCAAGCCGCGCGCGTCGATGGGATATATGGCCACATTGGCCTTAACCGCGGCATTGATGGAAGCTTCCAACTGGGCCTGATTCTCAATGCCGGTCTTGCTGATGCCGTTGGTGATGTAGACCAGCACTTTCTTCTCGGGAAGCGCCGACAGCTTGTGGACCACGTCTTCAATGGCGGCCAGTTTCTGATCGGTGTTGAATAAGTTGAACTCGGTCTCGTCCGCGACGAAGGCCGCGCCGGTATCCTGGTTGTTATCGTCGCCGGTATCGGCCACGTCGGCCATTTCGCTCATCTCGCCGATGGGGAAGGCCTTGATGACGTCCGTGAGCTGCTCGCGATTGGCGGTGAAATCGGTCTTCACCTGAACGGCCGTGGTGTAGATCAGGATGGCCATCAGGTCGGATTCCGTCATCTGCGTATCGACATACTTCAGCGCCGCGTCCTGGGCGCGAAGCTGCTCGGGGATGCCCATATTCGAGAAATCGAAGAAGAGCACGAGGAGGCGCTTGTCGTGATACTGAATCTGATTGTGCGACGGCAGAGTGATGGTGGTCTTGGGATCTTCGGGCAGGGCGTGCTGATCGTCAAGCGACGGCGGCGCCTCGGGAGGCTCGGGATCGACGGCGAGCTTTTGGAAATCGAAGGTGGAGATTTTTTGCGGCTTGTTGTCTTCGAGCAAGGTGAAATCCGTGAGCTTCAGGCCCTCGATGGGCGCGCCGGTCTTGGGATCTTTCACAGTCACGTCGACGACGACCAGGTTGGCGTTGGAGGTGAATGTTACGTTGGGCGCGTCGGATGGGCCGGCCGGCGTGGTCTGCTGCGGCGGTTTCGGCTGCGGTTGCGGGGGCTGCTGCTGATGCCCGGCGGCGGCGAGCGTGAGGAACGCGACTACTCCGTAGATACGCATTAGAGGCTGTACCTCGGTGTAGGGCGCAAGGACAGGCCGGGAGGCATGTCACCCATTCGCATAGACATACGCATACGGTATATTCGCATTAGAAACGGCGCCTCGGGGTAAGTCGCAAAGGACAGGCCCGGAGGCCTGTCCCACATCCACGTCCACATACTGTATGTGCGCATTAGAAGCTGTACCTCAGTGTCAGCGTGACAGTGCGCGTTCCGGAAGCGCCCGTCGGCAATCCATAAGTGCTAGTGTCGACAGTGGCGCCGAAGCTTGTAATCTGCACGTGATTCATGGCGTTGTTCGCGGAGAGCCGGAATGAAAGGGTTTGGCGCGCATCGCCGAAGCGCCACGCCCGTTGCAGGGCTCCGTTCAGGCTGGTGGTGAAAATGCCAGGTATGGTGGCTACGCCCGCATCGCCATATTGACCGGCGATCGGCGTGGTGAATGCCTGAAGATTGAAATAGGGATAGTTGCCGGCCTCAATGCCTTCCCCCGTGGCCTCGGCGCGAAGCTGGCCCACGGCGCCGTTGCCGTGCGAGTTAGTCAGGTTGCCGCCGAGCAGCGCGGTGAGCGGCGTACCCGAATTCGCGGTGAAAGTGCCATTCAGCGTCCATTGCGAAAACACCTTGGTTTTCCAATCGCCGTTGCGCCAGAAACCGTGGACGCCGACCGGCGACGAAAGCGTATACGTCAGCGAAAAACGGTTGCGCTGGTCGAACGACGATAACCCGCGCTCGGCGCTTAGGTCGTTGGGGAACTGCGCCACGGTGCCACCGAGGCCGGTGAAGCTGGAAGCATCGTCGATGGATTTCGAAAATGTGTAAAGCGCCGCGGCGGACATGCCGCGCGAGAAGCGCCGCGTCAGGCGAACCTGCCCCGCGTGGAAGATGGAGTTTCCATTGGAAGTCTGGTAAAGAAAGCTCGACGCGTTGGTAATCAGAAGTTGTTGCGTGGTAAGCGCGGAAGCGCCGGGCGGCGACTGGTTGGGCGCCGTTTCCGTGCCTAGTCTGGTCCCCTTGGTGCCGATGTATTCCAGCTCGACCAGCGTGTTCGAGGGGAACGTCTGCTGAATGGCGAAGGACCAGGTCTGCGCATAAGCCAGTTTGTAATTCTTATCGATGGCGAACGTGTTGGTTAGGGTGGAAGGCTGCGCGGGGAAGCCATCCTGCAAGGTGAGCGGATCGGTGAGATTAGTGCTGAGAGAGCCGGTGGTCGCGAATGGCGGCTGGGCGGCCATTTTGGCGGCGATCTGGCTATACGGCGAACCGCTGAAGAAGATGCTGTAGCCGCCGCGGATGACGCGGCTGTGTTTCTGCGAAGGCTTCCATGCGAAGCCCACACGCGGCGAAAAATTGTCGTCGTCGGGATCGATCAGGCTGCTGGGATACTTTCCGGAGTATGGTCCGGCAACGCCCGGCGTCACCAGGGCAACCTGCGTCAAGGTGGAATTGATGTCGAGATTCGCCAGGTGGTTGAATAATTCCGTGTAGGGCGCGAAATACTCGTAGCGAATTCCCAGATTCAGGGTGAGACCGGGCGCCACGCGAAAATCGTCCTGCCCGTACACGTTGGTAGCCCATCCGCGGAAGTAGTTGTTTGAGTTGCCAATGCGCAAGGAGCTCGAGGCTGGATTGCCGAGCAGGAAATCGGCGAAATCGAAACCGGTATTAGCGAGCGGCTGGCCGCTCGAGTCAAAGCCGCTGGTGAGCAGGCCGCTGAAGCTGAAGGACCCTCGCGAGTTGGCATACGAGAGCGTGTTGTTCTGCATGCGGCGGTAGCCGAAGCCGAAGCTGAAATTGTGCTTGCGCCGCACCACGTAGGTGACGGTGTCGGTGAAATTGGTGGTCTGGCTGCGATTCAGCGACGCCGTTCCGTCGCTGAGGCTGCCGAAGTTGGTGAAGGAAAGAGTGGGCGGGCCCCAATCGATAGGCGTGGTGTCGGTTCCCGTGATGCCGAGATCCCCTTCGACGTTGGTCTTGTTCGCGAAGTAAGGCGTGCCTTGGCTGATATTACGGCTGAAGGCCAGCGTGGCGTTGTTATTGAACCGCGGCTTGAAGCTGTGGCTCCAGCCGGCGGTGGCGCTCATTCCGTAACCGCTGCTGGTATCGTGAAAGCCGAAAAGCGTCGTGCTGGTGGAACTGTTCCCGCTGTACTGAACGTTGAAATTGATGCTGTCCCTATTGGTAGGCAGCGGCATCACCGTCCGCAAGGAGATGGCATTGCTGGCGCTGGGCTGGGATGGCGCGATGGAATAGTTCTGAACCAATCCGCTGTATAGCGGATCGGGAAAGTATTGCAGCAGAGACAAGGAAGCCGGGTTCAGGCGCGATGTGGGAAGGATGTTTCCCGGGAAAGGATTGTGAGTCAGCGGGTCGTATATTTCGACGGGGTTTGCGCCGACGAAGGCGTCGGAGAAATCGCCGCTGCGCTCCGCCAGTGTGGGCACGGTGGAAACCGAATCGCTGGCGCTGCGGGCGCGCCGGCCGGTGTAATTGAGATACCAATTGGCGCGCTCCCAATCCACCAGCTTGGGGATGCGCAGCGGGCCGCCGATGTTGAATCCGAAGGACTCGTTATTGGATGACGGCTTGGATATTTTTTCGCCGTTGAGCGCAAACGGCGCAGCGTTCAGCGCCGAGTTCTGGAACGTGCCGAAGACCGAGCCGTGATAGGTGGGCCGGTCGCGGCGCCGGTTGCCGAATGCGGC
>PLDF01000453.1 GCA_003135055.1 Bryobacterales bacterium | reverse complement strand
TATTATTTAACTTCCCCTAAGCACCCTGACCGGCTTGACCGGCTGGTGTGATCGATACGCTTGATGGATAATCGTAGAGAGGAGAAATCGGTGGAAACAAACACAGCGAGGCCGTTGGCGATCGGACTGACCGTGATCGCCGCTTTGGCGCGCATGGCGCAGAACCTGAATTTTGCTCCGGTGGGAGCGCTGAGCCTGTTCGCCGGCGCGCGTCTGCGCGGGTGGCATGCGTACGCGCTGCCCATCGCGCTGATGGCGGTGACGGACCCATTCCTGGGTGGGTATTCGGTGGAAACTCCGTTCGTTTATGCCAGCTTCCTGATCGCCGTGTACTTGGGCACGTTGCTCCGCAAGACCGAGAACCCGTCGCGCATTGGCGGCATCGCGCTGCTTTCAAGCGCTCAGTTCTTCCTGTTGACGAACCTGCCCTCGTGGTGGGCTCACCCGGAAGCCTACGCGCACACGCCAGCCGGGCTGCTCAGTTGCTACGCCGCGGCGATTCCGTTCTTCCGCCACACGCTGGAATCGGACCTGCTCTATACGGCGGCGCTTTTCGGCGCGCATGCCTTGCTGAGCCGCAGCGTGGCTCCGGCCGAGCGCGTTATGGCGCAGCCGGCGTAGCCGAATGCCCCAGACAATCGTGCTTGCGGCCGTGGCGATGTGCATCTCGCACGCGGCATTTTGCCAGCCTGGCGCGCCAATTCCTGCATTCGAAGTAGCGTCGGTCAAACTGAACCGCTCCAGTCAACGCGGAGGCATCGACACCGAGCCGGGCAAGGTAACCGTTCGCAACGTCTCGTTGAAACTCATCGTTCAAGCGGCCTACGGCGTGAAGGGCTATCGGATTTCGGGGCCCGGCTGGCTCGAATCCGAAAAGTACGACATCGTTGCCAAAGCCGCTTCGCCAGTCGGGGAAGACGACAAGCTCATGCCCATGCTTCAACCGCTGCTGGCGGACAGGTTCAAGCTGGTGCTGCACCGTGAGACGCGAGACTTGCCGGCTTGGATGTTAGTCCCCGGAAATAAGGGGCCGACGCTGCATGCGTCGAAGGACGATGGGCTTCTCGAAATCAAGCGCAAGGGACCTGACAGTCTGACAGCGCGCCGCATGTCCATGGAGCAGTTGGCCAGCTACCTGACCACCCGGATGGATCACCCGGTCTTGGACATGACCGGGATCAAGGGACTTTTCGACATCACTTTGGATTGGACGCGGGACGAAGGGCTGCGAGCGCCGGGAAGCGAGCCGGCTGAGGTCGCCGGCCCCTCCCTGTTCACAGCGCTACAGGAGCAGCTTGGACTCAAAATGGAGCCGCGAAAAGGACCAGTTACAATCCTCGTCATCGATCATGCGGAGAAAGTCCCTACGGGGAATTAGTGGAATCCTGTGAAGACCCTGCCATGCCGCGCATCGTCTCGCTGATCGCCAGCGCCACGGAGATCGTGGACGCCCTGGGCCAATTGGACAATCTGGTCGCGCGGTCGCATGAGTGCGACTATCCCGAGCGCGTGAAGGCGCTGCCAGTGTGTACGCGGCCGCGCATCGACGTGAATGCGGACAGCCGCGAGATCGACCGCGCCGTGAAGGAATCGGCGCGGACTTCGATTTCCATCTATGACGTGCTGGACGATGTGCTGCGGCCGCTCGAACCGACGCATATCCTGACGCAGATCCAGTGCGACGTGTGCGCGGTAAGCTTGCGCGATGTCGAGCTGGCCTTGGCGCGTGGAATTAAGGGAAGCCCGCGGATTGTATCGCTGCAACCGGATTCGCTCGAACAAATCTGGGAAGACGTGCGCCGTGTGGCGCGGGCGCTCGACATTCCCGGCCGCGGCGAGGCCGTGGCGCATGGGCTTCAGCACCGCATGAAGCAACTGGCGCCTCCCGCGGGAACGCCCGCGCCGCGCGTGGCATGCATCGAGTGGATCGAGCCGCTGATGGCGGCGGGCAATTGGACGCCGGAGCTGATCGAATTGGCCGGCGCAGTGAATCTGTTCGGCGAAGCCGGCCGCCATTCGCCGTGGATGACGTGGGAAGAATTGAAAGCTTCGCGAGCCGATGTGCTGATCGTGGCGCCGTGCGGCTTCGATCTGCCGCGAACCGCGCAAGAGATGCACTGGCTGACGGACCGTCCGGATTGGAGCGAGCTGCCCGCCGTACGTTCCGGCCGCGTATATCTGGCGGACGGCAATCGGTACTTCAACCGGCCCGGTCCGCGCGTGGTGGAGACGCTCCAAATCATAACCGAGATTCTGCGTTCCGGCCGCGCGGAAGGCACGGGATGGCGGCAAGTGGGACCGGCCTCCTGGTAGGACAGACCATCGCCTTTCGTGGTCTGTCATGCTTCGCTAAAATCCAGCCGCCTGACAGCCGACGAAAAACGACCGCCTGTCCCACCTCACACCGCCTCACCTCCGGCTTGACCGGAATGGTCCCACAACGCCACGCGTTATCATGGGCTGGTCACATGGCGTTGGTCGCTGTTTCGGGTCATCCAGGATGCCGGTTTGAAGAGGTTGCGCGCATCGTGGCGCAACGGCTGGGCTTTGAGCTCCTGACGCAATCCCACATCCATAAGCTGGGCGCCGAAGAGTTCGGGCCGGAAACCCAAGTCCCGCCCAAGGCTTGGCCGTTTATGGTGACATCCATTCTGGCGCGTCTCGCCACGGGACATCATTTGGTCTATTGCGCCGCCGGCGGCGAGCTGCAGGCCCGCCACTTCCCCGGCCTGCTGCGCGCGCACGTGGTGGCGCCGGAGAACGTGCGCATCGGCAACCTGATGCTCGATCATCGGCTCGATCGCGCCTCGGCGCGGCAGCTTCTGCTCGACACGGAAGCCGCCGACCGCGCCGACCGCAAGGCCAAGTTCGGCAAAACCAAGGCCACCGCCGACCTGTTCGATCTGGTGACCAACGCCGAAGCGCTCACCCCGGAGCAGATGGCGGAATTGATTTCCACCGCCGCCGTTTCCACCGGCATCGAAGAGCGCGGATTCCTATCGGCCGCGGCCGAGGCGCAACTACAGTTTCAGATGCGCTTGCGGCTGGCCCGCTTCGGCCTGGCGCCGCACGGCAAAGTGACGCTCCGCAAGACGATTTTCGCGCACCAGAGCGAGGAGATGTTCGCCAATCTGCTGGATTTTTACCGCATTGCGTGGGAGTATGAACCGCGCAGTTTTCCCATCCATTTGGATGCGGACGGCAAAGTGCTAGAGGCGTTTACGCCCGATTTCTACCTGCCGGAGTTCGCTCTCTATGTCGAGCTGACCACCATGAAGCAATCGCTGGTGACCAAGAAGAATCGCAAGGTGCGGTTGCTGCGCGAACTGTATCCCGCGCTCAACATTCAAGTGTTCTACCAGAAGGATTTTGAAAACCTGATCTTTAAATACGGGTTGGCCGCGCGGCCGGTGACGGTATGAGCGCCACGCCTCCGGGAATCGAAAAGATCCTCTTCACCGAAGAGGAAATCGACCGGCGCATCCGCGAAGTTGGCGCCGAGATCACGCGCGCGTATGCCGGACGCGCGGTGAAGCTGATCGGCGTGCTCAAGGGTTCAGTGTACTTTCTGACCGCGTTGACGCGCCACATAGAGCTTCCCGTGAAGATCGATTTCCTGGCGATTTCCAGCTTCTCGAACAAGAGCGGCGCGCCCGGCTTGGTGCGCATCGCCAAGGACCTGGACGACAGCATCGAAGGCGAAGACGTGCTGCTGGTGGAAGACGTCATCGATACCGGCTTCACCCTGCGCTACCTCTTGCAGACGCTGTCCGGCCGCGCGCCCAATTCGTTGGCCGTATGCACGTTTCTGGACCGCACGTCGCGGCGCATCGTGCAGGCGCCGGTGGATTTCCGCTGCTTCGAAATTCCGGACCGGTTCGTGGTGGGGTTCGGCCTCGATTACAACCAGTTGTACCGGAATCTGGAGTATGTAGCGGTGTTGAAGCCGGAGAAAGCGGGGGAATAGGGCCCCCGTTCTGAACCCTACCAACTCACCAGATGCAGTCCCTTAACGGCTTCAAAGCGGCGGTTGCGGGTTAAAATCGCATATCCATACTGCCGGGCAAGCGCCGCTATCCAGACGTCGTTGGTAGGAATCGGCTGGCCGGCCGCTTTTAGCTCCAGACGAATTTCGGCGTAACTACCGGCCGTCGCGGCATCGATTGGCAGCAGCGAGAACAAAGGGAAATGGGCTTTCAGCCAGCGCTCGTATTGCGGCCGGTGACGGGACTGGCGGATACCAAAAAGATACTCGCCAAGCACCACGGCAGGCGCCGCCAGGTTCCGCTCCATGCCGATCGCCAGCCGCAATTCCCGGTCGCCATCGGCGAACGCAGACACGGCGTGTGTATCCAGGATCAGCGCCATTCTTCCTGATCTACGGTTTCGAACTCGGCGGCGATAATGCGGTCGATGCGGCGATTTTCGCGGTGAAGCTGCTTGAGGCCGCCAAACGCCGCTTCCCATGGCATGGCTCCGCTATCGCCCGCGTTCTTCTGATTCAGCCGGTTGGAGACCGCCTCCGTGAAAAAGTCCTTGAGACTCCTTCCTTCTTCCGCGGCCAAAGCCTTCGCTTTTCGAAATAACGCGTCGGGAATTTCGACGGTGGTCTTCATAGAACCATTTTCCCATAAAAATGGGGAAATCGCAGAGGCGTAGTCAGCGCGTGGGTCTTGAGAACCCGGCTTGGGCACCGGGAAAAGCTCGCCGCGTCACGGCAGTTGTTGGTATTCCAGCGTGTCCATCGCCTCACGAGTCAAGCGTTCGGCGTTGCGGCTGATGATTTCGATGTCCCGTCGATCCCGCGCCTGTCTTTCCATCTGGGCCAGATAACTCAGCGCAGCCCGATCAAGCAGCGCGGAACGGGTTCTTGGATACCCGATCCGGCCGATTGAGCAACCCTTTGGGTAGTGTGATTGATGTCTTGATCCTCACAAGACGAATATACGCTAGTTCGACCCGGCTCCGCGCTTCACCGGCTCGCCGCCAGCTCCGGCATCGGATACCGCATCTCTCCCCGGAATACTTCTCCGAAGATCTCCAGTATCTCCCCATGCAGCGCGCCGTTGTCCGACAGGAAACTTTCCGACCCCGTAACGCTGTGCGCCGCGCCCTCCATCTCCGAAACACGGCCGCCGGCTTCCTGCACTAACAAGCTTCCCGCCGCCACGTCCCATGGCTTCAACCCGAATTCCCAGAAGAAATCCAGGCGTCCGCACGCCACATACGCAATATCGATCGCCGCCGACCCGGTACGCCGCACGCCGTGCGACGCCATCGCCAACTGATAGTAGAAATAGATATTCGCGTTGTGCTGACGCTTGCGGCTCGGGAAGCCCGTCGACGATAAACTTTCCGCCAGCCGCTTCGCGCTCGAAACGTGAATCCGCCGGTTGTTCAAATACGCGCCCGCGCCGCGCTCCGCGGTGAAAAGTTCGTTCGTCAGTGGAACGAACACCACTCCCGCGATCAAATCCTCGCCGCGCGCCAGCGCTAGCGTTACGTTGAACATGGGGAAGCTGTGCGCGAAGTTGGTGGTGCCGTCCAGCGGGTCCACATACCACCGGTATTCCGATGCCGATTCGTGCCCGCCGCCTTCTTCGGCCAGAATGCCGTGCGAGGGGAAGTGCGAGCTCAGCCGTTCGACGATCAGCTTTTCCGACGCGCGGTCGGCTTCCGTTACCAGGTCGAACTCGCCCTTGCTCTCAAACGCCACGCGCCGCTCGTAATAATTGGCCAGCAGCGCGCCGGCTTCGCGCGCAATCTCGACCGCCTTTTCGAGATACTGCATGAGCTCGCGGCCTAGCTCGCTTCCTGAATGTATTTGATGTCGTGTTTGAAGATGAAAAGATTCGGCGCGCCCACGCGCGTCAGGCGGATGAACGACTGGTCGTAATACTCGATCGCGCCAGTCACTTCTTCGCCATCCGTCAGCTTCACGCGTACCTGCATCGCGCCATCGATCAGGCGCTTCAGATACCGCGTTTCTTCAAACGTCTGCTCCGGCGCGCGCGCCGCCTTCCCACCCTGTTGTGACGTAAGCTTTTCTCCTACCGCTCGCCCCGCTTCGAGGCGTCGAGCGCAATGCGGGCGTCGGGCGTGGTCCCCAAACTTGCCTCCGCTTCACCATAATAGCCGTTGCGCGCGAACACCTGCAATTCAGGCGGCTTCACGCGCACCTGCAGCGTGTGGAAGCGGTTCTTCGTCGGCGGAACATTGTGAGGATAATAACCCAGCAGATACTCCGTGCGCAGGTCGGAAATAATGTCGCGGAACGCTTTGTCCAGCTGCGCGCCCAGCGACGGCAGGAAGGTGCGGCCTCCCGTGCCTTCCGCCGCGAACGTGAGCCAATTCTCGCCGCCGGTATTGCGGCCGGCGTCGTTCACGATCGGAATCACCACCACCGGGAAGATCACCGCGTCGGCAAGCTGCGCCGCCTCCAGCGCCTGGTGCGAATCCTTGGAGCTGGTGGTGTTGCCGCCGTCGGTGACAATCACCAGCGCCTTGCGTCCGTCGCGCGGCTCCAGCTCGCGCGATGCGTACCAGACGGCGTCGTAGAGCGACGTTCCGGCGTCGCCGTGAATGGTCTTCAGCTTCGATTGCAGCAGATCCATGCGGTGCGTGAAGTTGGTTTCCGGGTGGACGTCATAGTCGAAGCTCCACAGCGAGAGTGCGTCCTTGGGATTGCCCTCGGACAGCAGCGCCTTGACGAACTTCGCGGCGGAATCCGTCTCGAATTTCAGATCTTTGGCGGTGGACCCGCTGGTATCGATCATCAGCAGGACGGAAAGCGGTTGATCGGTCTGCCGCTCGAACAGTTTAATCTCTTGCGGCACGCCGTTGTCCGAAACCAGGAAATCCTCTTTCTGCAAACCGCCCTGAAGTTTCCCTGTGCGGTCCTTCACGGTGGCCACGATGTGGACCAGGCGCACGTCCACCTTGAACTGCGCCACCGCTACCGCGGCCGAAAGCGCGGCCGCCGCCAGACACGCGAGCTTAACCGGCCACCGGTACATCGCGGTCCCACTCTCCTTCCACCCACACCTCGCCATCCACAAAATGTTCCTTCTTCCAGATGGGAACCAGCTTCTTGAGCCGGTTGATTCCTTCGAGCGCCGCGTCGAACGCCGGCTTTCGGTGCGGCGCGGCCACAATCACCGCCACGCTGATTTCGCCCACCAGCATCCGCCCCAGCCGGTGTACCATCGCCACCCGAGTCACCGCGTGCGCCGCGGCTATTTCGCACCCAATCTGCGCCATCGTCTTCAGGGCCATCGGTTCGTAGCAGTCGTAATCCAGGCACAGCGTCGGCCGGCCATTGGTGTTATTACGAACCGTGCCCTCAAACGTCACCACCGCGCCTTCGGCCCCGGTCTGTACCCGCGCCACCAGCGGACGGACATCGATCGCCTCACGCGTGAGCGCAAAGTAGTGGCCGCTTTCCTCGATTTCAAGGGGCGCGTACGCTTCGAAGGCTACGTCCGCGCCTCCGCTTACCGGCGGCAGAAAGGCCACTTCATCGCCATCCGTCAACGCCGTAGAGAGCGCGGCAAACTCCTGGTTCCGCGCCACCACGATGCTGGCCGCCATCTGATGCAGCTTGGGAAACCGCGCCGCGTAACATTCGAAGACCGCGCGCAAATCGGCCCCTGCCGGGAACTCGGCGTCTTCCGCCGCCCGTCCCACAACCTCTTTCAACATGCCGAAAAACAGCACTCGCGCGCGCATAGTGGCTGGCTATCGTTCAGCATATCAGACGGTGACGGAGGCTCTTGCGTTGCAGCGGACACGTGCAGCCAGGTGGGACAGACGATCGCTTTTTGTCGCTCAGGGCCTTCGATCCATCCCAACAGACCACGAAAGGCGATGGTCTGTCCCATCGGCGCCGCATAGGCGCGTCCCATCCATCCTATACTCAGTAGATGGGCAGACGTCATACCTGTCCCAGGGGGAAATTCGTGTCGCGCATTGTTCGTTGCTCGTTGATTCAGGCCGCTAACGCGGCGCCGCCCGAGAGTGCGCTCGATGCCACCAAGAAGGCCATGGTGGATAAGCACGTTGTCTATATCGAACAGGCCGCCAAGTCCGGCGCCCAGATCGCCTGCTTGCAGGAAATTTTCTACGGCCCGTATTTTTGCGCCGAACAGACCACCCGCTGGTACAGTTTCACCGAGCCCGTTCCGGGCGGGCCCACCATCCGCCTGATGCAGGACCTGGCGCGCCAACACCACATCGCGCTGATCGTACCTATATATGAGGTGGAGCAGGAAGGCATCTACTACAACACCGCCGCCGTGATCCACAACGACGGAACTTACCTCGGCAAGTACCGCAAGACGCACATTCCCCACGTGGCCCCGGGGTTCTGGGAAAAGTTCTACTTCCGGCCGGGGAACCTGGGGTATCCGGTGTTCGACCTGGGCTTTGCCAAAATCGGCGTCTACATCTGCTACGACCGCCATTTTCCCGAAGGCGCGCGCGCGCTGGGGTTGAACGGCGCGGAGATCGTCTTCAATCCGTCGGCCACCGTCGCCGGGTTGAGCGAGCACCTTTGGAGGTTGGAACAGCCGGCGCACGCCGTAGCCAACGGCTACTTCGTGGGCGCCATCAACCGCGTGGGCGTGGAAGCCCCGTGGAATATCGGCGAATTCTACGGATCGAGCTACTTTTGCGATCCGCGCGGCCAGATCTTCGCGCAGGCCACGCGCGATAAAGACGAAGTGCTGACGGCCGACCTGAATCTCGATCTCATCGGCGAAGTCCGCAAGACGTGGCAGTTCTTCCGCGACCGCCGGCCCGACATGTACGAATCCCTGGTACAAGCATGACCTGTGCAAGCATGACCTATCACTTCCCACCCCTAGATAGCGCTGGCAGAACCCGTGGCGCACTGGGCGCCCTCTGGGCACCTGCGTGCAGCGTTCACACTCGTGTGAACGCGTCTTTTGACGCGCCCTTACCGTCAAACCTCGGCGCATCAATCATCCAAGGCTTAACATGACTAAAGACGAAATCATTCTCGCGAATAAGGAATTCCTCTTCCCGTGCGTCTTCCATTTCTACAAGGAGCCGCTCGTAATCGCGCGCGCCAAGAATCAGTACGTGTGGGATGCCGATGGCAACCAGTATCTCGATTTCTTCGGCGGCATCGTCACCGTGAGCGTAGGCCATTGCAACGATCAGGTGAACGCTAAGATCCACAAACAGGTCGATACGCTGCAGCACGTTTCCACCGTGTTCGCCACTGAGCCGCAGGCGGCGCTGGCCAAGAAGATTGCATCGCTCACGCCGGGGCGCCAGCTTACGAAATCGTTCTTCACCAACAGCGGCACCGAGGCCAATGAGACGGCTATCCTGGCCGCCCGCTGCTACACCGGAAATACGGAAATCGTGGCGCTGCGCCATTCCTATCACGGGCGCTCGTCCATGGCGATGGCGCTCACCGGCCAGGGCGCTTGGCGGCTGGGCATGCCGCAGGCGGGCATCGTGCACGCGCACAATGCGTATTGCTACCGGTGTCCTTTCGGACTCACTTATCCCACTTGCGACGTGCGTTGCGCGCAGGATATGGAAGAGATGATCCGCACCACCACCAGCGGCCACATCGCCGGATTCATCGGCGAACCCATCCAGGGCGTGGGCGGATTTGTGACGCCGCCGAAAGAGTATTTCCAGATCGTCGAAAAGATCGTGCGCAGCCACGGCGGCATCTTCATCAGCGATGAGGTGCAAACCGGTTGGGGACGCACCGGCGGCAAGTGGTTCGGCATTGAGCAGTACGGCGTTGTGCCCGACATCATCACCAGCGCCAAGGGCATGGGCAACGGCTCGCCGGTGGGCGTCACGGTGGCGAAGCCGGAAGTGGCCGATTCGGTCAAGGGTCTCACCATCTCGACTTTCGGCGGCAATCCGGTGACCGCGACCGCGGCGAAAGCGGTGATCGATTTCATCGAAGAGCAGGACCTGCTGACGAATTGCGCCGAAACGGGCGGCTATCTGCGCGCCTGCCTGGAAGAGCTGAAGCAGAAGCACGAACTCATTGGCGACGTCCGCGGCATGGGCCTGATGCAGGCCGTCGAGCTGGTGGAAGACCGCAAGACCAAGGCGCCCGCGGCCGCGGCTACCGCGCAAGTGATGGAAGCGGCCCGCCAGAACGGGATGTTGGTGGGCAAGGGCGGCATGTATGGCAACGTGCTGCGCATTTCGCCTCCCATGAACATCGGCCGCAGCGATGTGGACCAGTTCATCTTCGCGCTGGATAAGAGTCTGGCGGCGTGCGCCGCCGCGATGGCCGGGTCTGCTAGATGAACGGCGAGGTGAGCGGTGAAATGAGCGCTGCCGCGCCCTTGGTTCCACAAAACCTGGAGCGGTTTCCGGATCTGCATCCCGCGCTCGACTCGCAATCGGCCGCGGCCGAAGCCAACCGCTGCCTGTTCTGCTTCGATGCGCCATGCACCGCGGCGTGTCCCACGCACATCGACGTTCCGCGCTTCATCAAAAAAATCGCCACAGGAAACCTGCGCGGATCTGCGCTGACCATTCTCGAGGCAAACATTCTGGGGCTCAGTTGCTCGCGCGTGTGTCCGGTGGACGTGCTATGCGAAGGCTCCTGCGTCATGCACCGCTACAACAAGAAGCCCATCGAGATCGGCTTGCTGCAGCGCTACGCCATGGAGGCCTTCTATTCCAGTAGCCTCCCTCTAGCCCCAAAGCCGCCTGATTTTGTACTACTATCGGGTACATTCTCCGCACGCCGCGACGATTTTGTGGGGCAGGTTGCCAAC
>PLDF01000044.1:1808-2796 GCA_003135055.1 Bryobacterales bacterium | reverse complement strand
CTGGCCGAGCTGGTACACGCTATTCCCGGTCTCCACCAACCCTCTGGCGTGGTCGACGCTCTGAATGACCGAGGTATAGATGACGCCGTTCGGCAGGTCCGTGTGCCCCATCAGGTAGCCAGTCAGACGCTGACCCGGCTCCAGTTCGCGGAAACCATGGAAGATGAGGTTATCCACGATGGACCAATTCTCGATTTTCGCCGAAAGCTTTTCCATACTAGGTGGCCTGAGCTTTCTGTCGGCGGCCGCATTGACTGTGGCGTCCGCGGACTAATAGACCTGCCGATGGGAGGGCAATCGGAGGGCCAACCAGTAAACCATTTGTTAAGAAACACTTATTGTAAGACCCCAGCTGGAAACACGGGAAATTTTTACCGTCTGGTCACCCTTTTATGCGCAATTAGGATGCCATTTTGGGAAACCAGGATGCACTTTCAGTAACCCTTTTGTGCTATCACCTGCCCCACTCCTGGGGCACCCGCAACTTGGTCCGGGGTGGTATCCGGCCACCATGCAGGCCTGAACACGCGGAGGGAGAGGGATTCGAACNNGCAGGCGAAATCCTGAGCGAAGTCGAAGGACCTCAGGTTGCACTGCTCTCGGGGAGGACTGGCGGAGGGAGAGGGATTCGAACCCCCGGTACCCTTGCGGGTACAGCGGTTTTCAAGACCGCCTGTTTCAACCGCTCACACATCCCTCCGCGCCGGCGAGCCTGTTACTCATACTACGACGCCGCAGGCATTGCGACTCATTCGTAACCGTCACGGATTGTTTCTTGACGCCGCGTCCGACCCCTTCCTGGAATGACGCAATCTGTCGCTACCGCCGGGCGGCGGCAGTCACTTTTCCCCCGAGCAGATTCTTCTTCGACGCAAACGGGCCACAATCTCTCGCTTCCGGGCTAATCCAGAAAATTTGTCAAGAGGGGGCCCCAAAATCCAAAGTAACGAGCCCTCATTCCACACGACTTCCGCCCTTATACCCTCAA
>PLDF01000044.1:0-1671 GCA_003135055.1 Bryobacterales bacterium | reverse complement strand
ACCTGATTCACGGTACCGAATCACCACAACGGAATCAACAACCTGCCGGTACCCCGGGGAGGGGGGGGAGGGGGGCTCCCAGCTCCAGGCTCCCGGCTACCAGCTACCGGCTACCGGCTATATTGTCCCCATGTGTGGCCGCTACTATCGTCGATCGGACAAGCAGCGCATCAGCGAAGCGTTCCGCATCGGTGTGCCGCCGTCGTTTGAGATTCTGCCTGACTACAACGTGGCTCCAGCGACCATGCAGCCCGTCATCGTCGAGGATCGCGACAGCGGCGAGCGCACGCTGCGAGCGATGCAGTGGGGATTGATCCCAACCTGGTGCGACGACCCGAAAAAGCTCGGCGTGAGCACCATCAACGCCAAGGCGGAGAGCCTGACGAGCAAGCCGATCTGGCGCGTGCCGTTCAGCAAGCGGCGCTGTCTTGTGCCGGCAGACGGCTTTTACGAGTGGGAAAAGACCGGCGCGAAGAGCAAGCAGCCGTGGGCGTTCGCGCTCGAAAGCGGCGAGCCGCTGGCATTCGCCGGATTGTGGGAGCGCTGGAAATCGCCTGATCGGAAGACGGAATTGGACACTTTTTCCATCATCACGACGGAGGCGAACGAGCTGACCGCTCCCATGCACGACCGGATGCCGGTGATCCTGATGCCGCGCGATTACGAGCGCTGGCTGCGCCGCGACGATCAGGGACAGCCGCCCATCGACCTACTGCGGCCGTTCGACGCCGCGCTCATGCAGGCATGGAGGGTAGACGCAGCCGTGGGCAATGTTCGCAACAACTCGCCGGAACTGCTGGAGCCAGTGCCGTCGCAAACGCTGTTTTGAATTTCGTCGTGAGCTCTGGCTTCGAGTCCACTGCTGTGGCTGCGCTCGTCGCACACTGTCCAAACCGGCCGTAATCATCGGCAGTCCGGTTGCGGGCCAGTGGGTCACCTGCGCATCGACATTGGGAGCGAGCGCGCAGTCGGCATTCGTCACCGGCGTGACATCGACATTCCAGCCGTCGACCACCACCAGCGGCAGATCGCCTTTCAGGTCGGCTGAGGCGGCGTCGATGGTGATGGTGCGGCTTTCGCCGGGAGCGAGCCAGATGTAGTTATCGGAGTAGAAGACGGGCAGCACGCGATCGCCGCTGCTCTTGCGCCGCAACTGGAGGTGCGCCATCAGCGCAAAGGCGAAGCCGGAGTTCTTCAACGTGACTTCGAGACCCAGGCGATCGCCGGAATCGTGCCGCGCGATGGTTCCATCCAGTTTGATGGTCGGCAGCGAGTCCAGCGCGGTCAGGTCGTTGCGCATCGCCGGTAGTGGTTTCCAGTACAAATTGCGCGAAACGATTTGACCCTGCGCGTCGCGGAGATCGAGTTTGATGAAGTAGAGCGGGTACAGTTTTCACCCGTTCGGCAGAGGCATGGGACCGAGGTCGATCGCGGTATCAGCGGGTCCGCTGACGGGAATGTCCGTTTCGAGTGCGGGGTGCGAGCCACCCCAAATGCTGTAGATGGCGACGTGGGCAATGTCACCTGCGATGGCTTGCTGCAGATTGTTGATGACCTGGAGATGGCCGGTGACTTCGTTCATCTGGATGTGAACCAGTTCCGACGCGGACTTGACGGCGAAGAGCGAGGCGTTGGGCTCGAGGTCATAGTGGTAGAGCTGCCAGACAAAAC
>PLDF01000048.1 GCA_003135055.1 Bryobacterales bacterium | reverse complement strand
TTGCGCGGTCTCGACGGAGTTGAATCCCAGACGGGCGCGGACGAGGATGGCGACACGGTATTCGGAGCCGGCAGCCTGGGCCTGGGCGATGCGCGGGAGATGTTGCTCGAGAATGTGAAGAACGTCGAGAGCTTCCTGCTGCTGCGCGCTGGCGATGTCTGCCAGGGTGGCGCGACGATCTGCACTGCCGATCACCCGCGGGTGAATATGCAATGACGCCTGGGAGGGGTCAGCAGCCGCGGAGGAGTTTGCGCGCGCGAAAGGGACGGAGGCAGCGCCAGGAGGAGCTTCCTCAGCGCAGATGAGATCGAAGATGGCGTTGAGAGGATCGGTGAGGCCCGCATGCGAACGGAAGTTGACGGAAAGCTGCACAGGCTGACAGCGAACGCGGGTGCCAACAGGGCCGATGCCATGATCGCGTACGTGGGTGAAGAGCTCGACCTCCGCCTGGCGGAACAGATAGATGGATTGCATGGGATCGCCAACGAGGAAGCAGGTGCGATGCTCGCCGGGATCCCAGGCGGTAAGGAGCGCGGAGACCAGTTTGTGCTGGCGGCGCGAAGTGTCCTGGAACTNNTGTGAAGACATGGCGAAGGGTGGTCCACTGGGCTTCGGTGTAGGTGGCGGGGGGCAAGCGGCGAATGGCGCCGAGGGCAGTGAGGAGCTCCGGCTTGCGCTGAAGCCACTCCAGAAGGTTCTGCATGTCAGCCTTGCGCTGTTTGGCTTCGCGCCCGGTGGGGGGAAAACCCTGACGCACATTGACGTTTCTGCGCCATTCGTTTTCGCTGGTGAGGAGAAAATCGCAGATGCTGCTCCAGTGTTCCCGTGACATTGCCGGGGAGAGCGTCTGCATGCCCGCCAGGACAGCGAGGTCCTGGTTCCCCTGCGAGCAGGCGTAGTTGGCCAGTTGAAGCAACTGCCTGGCGACCGCCTCCTGATCGTTGAGAAGGCGCAAGGCTTCAGTGAGGACGCGGTGAATCTCGCGATAGAAGGGAGCTTCGAGCTTAATGCGCAGATCGGCCCAGTCCTCTTCGCTCATTTCCCTGGAAAGCGGGAAGGCGTCCTGCCACTGATCGCGCACTTGCAGCATGCCGGCGAGGAGCGATTCGCAGTCAGCGAGGCGGTTGTCGCGGAGATCGAGAAGGCGGGCGAGAGCCTCGTCGAGCGAGGCATTCGGACCGCCGAGATGTTCGAGGGTGCGACGGGCAGCGAGAGCGTACAGCGAATCGGCTTCTTCGAGGGGCTGAAAACGGCCGCCGAGGCGCGCCAGCAGCGGGCGGTCGTGAGCGATGCGGAGGCAGAGCGAGTCGATGGTCTCGATCGCGAGGCGCTCCGGGTGGTCGAGGATGTTCCAGCCACGCCGTTCGGCGTGGGCAAGGGCATCTCGCGCAGCGGCCATGCGGTCGAAGTCCTCGGGGCCGAACTTGCGACGGCCGGCGGCGGCTTCCAGATCGCGCAGGATACGGCCGCGCATCTCCGCGGTCGCGGCCCGTGTGAAAGTGATGGCGAGAATCTCCTCGGGCTCGTCGACTGCGGCAAGGAGGCGCAGATAGCGGCGGGTGAGCAGGTCGGTTTTGCCGGAGCCTGCGGGGGCCTGAACGATGACTGAGCCGCGAATGTCGAGGGCGGCTTCGCGCGCGGCAGCATCGGCCGGAGCGTCGACAAGGATGTTAGTCATCTGGATCCTCGTCGTCGTTGCCCGGGACGCCGATGGGCGCGAGATTGAGTTCGGCGATGCGGCAGAGAGCCTGGAAATGGCACTGGTCGCAGGCATGCGGTCGGGGATCGACGGCGGCTTGGCCCGCCAGGAATTGTTCGGCGAGCTTTTCGAGGGCGCGGGCCCATTCGTCCCGCGTGGAATCGGAATAAGGATCGGTGACGAGAACCGTTCTTGTGCCCTGATCGGCCAGGAGCTGCGAACGCGCGTCACGTACGCGCCCTTCAAATCCGGTTTCACCAGCGCGAATGCGGGCAAAGAGAATGCCGCTCAGGTTCTCGACATTGCCGTAGGCAGCGTAAAGGGGAAGCTGCGGATCGGAGGGGCGCTCGCCTTGCCAGGCGGCGGGCGAGACGCGACCGGTCTTGTAATCCAGAAGCAGGCGGCTGCCATCGGCGAGGAGGTCGATGCGATCGGCGCGAAGATTGAGGCGCAGGTCGCCGATGTGGACGTCGTCGAGGCGTTGTTCGCAGGCTTCAACGGTGAAGGGCTGACGGTTGGCTTCGATCCCGAGCCATTCCTCAATGCGCGTCAGGAGGCGGCGCTTTTCGGCCGCGAGGCAGCCCTGCTGCCATGGGTCGGCAGGAGAGGAGCCGAATCGGGCAGTAAAGACCGCATCGATATGTGCGTCGAGAATGCCGGGAAGTGTGTTTGTAACAATGGCAGTGACAAGATCGTCACGGGTGCGGATGGGTACCGGTTCAGACACGGAAAACAGGCGCTGCATCACCTCGTGGAGCAGTCTGCCTTGTGTGGCTGGGCTGAGCCCTCGTTCTGTGTCCTCGAGCGGCGAGGCACGGAGACGCTTTGCGGCAAAGGCCTGAAACGGGCATGCAGCCTGCCGCTTGAGAACATCTGCACCGCCGGCGTTTTGTTCGCGGGGCCATGGCAGCGCGCCGGAAACGTCGGCGATTTCTTCAAGAGACGCGATGGGAGGCGGCTGAGGTGCGGGGCCGAAGGTACTGGTGGATTGCGGACACGCATCGCTCGGGAACAGTACGGAAATGAGAGGCGAGGGGCGGAGTTCAGCGTCCTTGTCACGCTGAGCGAAGCTGAAGACGATCCGCGGGGCAGCGGCGAGCAGGCGCGAGGTCACGGTTTGGGCAAGGTTCCAGTCGTCGTCGGGAGTGGCATGGGGCATGGCGAACTGTCGCTGGAGGGCGGGCGGAAGCAGCGGATGGAAGCGGCCGCGCTGGGGCCATGCGGCATCATCGGTGCCCATAAACCAGATGGCATCGAATTGTTGGCCGGAGGATTCGAAGGGGCCCATGATCTGGATGGGCGCGTCGTGGGACTCCGGAGCGAAGATGGTTTCCCGGCTCTGGCGCTCGAGAAGAGCGATGAAATCGTCGTAGTTATATCGGGCGCCGTCGAAATCGAGCAGGGCGATTTCGTCGAGGAGGCGTTGCCAGCGCTGGAGGGCCTGATACTGCACGGAGGCAGCTGTGCGTGGGCCGGGCCAGCCGACCCGATCGAGCAGGAGAGGGGCGAGATCGGTCCATGCAGACAGTTGGCGGGAACCGTCGCGGATCCTGTTCGATTCCACGGCGCGCAGGAGATCGCCGAAATGTACGTGATGAGTGCGCAGGGCGGGGAGTCCGGCGAGCGCATT
>PLDF01000472.1 GCA_003135055.1 Bryobacterales bacterium | reverse complement strand
TCATGCTCTTGACTTTGGCCTTATTTTCGTTTTTAGCGACCGCTCGGACTGTAAAGACCGGGGATCAGCCGTTCCCGACCTGCAACCCCTGCGATTGGGTTCGTTAGGCACTTCGCCGGTTTCGACCTGCTGGCGCTCGGTGTTAGAATTTGTGGTAACGATTCTTTATGCCGAATGCCGATTTAGGAATTGTTCTTCAGGTCGTATCGCTGTTCGGCGCTGCTGTCCTTTGTCTTAAGCTCTTCCAAACCGGACTTTGGCGGCGCTATCCAGTCTTTTTCTGGTATTTTACCTTTCGCGTTCCCGATTCCACCTGGCCACTTTTTCTGAAGGCAGATTCCAGCCTTTATCAAAAGCTTTGGATGCTGACCGAGCCGGTTGCCTGGCTCTTCCATATCCTTGTCGTATTCGAGCTCTACCGGTTGGTTCTCGAAGACCATAAAGGCATCTACACCTTGGGCCGGTGGGCCATGTATGCTGCCCTTGCGATCGCAATTCCTATATCCATACTGAGCCTGATCCCGCACTTCACGATCCATACGCCGGATAAGACGAGGTATATGGGCTACGAATTCGCAACCGCACGCGGCATCGACTTCAGCCTCGCCCTTTTCCTTTTGTTAATACTCCTCTTCCTGAGCCGGTACCCAATCAAATTGAGCCGCAACGTGGTTGTGCATGCCGCGCTTTACACGATTCTCTTCTTCTCGGACGCGTTCGCGGTTTTCCTCCGTACTTTCAAGATCGTCGCGACTGAGACGCTAAACATCGTAATGATTGGTCTGTCCTGCGCCTGCATCGCCGCCTGGCTCATCCTTCTCAGCCGCCGCGGCGAAGAGGTGCAGGCGCATCTCCCCTCCATCAGCCCCCAGCGCGAAAAGAATGCCCTGCGCCAGTTGGAAGCCCTGAACGCCACCCTATTAAGAGCATCAGGTAAATAGCATCAGGTAAATAAGGTATATCTTTTGTTAATCTAGTACTGTGTTGCCTATTCAGCAATTGATTTTTCTGTAAATACCTTGTATCCTCAGTGAGAAGACAAATTAGACTGTGATGAATTTCATAATTGCAATCTCGCTGTTAGCCGCGCTGACGCTGGTTTCCGTGCTGGCTTATCTTATTCGCAAGGTTGGGTTCGGCAGTAATGGATTGCCCGTGACCTCCGAATGGATCGACGACCTATCGCTTGATCGCTACCGCCCCATGGTCCACATGCTGGATGGCAGCGATGTCGCCTTCCTACGCTCGCAGCCGGGCTTCACGCCAGACATGGCTATTAAGCTTCGCGCGCAGCGGACGCGGATTTTCCGCGGTTACCTGCGGAACCTCGAAACCGATTTCGGGCGCGTGTGCGCGGCAATCAAGGTAGTCATGTTGCAATCCCGGCATGACCGCCCTGAGTTAGCCGAGGCCTTGGTCCGGGAACAGGTCACGTTCGCGTGCGCCTTGCTCTCGGTCCGCGCACGCTTGTTCCTCTATAGCATGGGGGTCTGCGGCGTGGAGGTTTCCAAACTCGTGAAGATCTTCGATTCCATGCGGCTCGAACTGCGCCGATAGGCGGTCACAGCCGCTTGAGCATTTCCTTTGCTTCCTTCCAGCCGGGAAATTTCTTTTCCGCCTCTTTGAACTCCATAGTATGAACGCACCGCCGCGCCCGGGTATGGTCCACCGGATAGCGCAGGTGCAGCATCTCGTGGAACATCACATACTCCAACGCCAGCGCGGGCGTCCGCGCCCGGTCGAAGATTCGGCTGATCACGATGGCGTTGTGCGACGGATCGAAATGCCCTAACTGGCTGCGCGAGGCGCCGCGGCTCCAGCCCAGCAGCGGACGCCCCAGCAAACCGTCGAAAAAGCGGGCGTTGAGCCGCTCGAAGATTTCTTCCAGATTGTGCAGTTCGCCTTGCGGGCCGGAGATGAACTTGCGTCCGCGAATCTGCCGCACCAGATGCGTCTGCCGCCGCACGTCCTTGCGGTTCAAGTAGAGGCGGTAGCGGTGCGCATACATGCGCGGCGTCGCTTTGCGGTAGAGCTTCCCCAGCAGAATATGCGCCAGCGCCTCCATCACCGGAGCCGGGGCGGCCTCCAGCAGATCGGAGATGCGGATCTGCAGGCGCCCTTCCTCGAGGCGGATGAAGCTATCCGGGTTGGCGAAGCGGCAAAACTCCACCGTCAGCGGCGGCACGGGCGTGCGGGGCTTCAATTCGCGAAACACGCGCGCATAGATCTCCGCGGCCGACTCGAAAAAGAGAGAACTCTGCAAGCTTTCCGCAAGCGGCGCGGCGTCAGACTCTGGCATCGTCACCATTAGTCTACCGTCACTGGCGGCCTTCCTTCGACGCAGAGACTCTGAGGCGCTGAGATAAGCGCAGAGAAGAAATGCTTCATTCTCTTTGAGTTTTCTCTGCGTGGCCTCCGTGTCTCAGCGCCTCTGCGTCGAAAAGTTCGCCCCAACCCTTTACGCAACCACACCCGGTCCGCCGCCCCGAATTAAGGTACCCTGAGTTCTTAAAGGAAACTCCACTTTGCCCAAGGCGAAAATTACCGCGCTCGGCTGCTACGTTCCCCCGCGGATATTGACCAATCTGGACCTCGAAAAGCTGGTCGAAACCAACGACCGGTGGATCGTCGAACGCACCGGCATCCGTGAGCGCCACATTCTGGACGAAAGCATGGCCACGTCGGATATGGCCATAGCCGCGGCCAGGTGCGCCCTGGCGCAGCGCGGCATCGAGGCAACGGAGATCGATGCCATCATCGTTTGCACAGTCACGCCCGACATGCTGTTCCCTTCCACCGCGTGTCTGGTGCAGAACGGCCTCGGCGCGCGCGGCGCCTGGGGATTCGACTTGATCGCCGCCTGCTCCGGCTTCGTCTACGGAACCACCACGGCCGCGCATCTGGTGGCCGCGGGAACGCACCGCAAGGTTCTGGTGATTGGCGCCGACACCATGAGCCGCATCCTCGACTACACCGACCGCTCCACATGCGTGCTGTTCGGCGATGGCGCCGGCGCCGTGATCGTCGAAGCCGTTGCCGATGGCGAAGACGCCGGCTTCATCGATTTCATGGGCGAGATCGATGGCTCGGGCGGCGATTTTCTGAAGATGCCCGCGGGCGGCAGCCGCCGGCCGGCCACGCACGAAACCGTCGACCAGCGCATGCACTTCGTGCATCAGGAAGGGCAGCAGGTATTCAAGTACGCCGTTCGCAAGATGTACGAAACCTGCCGCGACCTGCTGGCGCGCAACAGCCTCACCGGCGACGATATCGCCGTATTGCTTCCCCACCAGGCCAACCGGCGCATCATCGATGCGGCGTCGGAGCGATTGGGAATTGCGCCCGGAAAAGTGCTGGTTAATATCGACCGTTACGGCAACACCACGGCCGCCACCATTCCGCTGGTCATGCGCGACGCCATCGAATTGGGCCTTCTCAAAAAGGGCGATCTGGCGTTGTTGGCCGCGGTGGGCGCCGGATACACCGTCGGCGCCAGCCTTTGGCGCTGGGCCTACTGAGGCCCCGTACTTCCGCGCGCGCCAGTTACAGGCAATAGCAGCGCCGCCTTCATCCCTCCGCCGCGCTTGCGCGGACTTGAATCCCCTTTGCCGCGCATGCGCGGTCCTCCCGCATAAGACAGATTGATCCGAAGATGTTTCAATCCGAACGTTTCAATCCGATCATGGCGCGTGAAAACCAATCGCAACCCGAACCTTCTTCGAACTGTAATCGCATCGAGACGAGCCGGATGTTACTCACAAGTAAGGAGACGCCTCTGGCGCTTCCGCCCGCGGCTTGCAAATGCGCGGCGTGCAAAAAACACGGCAGGGGAAAGGCGCACGGTTGAACCCCAAGATCGATTTCATCTATGTGGATTCCGGCGGCGGCCACCGCGCCGCGGCCACCGCCTTGCTCGGCGTCATCCGCCGGCAGAACCGCCCGTGGGACGTTCGCCTGCTCTCCATCCAGGATCTGCTCTACCGGATCGATTTCATCCGCAAATCCATCGGCATCGAGTTTCAAGAAGTCTACAACATCATCCTGCGGCGCGGCTGGACCATCGTCACGCCGCCGCTGGTGCCCGTGGCGCACACGCTCATTCGTCTATCGCACGCCGCACAGGTGCGCATTCTCGAGGAATATTGGAAGTCCGATCCGCCCGACATGGTGGCGTCTCTGATTCCGCACTACAACCGCGCCATGTTTCAAGCGCTTTCGCGGGTGCGGCCCGACGCGCCCTTCGTCACCATCCTCACGGATTTTGCCGACTACCCGTCGAACTTCTGGATGGAACGGCAAAACCAATTCGTGGTGTGCCCCACGGAACGCGCCGTGCAGCAGGCGCGCGCACTCGGTCTCGCGGACCGGCTGATCCTGCCGGCTTCCGGCGTGATTCTCAACCCCAGCTTCTACGGCCCGCTTCCAGTGGACCGCGAGGCCGCGCGCGCGAGCCTCGGGTTGCGCCGCGGCCTGCCCACCGGGCTGATTCTGTTCGGCGGCGAAGGCTCCACGGAGATCGAGCGCATCGTGCGCCTGCTCAACGAATCGGATCCGGACATGCAATTGATAGCGCTCTGCGGCCACAACCAGCGCGCCGTCGACGCCGTCCGCGCGCTGCCTGCGCGCATCCCGATATTCGTCGAAGGATTCACCAGCGAAATTCCGCACTACATGGCGCTGGCCGATTTTTTCATCGGCAAACCCGGCCCCGGTAGCATCAGCGAGGCCATTGCCATGCATCTGCCGGTGATTGTGGAGCGTAACGCCTGGACGCTGCCGCAGGAACGCTATAACACCGAGTGGGTGGAAAAACAGGGCGTGGGGATCGTCATCAGGAACTTTGCGCAAATCGCCGGAGCCGTCCGCGAAATGCTGACGCCGGAACGTTACGCCCGCTACCGCCAGGCCGCCGCGGCGATCCACAATTCCGCGGTGTTCGAGATTCCCGAGATGCTGGAAGGAATTCTGCGGAACCGCGATAATCGGAATCTGTTGGCTTCTTAGCCGTCTGCGCGAGCCGGCCGTAGCTTAGCTTAGGTAAGCTAGCCAGCCTCCCGGTTCTCATGCTACGGCGCGCGGGGATCGGCCTCATTGCTCCAAGCCGGAATCCCGCCCGCCACATTCCGCGCGCGCCGAAAGCCCGCCGCTTCGCAGAACGCCGCTATTTGCGACGCGAGCGTTTTCGCGAGCTGCGTTGCCCTGCCGGTGGCGTTCGTGCCGTGTTGCCCGGATAACTTATAGACGCTGTATGCAGCGGTGCCGTAGCGCTATAGCTGGCCAAACACGTCGGCCAGAGGAAGTTCGACAACAGGCTCGTCTGCTGTGACAAGAACGCCGGAAGTAACCTCCCGCAAACCGCCATCATAGAAGAACGCCTTCTTGCGGCGCGGATCGACAACCCAGATGTAGCGCACGCCGGCGGCGGCCTACTCTTCGAGTCTCTCGAGCACGTCGCTCATTTCATCGCGGCGTGAGAGAATCTCGACGCAAATCAGCGGAGGCGTTTCGAAGACATCGGTAGGCGGTTCTTGCTCAGTTACGCAGACGCCCGGAACCCGGCAGCGATTTAGGATGGTCCTAACCCGCTGCGACGGCCAGATGAAAAGTCTCGGAGTGCGGCTGCAAAGAGAAAAAATCACATTGCCCCAAGCACGGCTGTGCGGCCGCTCACCCAGGTTACGCTCCACTACCGTACCATCTACAAACTCCCGATCCGGGGAGTAGTCTGTTTCGAGATAGTCATCGATGGATGCCACGGTTTCCTGTTATTCGTCCACAAAGACCAAGTCCACCAGCAGCGGCTGGTTCTCTGCAAACGCCAGCGGAATCGATTCCCCGGACCGATAGGTACGCGTGATGCCGTCCGGCGTGGACACTGTGATCTGACGGAGCCGCCGATCGACTACCCAGAACTCGCGGCAGCCATTCTAAAGGCAGAGGGCAATCTTCTCGTTGATCTCGATCGAGGTCGTGGATTGAGAGAGCACCTCAATGATGAGATCGGGAGCGCCGAGGCAGTAGTCCTCATCCTTGATTTGTTCCCACCGCTCACGCGTTAGGTAGCCGACATCGGCGACGCGCAGGTCGTACTCGGGAATGGCGCGAAACGCCAATCTCGTTAGTACGATACCGTGCCCGTCGAGTGCGGCATCGAGTTGGCGCCCGATCCGGCTCCGGACGCGAGTATCCCCAAAGTTCGACCAGGACATCCGAACCAGGTTCCCGTGATGCAACTCGTAATAGAACGACCCAGGCTCCGGCACTTCGCAATACTGCTCGACCGTCATCAATCCGGCGGCTGCTTCAGGCATTGCGTGGCTACTCGTCTACAAATGCGGAATCTACTCTCAACGACTGGTTCTCGGCGAACACGAGCGGAATCGATTCGCCGGATCGATAAATGCGCGTGAGGCCATCGGGCGTGGAGACTGCGATCTGGCGAAGGCGTGAATCGACTACCCAGAACTGGCGGCAGCCATTCGCCAGGCAGAGGTCGGCATTTTCTTTGATCTCGCGCGCGGTGTTGGACGGAGAGAGCACTTCGATCACGAGATCGGGAGCGCCGTGCAGATTGTCGTCGCCAGCGATGCTTGCCGCACGCTCATGAGTTATGTAGGCAACATCCGCCACACGCAACTCGTACTCGGGGAGTGCTCGGAATGCAAGCTCGATCATGACCCGGCCAGTTGTTCTGAGCGCCTCTTTGAGACGTTCGTGAAGCCGATCTTGAATTGATTCATGCGTCCACTTCGGTCTACCCACTTCGACAAGCTCCCCTCGACGCAATTCGTAGTAGAAGGGACCAGTCTCCGGCAGTTCCCGATACTGCTCGACCGTCATCAATCCGGTGGTAGTGGACAAGATGCGCTCCCAATCCGATGTTAATACTTCGGCACGCTGGGGTCTACCTGATCGCTCCAAGCCAGAATGCCGCCCACCACATTACGCACGTGCTCGAAACCCGCGGCCCGCAAAACGTTGCAAGCCTTCGCGCTGCGCATGCCGCTGCGGCAGTGAATCACAATGTCGTCGTCCCGATTGAATTCGCCCACATGCCGCGGAAATTCGCCCAGCGGAATCAGCTTCGCGCCGGGGATGTTGCAGATCTTGTATTCATGCGGCTCGCGCACGTCGATCAGCACGAACTTGTCGCCGCGGTCCAGCTTCTCTTTGAGTTCGATAACGCCAATTTCGCCTTCGTTCACCTTGGTCTCCTGAGCGGCCGGCGCCTGATTCGGGGAAGGCACTCCGCAGAATTGATGGTAATCGATCAGTTTGGTAATCGTCCGATGGTCGCCGCAAATCGGGCACTCGGGATTCTTGCGCAGCTTCAGCTCGCGGAACCGCATGCCCAGCGCGTCGTAGAGCAACAAGCGTCCCACCAGCAGCTCGCCGATGCCGAGGATGAGCTTCACCGTTTCCGTAGCCTGAATCAGTCCGATGGTCCCGGGCAGAATGCCCAGCACGCCGCCCTCGGCGCAGCTTGGAACCAATCCCGGGGGCGGCGGTTCCGGATAGAGGCAGCGGTAGCAAGGTCCGCCCTGATACGCGAACACCGTGGCCTGCCCTTCGAAGCGGAAGATGGAGCCGTAAACGTTCGGCTTGCCCAGCAGCACGCAGGCGTCGTTGACCAGATAGCGCGTGGGGAAATTGTCGGTGCCATCCACCACGACGTCGTAGTCCTTCAAGATATCGAGCGCGTTCTCGCTGGTCAGCGCCACTTCATGCTTGACGACGGTGACGTTGGGGTTGATGCCCTTCATTTTCTCGGCGGCCGAATCGATCTTGTTGCGGCCCACGTCGGCGGTTGAGTGGATCACCTGGCGCTGCAGGTTGGTGAAATCGACCACGTCGAAATCCACCAGTCCGATGCGCCCCACCCCGGCGGCCGCAAGATACAGCCCCAGCGGCGCACCCAAGCCGCCCGCGCCGATCAACAGCACTTTCGCGGCTTTGAGCTTCTGCTGCCCCTCAATGCCAACTTCGGGAATGATCAAATGGCGGCTATACCGCAGGATCTCTTCTTTGGTGAGAGTGGCCTCGTCACTGAGAGTGACCTCTTCGGGAGGCGCGGCTTTTTCCGGAGGCCCGGCCAGGGCAGAGCCAACGAGGGCCGAGCCGCCGGCGATCGACGGCACCAGCGAGATGGCGTCGCCATCCTTCACCGGCGTATCGGTCTTCGACAGATAGCGTATGTCTTCGTCGTTCAAATACACGTTGACGAAGCTGCGCACCTTGCCTTCGTCGTTGAAAATCTGTTTGCGCAGATCGGGAAATTGCGCCGTCAAATTGGCGAGCGCGGAACCCACCGTATCGCCTGCGACGGTCACCGAGTCCTGCTTGCCGGTGAACTGGCGCAGCGGCGTGGGGATCAGGATTTTAGCCATTTCAGTAAATCAACTCCTCTTTGTCCGCTTTAGTCTGTTCGGCGTCCGGCAACCAGGAATTGGCGTGGTCGAACTCGCCTTTTTGGATCGACAGCACCACGAACGAATACCACGGACAGGAATTTTTCAAATCGGTCTCGGAAAAATAAGCGCCGCAATCGGGGTGCGAGTGGTAGATGCCGATCAACGACATGCCCCTCTCGCGCGCCGCCTTATCGGCTGCCAGAAGATCTTCGCTGCGCAACTGATAGTATCGCGCCTGTTCGCCGGCGAATGCATTGTCAAGAGCCGCCGCGGCGTGAACGGTCTTTTCGCCGCCCTCAATCGACCCCAGCATGGCCCCGCAGCATTCGTTAGGATAGGTAGCGCGGGCGTGCGCCACCATGGCCGTCCAGGGTTCCGGCTCGATGCGGATCATGCGGCGTTAATCCTCGTCCCAGAAGTGTTCGCTGAGGTATTTCTCCGCGCTGTCGCAGAGCATGGTTACGATGGTAGCAGTCTCGCCGCGCGCCGCCAGCTCGCGCGCCAGCAGCTTGGCCGCGTGGACATTGCAGCCCGACGAAATCCCCACCAGCAGCGCCTCTTCGCGCGCCAAGTGGCGCACCATGCGGTACGCGTCCTCGGTTTCGATCCAAAAATTGCCGTCCGCCAGCGTCTCGTCGTAGAAGCCCGGCACGATGGCCGTGGGCATGTGCTTGAGGCCTTCGAGCCCGTGAAAGCCGCTCGATGGCTGCGCCGAGTAGACCTTCACGTGCGGCAGGTCGCGCTTGAGGCGGCGCGAAGTCCCCATGAAGGTTCCGCTGGTGCCCATGGCCGCGACGAAGTGCGTGACGCCGCCGGCGGTTTGCTGGATGATCTCGGGTCCGGTGTGCTCGAAGTGCGCCTTCCAGTTGGCCGGATTGTTGTATTGATCGGGATAGAAATAGAGGTCCGGATCGGCCTCGTAGATTTTCCGCACCATGCGAATGGCGCCATCGGAGCCGTCGGCGGGGTCGCTGAAAATCATTTCGGCGCCGTACGCCTTGAGAATGCGCTGGCGCTCCTGTGACGCGTTGCCCGGCAGCACCAGGCGCACCCGATAGCCGCGATAAGCGCCGATCATGGCGTAGGCGATGCCGGTGTTGCCGCTGGTGGAATCGAGAATAATGCGGCTGGGGTTGAGCTTGCCCGAGCGCTCGCCATCGAGCACCATATTGAGCGCCGCGCGGTCTTTGACGGATCCGCCCGGGTTGAAGTATTCCGCCTTGCCGAGAATCTCAATGCCCGGGAATTCGCGCGAAACCTTCTCGAGGCGGATCAGCGGCGTGTTGCCGACGGTGGAGAGCAGAGATTCGGCGAGAGACCGGACGGGGGCGGTAATTGGCAGCACGTTGGCCATGGGGCTGATTCTTTTGATTCCCCGAGTTGCGGCGAGGATGCAGCCGCTGCATGTGGCTGGTATTAAAGGGAATCTGAAGTTTAGATTGTACCATCACCCTAAAGTCTGTCAAAGAAGTAGGGAAGGGGCGTGGGCGAGTCTCATTGATATCTAGCGCGACTTGGCAGAAGATAGCTGAACAGGCTTCCAATCGTGCCGGAGAAACCGCCTTTTACGTACGATGTATTCATAAGCCACAACTCGCGGGACAAGCCACGCGTGCGGCGGCTGGCGGAGCGCTTGCGCGATGCGGGCCTGCGGGTGTTTTTCGACGAAGGGGTCATCAAACCGGGCGACGACATTTACCTGACGATTGAGCGCGGACTGGATGCGGCGCGGGTGCAGGTGTTGTGCCTGTCGCCGGCGGCGCTGGGGTCGGATTGGGTGGCGCTGGAGCGGAGTACGGTGCTGTTCCGCGACCCCACCAACGCTGGCCGCCGCTTCATCCCGCTGCTGCTGGCCGACTGCGATCTGCCTGACACCTTGCGGCGCTATAAGTATTTGGATTTACGCGAGGAATCGGAGGCGGCGTTCGAGGAACTGTTGGCCGCGTGCCGAGCTCCGGCGGAAGAAGCGCCTGTAGTCTCGCTACCAGAACCGGCAAAGAAGGCTCGCCCGAAACGGAGGGAAAGGCCCGTTGGAACGCAGCGCAACGCCCGCGAGTACAAGCTCCAGCCGGGCAAGCCGCCGGAACCGGTCGAGCCGCTGGCCGTGCTGGAGCGCATGATCGAAGCGCATAAGAGCTGGGTCTACGGCTTAGCAGTCAGCCCAGATGGGAAGTGGGCGGCGTCGGGCTCGGCCGACGACAAGACAGTCAGGATCTGGGATCTTGAGTCAGGTAAATGCCTGTTCACTCTTGAAGCTAATTGCGACAGAACGCCGTCAGTCGCAATTGGGCCCAACGGCAAACGAATACTCTCTGCCTCGAAGGACCATTCGGTCCGCGTTTGGGATGCGGTTTCCGGTCGCGAGATAGCCACGCTTCGAGGGCACACGGGGGATGTCTGGTCGGTAGTTGCGCTGCAGGACAACACTCGCGCGCTTTCTGGGGCGTTAGACAACACGCTTAGGGTATGGGATCTCGCATCGGGCTCTTGTCTGAAGAGTATCCAGTGCGGCCCGGACGAGGAAAACAATGTTTTCGATGTCGCCGTCAATCGGGTCGGGACTCAAGCGGTGTCGGGGCATCGAAACGGACAGGTTCGGCTCTGGAGCCTCGAAACCGCGCGCATGCTAAAGACGCTGAAAGGCCATTCGGGCATTATTAAATCTACTCAGATCACGCCGGATGGGCGTTTTGCTGTTTCGGGTTCAGAGGATGCGACGGTCAAAACCTGGGCCCTGGAAACGGGGACTGCATAGGGACGTTGGAGGGTCACAAATCCAGCGTGCTTTCTGTTGCCGTCTCCCCCGACGGTGCCTTGATCGCCTCCACTGGGTTCACCGATCATACGGTTCGGCTCTGGGATTGGAAAACAGGAGCGTGCTTGCAAGTCATCCACGTACAAGAGTTTAACCCGGCGCCTATCTCCGTTGCCTTCGCTCCCGCGTGCTCGCGTCTCGTCGTCGGCACAGCCGCAGGTGAGATCCATATTTACCGCCTCACCGAAGTCCGTCTGGCGCCGCCCGCCGAGCCTGTGCGCCGCTACTTGAATGCCAAGGTCGTGTTGCTTGGCGAAGGAACTGTCGGCAAGACGTCGTTGGCGCATCGCCTCGTCGAAGATCGCTACGTCGTTCGTGACCGCACCCACGGCATGAACGTCTGGCGGCTCGACTTGCCCCTTCCGCCAGACTCCACACTGGAGCGTGAGGCGCTGCTCTGGGACCTTGCCGGACAGGAGGATTATCGCCTGATCCATCAGCTCTTCCTGGAGGAAACGGCGCTGGCGCTGCTGCTTATTAATCCGCAGAAGCACGATCCTTTTGCCGAGGCCGGCGATTGGCTAAAGGCTCTGAAGACTGCTGCAAACATCCGCGATGCGGAACGGGACCCGGCCCAGTTGCTGATCTTTTCGCAAATTGATGCCGGAGGCATGAAGCTCGGCGATGCCAAGATCGGCAGGTTTCGCGACCAATACGGCTTTGCCGCCTGGCTCCAAACCAGCGCCAAGACGGGCGAAAATTGCTCGGATCAGGAGAATGCCGGCCAGCCCTCCAAACTGAAGCAGCTCATCGCCGAGAGCATTCCCTGGGACAGACTGCCATGGACCAGCACGCCGCGCCTGCTCGCCGAACTCAAGAACGCCGTGGTGGCGATGCGCGACGAATCCGACATCCGGCTGCTGCGCTTCGCCGAACTGGCGCAGCGTCTGGAGCAAGCGCTGCCAGGAGAGATATTCGGTGAATCCGAAGTACGCACGGCAGTTACGCTGCTGGCGAATCACGGCTTGGCGCGCCAGTTGAAGTTTGGCGACCTGGTGCTGCTGCGGCCCGATCTGTTGAATGGCTATGCCGGGGCGATCATCCGCGCCGCCCGCGCCCACACGGACGAGATCGGCTGCGTGCTGGAGGCGGATATTTACGATCCGAAGTTCGACTTCACCGGCGTGGAGCGGTTGAAGCGCCCCGATGAGGAACTGCTGCTGCGCGCGCTGGTGCAGACGTTTCTCGACCACTCGCTCTGCATCACCGAGGAGACGCCACACGGGCGGTATCTGGTCTTTCCCTCGCAATACCGCCGCGAGCGGGACATTCCACGCGATCCGGACATCTTCGTCTCCTACACCTTCAGCGGCGAGTGGCAGACGGTGTGGACCACGCTGGTGGTGCGCCTCTGGTACAGCCACGAATTCGAGCATAAGGAGCTATGGCGCAACGCGGCGGAGTTTGCGTCCGCCAAGGGCCACAGGTTGGGACTGAAGATCGGCGCCAAGCAAGGCGAAGGCGAGGCGGCCATCAGCCTCTACTTCGACGTGCAGGTACCGGATGAACTGAAGGCGATCTTCATCGAGTATGTTCACCGGCACCTGGCGAAGTATGCCTTCGATGTAACGCGCGACCGGCGCTATGTGTGCCCTGCATGCGCGAGGCCGGTGACAGACCTCGACGCCGTGCGCGGGCGGTTCGCAGATGGGAAAGATTTCATCACCTGCCAAGGCTGCGACGAGAGGGTTCCGCTCATAGACTTCATCGAACAGCGGCTCAAGAGCGATCCGGTCGCGCGCAAGATTCTGGCGATGGACACCACAGCCACGCGGCGCCTCGACACGCAGGCGTTGGAGCAAATCCTCATCGGCCACATGATGGCGATCGCCGGCGAAGCGAACCAAATTTTCCGTGAACTGACCAAGTTCGACTACGGCATTGATGGTGAAGTGGAATTCAAGGACAACGATGGAAAGGCCAGCGGGAAGAAGATTTACGTGCAGCTCAAGAGCGGGAACTCATACCTGCGCACGCGCCAGGGCGATGGCAGCGAGGTCTTCGACGTACAGAATGAACGTCACCTCGAATACTGGATCAGCCAGCCGGTGGACGTGTACCTGGTCATCCGCCAAACGGACGAATTCTCTGGCGAAACCATCCGCTGGATGAACGTGACGCGCTACCTCAAGAACCGGAAGGATAAGACGAGCCGCCAAATCGTATTTGAGGGCGAAAAGTTGGATGCAAATGCGGTTTGGCGGGTGTGGGACGGCTTGTTTCCCGCTAAGCGCACGACGTCAGGACGCCGGTGAGGGAAACCGCAGGAACGGGGATGGCCGCGCGATCCGCTACCGTCGCGTCCCGGATTAGTCTGGTCTTGACTCACACGAGATGAGTTGGACGCGGGCGTTCGCAAAAGGCGTCGGCGATGCGAACGGCCGTGTCTTCACTGGTAGGCGTCGCGGCGATGGCGGACGCTGTGGACGGTGATGGTGTCAGCCGGTCTCATCGAACAGAACGCGGTAGCCGCCGACGCGCAGGCGTAGCAACCCCTCAAACTCTCCCGCGAGGGGCTTGACTCTGCCGTGGCCGGTTTCGGCATAGCGGTGCAGCGCCTTCAGAATGCCCAGGGCGATTGGCTGCGCGATGGCGCGGACCTCGGCCGGCACGTCGGGCTGGAAGCGGATTTTCTTCACCCCGGCGGGGTCAGTCCTTGTGATCGCGGATTTGATCTATGGTAAAGCCGCACTCGGCGGCGACCTGCTCGAGCGGGACGCCCCCTTCGGGATTCTGCCGGAAGTATTCACGTGAGGCGGCGACCGCGCGGCGGTCTTCTTCGGTCAGCGGCTCGTCCTCCGGTTCCACCATGACTTCGAGGAGTTGCAGGACGGCCGCAATCTGATCGGGGCCCAGTTGATCGAGCAACTGATGGGCGTGCTGTTTGGCTTCGAGCGCGTCAGCGGCCATTACGTTCTCCTTGCGCGCCGTGCTTCCATGGTGAAGGCGAGTTCGGCGACCACTTGATCGATCCCCGCATTGCCCTCGAACCCCTTGTGGGCTTCGGCGACGGCGCGCTCTTCCTCTTCAGTGACCGGTTCGTCGTCAATGGCGTTGGCGAAGGCGCGGGAAACGGGATCGAGCATAGCCTCAAGCGTCCGCGGATTGCGGAGACTTGAGTGTCAGGCAGATGGATCGAGACAGGCGTGAGCTTGCTGGGGTTGGGCTCCATAACCGTGATTTCCGTCTTCCACCGTCCGAGACGTTCTGCCTGCGCGGCGCTCTTGAGGTTGAAGCCAAGGCGTCCGCAAAGCGTGCCTCCATTTAGTCAGCCGCCTACCCAAAGGCTCCTAATCTCCAATCTTACTATGTGCGGAGATCGATGGTGTGCGTAGCGGCAGAAGCCTTCACGGGGTGCTTAAACGGATTCGGGAAAACGCAGCTCGACCGGGTTCGAGGGGCAGGTTCACGGGCGGCTACGAATAGGCTTGCCTGTCGTCTGGGCATATCGTCCGGCCAACGCGTCGTTACAGGGGCAAGCCAAGGCACAACCCGCCAGAGCCCCTGATCCGTATCCGCGTTGCTCGGCGTTTATCTGCGGCCAACCATCCTTCCCAACCAATTCTGCGCTCCCCAAAAAGCAGTGCTACGAGAAATCTCTCCACGGAAGCCTCGCCATATCAATAAGTTCCGTGGCCGACACCCATCCAATCTGAAATAATAAAATCGCCGCTGCACGGAGCGCTTTTTCATCCGTCCCGGTGACGGCCCGCAAGGGGCCGTGTGGCCGATCACAACAGCACCACCTTCAGAAATATTCGCTGTTTGTTCCCAGTAACTTACAGCCCTCCACCCAAAGTCACCGTTCCCACGCCTGCTAGCTTCAAATCGAGAGGTCTCATGTCTACTCGTAAACAACGCGCAGCCAACCGCGCCAACGCACAAAATTCCGCCGGCCCAACCACCCAGGGCCAACCCGCATCCCACTACAACGCCGCGAAGCACGGCATCTTCGCCGTTCACCAGATCATGTTCGACGAAACCGCCGAAGATCTCGCCGAGCTCGCCGCCGAGTACCACCAGCAGTACAGCCCCGCCGGCCCCAAGGAGCGCTTCCTCGTCGACACGCTCGTGCACAACGAATGGCGCCTGCGCCGTATGCGCCGCGTCGAAGCCGAACTCTGGGAGCACGCCACCAATGCCTTCCTGGCGGAAAACATCGAAGTCCCAGCCTGCTCGTCCGGCGATGCCTTCGCCACCGGCTCCGAACAATTCGTCCGCCTCCAACGGATCGTCAACTCCTGCGAGCGCGCCTATCATCGCGCCCTCAAAGAACTCCAAGCCCAAGCGGCGCGGGCCCATGGCCTGCGAAGCTCTCAACCCGAACCCCGGCCCGCTCCCGCCACCACCCCGCAACCCGAACAATCCACACCCGGTTCCGCGAATTTGGGTTCGTTGTTCGACAATTCGAAAACCCATCCCGCAAACCCCAATTCCAACCCCAGCGCTGCGGCTGAAAATCCCGCCGCTGCGGCCGAAAACCCCAGCGCATCACCCAATCGCGCCCCATCTCCCGCTCCCTCCGGCCACCTAAAATCCTCCGGCGCCCCCGAAACCCTATGACCCGCCAAAACCGAGGCCCGCACACGATATAATCGTTCTGTTCCCCCTGCGAGTCAAAGCGATACAAGGAGCTTCTATGCAATCCCGGCGCGTGTTTATCGGTAAAGTAGCCACCGGCTTGGCTGGCACTCTGGCTACCTCCAGCGTACTCGGCGCCAACGAGCGCATCCGCCTCGGCATCATCGGCATCGGCGACCGCGGGTCTGAGATCCTGCGTCAGGCGCTGGCCTTGCCGAACGTCGAATGCGTGGGGGCAGCCGACGTCTTCACCTATCGCCTGGAACAGGCTAAGGCCATCGCGCCCGATGCCAAGACCTATCTCGATTATCGCCATCTGCTCGACGATAAAAGCATCGACGCCGTACTCATCGCCACGCCGCAGCACTTGCACGCCCAGTGCTTCGTGGCCGCGCTCGACGCCGGCAAGCACGTCTATCAGGAAAAGACTATGGCCTTCAATGTCGATCACGCCAAGCGCATGCGCGCCGCCTACCAGCGCGCCACCGGACGCACCGTGCAGATCGGCCATCAATGGACGTCGCTCGGCCAGTTCACCGACGCCGTGAGTTTCCTCAAGCCTGAGCTGATGGGTAAGATCACCATGATCCAGGCGCGTATGTATCGCAATACGCCGCACGGAAAACCGCAGTGGACGCGCCCCATTCGCCCCGACATGACGCCGGAAAACATCATCTGGAAGTCTTTCCTCGGCGAGGCCCCGGATCGCCCCTTCGAAGCCAATCGCTACATCAACTGGCGCTTTTTCTGGGATTATTCCGGCGGCAACGTCTACGAAAACATGTGCCACCAGCTCTCGTTCTGGTACAAGGCGCTCAACCTTTCCATCCCCAGCAAGGTGACCATGACCGGCGGTCTCTACCTCTGGAAAGACGGCCGTGAAGTGCCCGACACCATGAACGTTTCCATGGAGCACGCCAAGGAAGAGATGCTTTTCACTTGGGATTCGGGCTTCGGTAACGAACGCTTGAGCGTAACCGAAGAGGTTCTCGGCACCGATGGAACCATCAGCAAGACTCCGCAAAACATCCGTTACATGCCCGAGAAAAAGAACCGTCCCGACGGCTCGGAAATGGCGGGCATGACGCGCAGCGATCCCAAGGCGCACATGATCAACTTCTTCGATAGCATGCGCGCCGGCACAACCCCCAACTGCCCGTTCGATCTCGGCTTCCGCATCGCCATCGCCTGCCGCATGGCGGTGAATAGCTACCTGCAGCAGCGCACCGTGCAATGGGACGCTGTGGCTGAAAAGATCGTCTAGATCGTTTAAGGCGCCCTATCCGTGGAATTCGAATACACTCCTGAGCAGCTCCACCTTCGCAAGGCGGTTCGGGAGTTCGCCGAGGGCGAAATCCTGCCGCACGTCATGGAGTGGGACGAGGCGCAGACCTTCCCGCACGAGGTCGTCCGCAAGCTGGGCCAGCTCGGCTACATGGGCGCCATTTTTCCCGAAGAGTTGGGCGGCGCCGGGCTCGGGTACATCGAATACGCCATCGTCATTGAAGAGCTCTCGCGCGTCGATGGCTCCGTGGGCATCATCGTCGCCGCCCACACCTCTCTCTGCTCCAATCACATTTACAAGATGGGTACCGACGATCAGCGGCGGAAGTATATTCCCAAGCTCGCATCCGGCGACTGGCTCGGCTGCTGGTCGTTGACTGAGCCCGAAGCCGGATCGGACGCCGCTGGCACCCGCACCAAGGCCGTGATGGAAGCCGGAGGCGCCGTGACGGAAGCCGGCGGCGCGGTAACGGAAGCCGGAGCCTGGGTCGTAAACGGCGCCAAGACTTTCACCACCAACGCGCATTACGCGGACGTGTGCGTCGCCATGGCCGTCACCGATCGCGCCGCCGCGCAGCACGGAATTTCGGCCTTCATCGTAGAAAAGGGAACCCCGGGCTTTCGCGCCGGCAAGAAAGAGAACAAGCTCGGCCTGCGCGCCAGCGCCACCGGCGAAGTGATTTTCGAAAACTGCCGTCTCGCGCCCGAGCAGCTCCTCGGCAAGCGGAACGAAGGCTTCGTCGACAGTCTGAAGGTGCTCGATGGCGGACGCATCTCCATCGCGGCTCTAGCCATCGGCATGGCGCAAGGCGCGTATGACGCGGCGCTCAAGTATTCCAAAATGCGCAAGCAGTTCGGCCGGCCCATCTCGGAATTCCAGGCCATCCAGCACAAGCTGGTCGATATGGCGGTGGATATCGACGCCGCGCGCTTGCTGAATTACCGCGCGGGCTGGATGCTAGACCGCGGCATGCGCGTCACGCGCGAATCCGCCATGGCGAAGCTCTTCGCTTCCGAGGCCGCCGTGCGCATCGCCAATGAGGCCGTGCAGATTCACGGCGGATACGGCTTCATCAAAGACTATCCGGTGGAAAAATTCTATCGCGACGTGAAGCTGTGCACCATCGGCGAAGGCACCAGCGAAATCCAGCGCATGGTCATCGCGCGGCAACTTTTGAAAAGCTAATGAGCGAGTGGGCGCAAAAAATCCGCGGCGGCGATTTGCGCGCCCTCGCCCGCGCCGCCACCAGCCTTGAGAATCGCGACCCGGCCGCTCTGGCCTTACTGCGCGAGATGGTAGAAGCTCGTCGGACAGAGGCCGCCCCCGGTCACGCCCTCATTGTAGGCGTCACCGGCCCGCCCGGCGCGGGCAAGAGCACCTTGGTGGATGCCATGGCAGCCGCGCTCCGCCGCCAGGGCAAGACCATCGCGATAATTGCCGTGGACCCCACCAGCAGCATCACCGGCGGCGCGATTCTGGGCGACCGCATCCGCATGACGCAGCATCACGGCGATGACGGCGTATTCGTCCGGTCCATGGCCACACGCGGATCGACCGGCGGCCTCGCGCGCGCCACCGCGGACCTGGTGCGCCTGATGGATCTGGCCGGCCGCGACTACGTGATTGTGGAAACCGTAGGCGTTGGACAAGCGGAAGTCGAGATCGCCCGGCTGGCGCAAGTCACGGTAGTGGTGCTGGTACCCGGCATGGGCGACGATGTGCAGGCGATCAAAGCGGGCATCATGGAGATCGCGGACATATTCGCGATCAACAAATCCGATCAGCCCGGCGCCGATCAGGTAGAGCGCGAAATCCAAATGATGCAAGGCCTGGCCCATGGCCGCCACGCCGCAATCGTAAAAACCGTAGCCACCGAATCCAAAGGCATCTCCGAGTTACTGGACCTGGTGGCGCGGCCCCATGGGCTGCGAATCCTGGCGTCAAACAATCCGCCCGCCCTAGACCATCTGGGCATCGCCGTAAACTCCCTCACCGAAGCCGAGTCCTTCTACAAATCCCTAGGCCTCCAAGTCACGCACCACGAATCCATCCCCACCGAAAAAGTCAACATTGCCATGCTCCCCGCCGGCGATTCGCGCATCGAGCTCTTAGAACCCACCGCGCCCGATTCACCCATCTCCAAATTCCTGGAAAAACGCGGCCCCGGACTCCACCACATAGCGCTCCGCGTGCCGGATCTCCACGCGACAATCACGCGCCTCCGCGAATCCGGCGCGCGCCTGCTCAACGAACCGCGCGAAGGCGCCGGCGGCCACCTTTACGTCTTCATTCACCCAGCGTCCACCGGAGGCGTACTCTTAGAACTCATACAGGAGACATCGCATTGAAGACCCCAGTAACGCAAACCCCAGTAGGGCGGACCCCCCGGTCCGCGGCCGGCCCCCCCGAAAGCGCACCACACCTCACCCAGGAGCACAAAAATTGAAAGCGGAAATCGGCATCATCGGCGGCAGCGGCCTCTATTCCATGCCCGGCTTCGAAGCCCAGGAAGAAGCGAACATCGAAACCCCCTTCGGCCGGCCGTCGGACAACTACGTCTTGGGCCAACTCGCCGGCCACTCCGTCGCATTCCTGGCGCGGCACGGCCAGGGGCATCGCATCTCGCCCTCCGATCTGAACTTTCGCGCCAACATCTACGGCATGAAGTCGCTAGGCGTCCAGCGCATTATTTCGCTCAGCGCCGTAGGGTCGCTCAAAGAGGAACACCGTCCGCTCGATTTCGTCATCCCCGATCAATTCTTCGACCGCACCCGCGGCCGCGTCTCCACCTTCTTCGGCGAGGGCCTGGTGGCGCATATCAGCTTCGCCGACCCCATCTGCCCGCAGCTCGCGGAGGTGGTCGCCGGCGCGTGCAGCGCGGCCGGCGTCACCGCGAAAAAGGGCGGCACGTACTTGTGCATGGAAGGCCCGGCGTTTTCCACCAGGGCCGAATCGAACGTCTATCGAAGCTGGGGCATGGACGTGATCGGCATGACCAACCTGCAGGAAGCCAAGCTCGCGCGCGAAGCGGAGATCTGCTACGTCACCGTAGCCATGGTGACCGACTACGATTGCTGGCACGCCGGTCACGCCGCGGTGACCGTGAACGATATCATCGGCAACCTGGTAAAGAACGCCGCCAACGCCTGCAAAGTGGTCGCCGAGGCTGTGGCGCAGATGCCCAAGGAGCGCTCTTGCAAGTGCGGGTCGGCGCTGGCGCACGCAATCCTTACGGATCGCAAGCAGGTTCCCGAAACTACTCTCGCGAAACTGAGGTTACTGGTTGAGAAGTACTTCGTGTAGGGAAATCGCCCAGGATATTCTGCAACGCTGCGTCGCCGGCAATCCCCCGAAGCATCTCCCGCGCACGTTAATGGAAGATCCATGCGCGCCCGCACTCTTCGGCGTGCTGGTGGAAGGGCTTGCGGACCGCTTCGAGCCATCGCTGTGCGACGCCTACGCGCGGCTGTTCTCGCAAGCCATCGCGCACGTCGCCGGCGCGCACGTCACCGGCGTGGACGTCACCGGCGTGGACGCGGCCACGCTGGTCTCGCGCTATGAATCGGTGCGGCGCCCTCGGAAGCTAACCGCCGAGCCCAAGCGCATCTTCGTGCTCTCGCGCATCACCCTGGGCGCGGACGTCGCCGTAACCAGCGTGCTGCTCGCCGCCGCGAAGCAGCGCTTCAGCCGCGCGGAGATCGCACTGGCCGGTCCGCAAAAGAACTACGAGCTCTTCGCCAGCGATCCGCGCATCCGTCATGCACCCATCGACTACGGCCGCGGAAGCTTGCGCCAGCGGCTCGCGGCCGCGGAAGAGTTGAAGGCGCTCGTTGCCGGGCCGGATTGCATCGTGATCGACCCGGATTCGCGGCTCACCCAGCTCGGCCTGTTGCCGGTTTGCCCCGACGAGCGGTACCACCTGTTCGAGAGCCGCGCCTACAGTGGAACCGGCCTCCCGGCCTGCGATTCTTCGCCCGATAAATCGCTGCCCGAGCTGGCATCCGACTGGGCCGCGGAGACGCTAGGCATCGCCGGCGCCAAGCCATATATTGCAGTAGCCGCGGATAAGGCCGCCGTGCCCGCGCAGGCGCCGTACATTGCCGTGAGCCTGGGCGTGGGCGAGAATCCCGCGAAGAGAATCCCCGATCCGTTCGAAGAGCAGCTTCTGGCGCTGCTGGCGAAGACCGGGTTGCCGATCTGCATCGATAAGGGCGCCGGCGGCGCCGAGGCCGAACGTGTGGAGCGGGCCGTGGAGCGGTCGGGCGCCACGGTCACTTTCTGGGAAGGTTCCTTCGCCGGCTTCGCCTCACTCATCGCGGCAAGCAAGCTGTATGTGGGTTACGATTCCGCCGGTCAGCACATCGCAGCCGCATGCGGCGTGCCGTTGATCTGCGTGTTTGCCGGCTTCCCCGCCCCGCGCATGTTCGAGCGCTGGCGCCCCGTCGGACCGAATTGCCAGGTGATCCGGGTAGACCAGCCCGATCCGGCCGAAACCATCGAACGCGTGCGCGAAGCGCTGCGCCGTCAGTAGGACAGGCCTCCCGGCCTGTCTCCGGGCACAACTTCTCCGGCATGGTAGGCTAAAGAACGAGTCGTACTCAGTCCTAACCAGCACGAATACACCCATGAGAACCACGAAAGCCGTTTCCATCTCGTTGCCGCCTGCAGAGCTTAAGCTTGCTGAGCGATTGGCAAAACAAACCAATCGCAGCCTGAGCGGGATTTTCCGTGAGGGCCTCAAACGCTTGCAAAATGAACGCCGCACACTGGGACGACTTGCCGATGAGTACACTCCGGCGCAACGGCGAGCCATCGACGCGGATATCGCGGCAAGCATGGAGGACTTCAAGCATGGCCGCTCCCACGGCCCCTTCGACACGGCCGAGGATGCGTCCCGCTATATCGAGCGAGTCGCTAAGCGGCGAGCGGCCGTGAAGAAGCGCGCTGCCCCGAGGAAGGTCAGCCGGCCTGTTCGATGAGGGTTGTCTTATCCGATCGGGCGTTGATAGCGATCGCGGACGCTCCCCTCCCCGTCCGCAAGGCATTTCACAAACAACTGGCATTTCTACAGCTCGACATGCGCCATCCCTCGCTCCAGGCGAAGAAGTACGATGAGTCCGCCAATGTCTGGCAGGCCCGCGTGGACAAGGATTGGCGCTTCTATTTCACGATTGACGGGGATACCTATCGAATTCACAAGGTCACTCCGCACCCGAAGTAGTCAAGCGGAAGATTACGGATTTGTGCACTCCTCGCCTCTTGTCCTCGTTTCATTCGGCATCTTTAACTCAACACCCCACAACTTGTGCAGAGTTCCCAATTCCGGGCTAAAGTAAACGGCATTGGCGTTGGCAACTGCCGTGCAAGATGGCATCCGGATGGATACTACCCCACGCATCGGCAGCCCGCTCTCCCAAATCGACATTTGAAAGCGCACGCCGCGCCCCGCCGTGACGCCGATCGAACCGAGCGGAATCCTGATCTCAAGCACGCGGCCGAGCGCGCATTCCACCGATTCGATGCCCTCCGCGCGCGCCGCTCCGTGCGCGAAGGCGATGGTCAATTCGCTCGATCTGCCGCTATCGATTCCGATCGCGGTGAAGCGCACCTCCATCGCAAGCAATTCCTGCTCGTATCCCTGATGGAAGTCGACGCGGACAAACAGATGGGCGCCGTCGCTGCCGAATTGCACCTCTTTCACCAGAAAACCTCCGCCGGCCAGCGCATCGCAGCCGCGTGCGGCGTGCCCTTGATCGGCGTGTTTGCCGGCTTCCCGGCCCCGCGCATGTTCGAGCGCTGGCGCCCCGTAGGACCGAATTGCCAGGTGATTCGGGTGGATCAACCCGACCCCGCGGAAACCATCGAACGCGTGCGCGAGGCGCTGCGCCTTCAAAAAGACAGGCCTCCCGGCCTGTCTCCGGGCACATCTTCTCTCTTTGCACCCATGGCGGCCGCCTTAACTCAGCTCGGCGAGCAGGAGCGAACGAAGCGGGAGCGGGCGCTCGCCAACACGGTCGCCAATCTTCGAATCGAGAATCTGCGTTTGGACGAGGAATCGAACGGCATCTTCCAACGTCACGTGGATGGCGAGATCGGCTTCCAGGAATTCCGCGCGGCAATAGACGAGTTGAATGAGCGACGCTTCGGACCCGTATCCGGATCCCGGAACGGACGTTCTTAAGAACGTTCCTGGTCTTCGCAATGCGGAGCAATGTGGCGCTTTCGAGACCCTCAACACAGCCGCCCGCATCTATGAGCTCTTACAGAATCCCGTTCGCGGCGGATTCGACGCGGCGCATCTGAAGGCCATACACAAACACATATTTCAGGATGTGTTCGCTTGGGCGGGGGAATTCCGCACTACCTTGCTGGGAAAAGCTGAGTACCTTGGACAGCCGGCGGCTTGGTTTTGCAACGACGCCCACATCGCGACGGCAACGGCAGGCGAGAATTACGCGGCAAACCGGTCGGGCGCGACGGCGAAGCGTTCATGATGGGCTCGGATGACGATTCGCATTATCGTCGGGCGATATCAGCGTGGGCGAGGTCGAGCGGATCGGAATTGAAGAGCCGGAGGCGGTCGCTAGACCGTAGTAAGGAACAATCGGGATAAACACGGAGCAGCCGCGCAGCGTCATTGAATGGAAAGGAGAGGTTGAGGAATGCCGACACCTACCGTACGGGGTGGTTTGCTGGTAGTTATCTCTTGTTTGGTTTACGGTCAGACCGTGGAAAAGCCGTTGACCTTTGACGTCGCATCTATCAAGCCGAATGCATCTGTATCAGCCGGAGGAAGGGCTGGGCCGGCCGGTGGCACTGTGCGCATAACGCAAGGAACGGTTGTGGGGAGAGGGGCTACCGCCAGGCGGATCATCCAAGCGGCGTATCGCCTGTCGGAGTATCAAGTATCCGGAGGACCGAGCTGGCTTGGTAACGATACGTTCGACCTGAATGCAAAAGCTAACGCTCCCGCCAACGCCGATCAGGTCAGACAGATGCTCCAGACATTGCTGGCAGAACGATTCAAACTCGCCGTCCATCGCGGAGCTAGGGAAATGCCGGTTTATGCCCTAACGCTGGGCAAGAGCGGACTTGGGCCAAATCTTCACCCAATGGAAGAAGGACGGGAGCCGACCATTCCACGAGAGGAGAGGTGGGGTAGCAGAACCGGACGAGAAGGCCCGTATGTGGTCTTGCGCGGCCGACTGTCGGATATCGCCTTTGCGCTCACCGGTGACCTGTTTGGCGGAGCGCTGGGCCGGCCTGTGGTGGATAAAAGTGGCGTTGAGGGAATGTATATCGGCTACTTGCATTGGGTGGAAGTTGAAGGGCGTCCGGGCACGCCGACGGCGACGATATTGTTCCCGCGTTGCAAGACGAGTTCGGACTTAAGTTGGAATCGCAGAAAGCGCCAGTGGACATTCTCGTTATCGACCACATCGAAAAACCGGATGCGAACTAAGCGATTCTTCGCTCCAAGACAGGCCTACACAAACCGGGCTGTCGTCGGTGAGCTGGAAGATCGCCATCGTGTTCGCCCCATCGTGGCCCCGACAAATGACACGTAAACTCCGCGATTGGCGTGGTTGCGGTCATGGGTCAAAACTTACCCTCCTGGGACGTAGCGCAATGCGCCAGCATCGCCGACGATAATAGTAGATATCGGGTCGATGATCCGCGATGGTGCGGTTGCCTGTGGCTCGACCGTGAAGTGTGCCCTTGTCAGCCCAGCGTGCACTAGCGACCATACCGCCATGCGCAGCAAATCGTGTCAATGCCACACGCCAGCCCGTGGCAGCGGACGTGCTGTACGCGGTTGCATGAAGACACTCACTCTCTTGCTGTTGGCGGTAGCGGCCATGCCGGTGTTTTCGCAAAGCGATGAGCCGGCAAAGGTGCTCTTCGACGCAGGTACGCGGGACGAACAAGCGGGAAAACTCGACCGGGCGAGACTGACCCTGCTGACACTGGCAGGAACCTACACGGAACATCCTCTCGCCACCAAGGCGAGAGCGGAAATCGGGGCTATCTACCTCTTCAAGGAAGCTCAGTCGCAGGTCCAGGCCGGGCAACCTACGGTCGCCTACGGCACCTTCCGTACGCTGATCAGAGTCTACCCAGAGAGCCCACTGGCCAAGCTAGCGGATGAGACGGCAAAATCACTGGGAGTTCCCGCCGACCCGCGAAAATAGAATGGCCGTGGGCGGTTGAGCGCACCCATACGTTTGCGATAAACGACGATCCAGCCGTCAGTGCAGAGCGCGTACGTGAAACGCTGCACGAATAGCGATAATAGGTCTTAACGCTTTCGGTCCAGTGATAGGACTAGCTTAGCGAGTAGCCTTGCCGAACCGGGCTAGCGGGGCCCGGGTCCGAGTGGCTGAAAAGAACTGCTCCTGACATAATCTAAAGGGGGGACGGGCAACCATGCAGATTACGTTAGAGGTCCCGGAGGATATCGCCGAAGGACTTGAGTCGCGGTGGAACGATCTTCCTCGCGCGGCTCTTGAAAGCCTGGCTTTAGAGGCATATCGGTCGCGAGCCCTCACCGCTGCGCAGATTCGGCGGCTCCTTGGTTTCGAGACACGGATGCAGGTGGACGCATTTCTGAAGGAGCACGAGATCTACGACTACTCGGTGACCGATTTTGAACTGGATCGCGAAACTCTCCGCGAGCTCCGAATGAGAGAGGTTCAGCCCTAACCTGGGCAGCTCGATGATCGTCGTCGCAGACACCTCGCCGATCACTGCCTCGTTCTAATCGGCCAGATCGAGATCCTGCCCCGGCTGTACACCCGAATAGTGATCCCGTCTGCGGTCCTCAGAGAGTTGAAACACCCGGTCGCGCCGGAGCCTGTTCGAGACTGGTCCGCACATCCGCCGGATTGGCTGGAGGTTCTGACCCCTAAAAATATCGTCGCCATTGCGCGACTCGACCTTGGAGAAACCGAGGCGATTGCTCTCGCAACTGAGATAAATGCCGAAGTGCTGCTCATTGACGAGCAGGCGGGACGACAAGAAGCAGCACGCCGCGGACTAAAGGTGGCCGGCACGCTCTCCGTGCTCGATGAAGCCGATCAGGCCGGTTTCGTCAGTTTTGATGCGGCAGTGGCTCGCCTGCACCAGACCAGTTTCAGGGTTTCGCAAGCGGTCTTGGCCGAGATCGAAGAAAGACGATCTCATTGATTGAAAGCCGGGATGGGTACAGCGGTTACGCTTCGTCTATTTGAGTCTCGCTGAATACGGAGACAGCGGCGGTTGGCAACTGCCGTGCAGGATGGCATCCGGATGGATGCTACCCCGCCAACGGCCGTCACACAGTTGCCTGAGGCTCTGAAAGTTTTATCCTGCAAACGTCTGCGGATCGGTACTCGCCATCTCAATCAACCCTTGCTGCGGCACAGCGTCCATCGGCAGGCCGCTTTCCCAAATCGACAATTGAAAACGCACGCCGCGCCCCGCTGTGACGCCGATGGAATTGAGCGGAATCTTGATCTCAAGCACGCGGCCAAGCGCGCATTCCACCGATTCGATGCCCTCCGCGCGCGCCGCTCCGTGCGCGAAGGCGATGGTCAATTCGCTCGATCTGCCGCTATCGACTCCGATCGCGGTGAAGCGCACCTCCATCGCAAGCAATTCCTGCTCGTATCCCTGATGGAAGTCGACGCGGACGAAAAGATGGGCGCCATCGCTGCCGAATTGCACCTCTTTCACCAGGAACTTCTTGCCGTGCATCGAGCCGGAGCGCTCGTCCACGCGATAGATCCCCGCGCCCATCCATTCGAAGTACGAAGTGACTTCGCCGTCGATGACAGGCGAAATTGCGCCCGATGGCGCTATCTGCACGGCCTGCACGGCGACGCGCAGAATGGGCCGCGAGAGCTCCTCGGGCGGCATCAGGTTCAAGAAGCGGTAAACGTTCGCCAGATGGCTGCGGTAAAGCTGGTCGAACTCTACGCGGTTCACGGATTCGTGCTCGGGGCCGTACCACCAGCACCAATCGCTGCCTTCCGCGATCAGCAATTCTTCGAAGGCGAGCTTGCGCTGCTTCTCGGGAACCGCGGCGGCGGCATCGTACGTCTCTCGCGCGCGCAGCAATTGCGTCCACGCCTGATTGTCTTCCTCGGCGCCGATCCACACGTCGAAGTTGGCGTTGATCCACGAACCGGGGAAGATGTGGCCGATCCGCTCCGGTTCCAGCGCCTTAAATGCCTCGCTCACCGTGACGGCGCGCATCTGCCCGTCTTCGGAAATGCGGCGGTACAGCTCGCGCAGAAAAGGCCGGCCGTTGCGGTCGTAGTATTCCCAGGCGTTCTCGCCGTCGAGAATGATGGGAACCAGCGCATCGCGGCCCGACGCAATCATGCCGCTGCAGTTCTCGCGGATGCGGCGGAGGAAATCCATGGCGGCCGCGCCGGCATCCATTTTGGAATACACGAAGCCGATGAGGTCGCTCAGGAAGTGATCGCGGAACAGCACGCCAAGGGCGCGCCCGCCCTGCTGCCAGCGATACGGACGATAGAGGCCATCCACTCCGACTTGCCGCGAGAGCGTGCGGTTCAGCACGCCGCTATCGGTGGCGCTCCATTCGAAGCCCGCTTCGGACGCGATCTGGAAGACTTCGTCGGAGACCGAGCCTTCCGAAGGCCACAGACCCGCCGGCGCGACGCCAAAATTCCGGGTGATGTATTCGCGCGCCATGGAGAGCTGCTGGCGCGCGTCCTGCGGATAGCGGAAACGCGGCGGCAGCGAAACGTTCGGGTGCGCCATGCTGGCCACGTTGGAATCGCACAGCAACGGCAGAATGGGGTGATAGAACGGCGTGGTGGAAATTTCGATTTGCCCCGTAGCCGCCAGTTTGCGGTATTCGGGCATCACCTGGGCCACGATTTCTCGCTGCTTCTCGCCCATGCGGCGTTGATCGGCGGGGCTGAAATTGCGCCCGCGCTGCACCCATTCGCGCACTTCCGCATCGTGCTCCTGAAACTCTTCGTCGAACCACGCCAGTTGCGACCACATTTGCAGATCGCGGAATTCCTGCGCGCCGAATATGCTGCGCGAGCCGGTGTTCTGCTGCGCCTGCCACGCGTTGTAGAGCTCGCCGTAACGGGGATAGCGGTAGATCATGTGCTGCGGGTCGGAGTAGAACGAGTGGCGCAGAATGAAGGCGCGGTCGGCTACGGTAAGGTTCTCGGCCGGTTTGAGCGCGGCGTCGAGAAATGGATCGGCCGCTTCTCCCGCCGCGTATTCGGCTACCTGCACCAGCATCGACGGCACCAGATTAAACGTCTGGTGAACGTTCGGGAATTCCTCGAGAATGCGCGTCATGCCGTAATAGTCCTTGAGGGCATGCATGCGCGTCCATGGAAGCTTATACTCGCCGGACACGAGGTCCTTGTAGAACGGCTGGTGCATGTGCCAGAGGAAGCACAGGTAGATTTGGGGCATCTCTCTATAGTTTGGCGCAAATGTTCAGCGCTGTTGTTCCCGCCCTTGTTCCCGCCGTTGTTCCAGTTGTTGTCTGCGGATCTCCGCCGGGTCGTCCATCTTCGGACCGGGCGGCGCGCCCTTCACAATCCGCGCCTTCTTTGCGTCGAACAGCGCCGCGTCCACCGGCAGCGCGTCGTAGGGCGTCAGGTCGGCTTCGGAAGTAAAGCACTCGCTCAAGCCTGCGGCGGTGGCGTCGTAGAGATTGAGCGGCGGCAGCCGCAGCAGCTCGAACGCGGTCCGCAGAAGGCCGGGGAAACTGGTGTTGGCGTGCGCGGCATAATTCCGGCGCGCGTAGGGGCTGGCCACCATCAGCACGGTGCGGTGCGAGTCCACGTGGTCGACGCCGCTCTGCGCGTCGTCCTCGGTGACGAACACCGCCATCTTCGGCCACCACTCGCTGTGCGAAAGATAATCTACGATCCGGCCCAGCGCGAGGTCGTTGTCCGCGACGTACGAACCTGGCGCGGGATAACCGGCGCCGGGGCGGACCTTGGCGGTGTGGTCGTTCGGAAGGTGGATGAAGATCAGCTTGGGCAGCGCGCCCTTCCCCTTCGCGTAGAGCCGGTCGATCTCGGCGATGAATTGCGAAGCGCGGTATTGGTCCGGGATATTCATGTTGAAGCCCGGATACTGGCGCGAGGTGTTCCGGAACAGCGGGTCCGGCATAGGCACGTTGGTGCCGAATCGCGCGCCGGTTGGCTCCAGCCCGTCGCCCTCATCGACGCCCGCGAGCTCGAAGCCTTCGCCGAAGTTGCGGAAGCTGACAGAATGCCGCTCCAGATGATGCCACAGCGTGCCGGCTTCCAGTTGCTCCTCCGGGTGAACCGACGAATCGCTTTGCGCGAACAGCAGGCGGCCGGGCGCGGTGGTGGACAGGTTGAACGACTTCTCCCCACCGTATGCGGCCATCAGCGAGCTTGTGGTCCACGCGTTCGGATACGAGCCCACCAGCCAGTGGTGGCCATCCACGCTGACTTCCGAATCGGCGTAGAAGTTGTCGCTGGTGCTCCAGCGCCTGGCGAGCGCGTGGTGGTTGGGAGTGACCTTCTCGCCCCATCGCGCGATTGCCGGCGCGCCGTCTCGGGGCCCGTTCGCGGCAGGGCCGAGATCGCCGAACACTTCATCGTAAGTGCGGTTCTCTTTTACGATGATGACCACGTGTTCGATCTGCGGCGGCAGCGTGGATTGCAACGTGGCAGCGCCCTCTCCGATCGGAGCCGCGACCGTGAGGGAGTGGTTGCCCCGTCCACTCGTGAAGCCGTTGTTCGCCATAACCTGCTGGGTCAGCGCATCCAGCTCACTGAGCTGCGGCAGACGAAATCGCGAGATTGTGCCGCGCCTCAGCTCGCCTTGAAAACTGTGCAAGAGAGCCTTTTGCCGATCCGCGTTGGGTCCGGTTCCGTGTCCTTTCGCGTTGGCGACGTATACGGTATCGCCAAAGACGCGCACCTGAGCCGGAAACCAGCCAACGGGAATGTGGCCGATCAGCTTACCGGCGGCGATGTCGATCACG
>PLDF01000174.1 GCA_003135055.1 Bryobacterales bacterium | reverse complement strand
CGGCGGGAGCGGCGGGTGCGGCAGGAGCGGCGGGAAGGCGGCGGGAGCGGCGGGTGCGGCGGGTGCGGCAACCGAATCGGGCCTCGACACCGAATCGGGCCGGCCCGCATGCTTGCAGGCGCTTCAAGGCCCGCTGAGTCCGCATGCCGCTGAGTTTATAATTTCCCCACTTCCAGGCAGCCCGTCTCCACCTGGCCCACCTCTCCCGCCAGGCGCGGTCGATCGATGCCTGCCAGATTTGTGTGGAGGGCGTAAAGATCGGGATTCAAGAATCCACCCAGAAACGCATCCACAACGCGAGGGTCGAACTGGTGACCTCTCTCACGGTGGATTTCCGCTACCGCCCGATTTGCCGGCCATGCGAGTCTATAAGGCCGATCGTGCGTGAGGACGTCGAAAGTATCGGCCAGCGCCACAATTCGGGCCGATACGGGAATATCCTCGCCTCTCGTGCCATTGTAGCCGCACCCGTCCCAGCGCTCGTGGTGATAGAAGGCAATCTCTTGGGCCAGCTTCAGGATCGAGAAATGACTCATCGTAAGGATCTCGGCGCCGATGGCCGTGTGGGTCTTTATTTGATCGAACTCCTCCCGCGTCAGCGCGCCTGGTTTCAGCAGAATGCGATCGGGGATTCCGATCTTGCCGATATCGTGGAGAGTCGCGGCTGCCTGGATCAACTGCGTCCGGTCCTCGGAAAAGCCCATAGCTCGCCCAATCAACGCCGCCAGAAGGCCCACCCGTTGAGCGTGTTGACCGGTTTCGTCGTCCCGGTAGCCGGCCACCTTTTCCAGGCATTCGATAACTTCAGTCTGCGCCTGCTCCAAGGCGCAGGTTCGCTGGCGCACCTGCTCCTCGAGCGACTGATTGCGGCCGTGAATCCGGACATAGAGTAATCGCGTCTCCAGCAGGTTGCCGACGCGGAGAACCAACTCCGTTTGATTGAAGGGCTTGGTGATAAAATCGTTCGCGCCCATGGAGAGCGCCCGCTGCCTGGTAAGGGGATCGGCGTCGGCGGTTAGAACCAGGATCGGCACATAACTACTTCTTGGAATCCGGCTCTGTAACGCCTCGATCACTTCGAGACCATCCAGATAGGGCATGAGAAAGTCCAGCAGGATCAGGTCGGGTTCGAACTCGGCGTAATAACGCGTCGCATCGCGAGGGTCCGTGAGGCTGGTGAGCCTGCTGTATCCGGCATTTTGCAATACCACTGTTAGAAAGCGGATGCTGCTCTCATCGTCGTCTACAATCAAGAGCTTCGAGTATGCAACGGCGTTATCCCCCATGGCTGGCATGTCAGACCTTCGCGAGTAATTGCACCCGGCCCAGATAATCCCTGAGCTCGGTCAACTGCATGCTGAGAGATCCGGGGTCCATTTGTTTCGCGGAATGCTCCAACGCAGCGCCCATTCGGGTGAGCTCCGGAAGTCCATACGAACCGCCGCTCCCCTTGATGTTATGGCTCATGACGGCGAGACGCTCAAAGGCGGAAGCTGCCAGAAGCGCCATGAGCTCGGGAAGTTCCTCCCGTCGAGCAGCCAGGTAGCCGGGCACGATCTCCTCCAGGCCGGACGGCATTTCGATACCGATCGATTGGAGAGATCCCGCTTCCGGCGCATCCACCGGTGCCGCCGTCCGCTCGTATTTCCCGATGGCGCGGAGCAGCTGATGCTTGGAGATGGGCTTCGAGAGGTGAAGGTTGCAGCCCGCGTTGCCGCTCATTTCAACGTCTTGCGGCCGGGCGTTCGCGGTGAGCGCAATGATTGGGATCGCAACGGCTCGCCGTTCCTTCTCCATGGCGCGTATGGCGTGGGTGGCGGTTAATCCGTCCATCACGGGCATCTGCATATCCATCAGGATCAGATCGAAACTCCCCGCCGCAAACCGATCCACCGCAACCTTGCCGTCTTCAGCAAACGTCAACTGGTGCGGGCTCCCTTTCAGATACACTTGAACCAACAGGCGGTTGTCCGCCGAATCTTCCGCAATCAGGATTCTCAGCGGCTTGACCGGCGCTGTTTCATCGCGATTCGCACTCCCCGGTATGAGCCGTTCCGCGCCATCCCGCGGCTGCATAGCTTCACAGATCAAACGCAACACCTCGCCCCGCTTTACAGGCTTGACGGCATAGCCCGACAACCCCGCTTCGCGGCGCCGCAGGACGTCCCCCGGCCGGACATCGGATGTAAACATGACAACTGGCAGGTCCGGAGCAACCTGTTTGATACGGGCTGTGGTCTCGAATCCATCCATTCCGGGCATCTCGCTATCCACCAGGACCAGCGAATAGGGCCGGTTGGCGGCGATCGCGGCGGAGAGACTCGCCAGCGCCTCCGCCGGCGCGCCGAACTCGGCGCTTTCAATGCCCCAGGCGTTCAATGTTTCTCCCAGGATGAAGCGGTTAGTAGCGCTGTCGTCAATCACCAGAATGCGGCGGCCATGAAAGTCGGTCACATCAATCGGAGCCTTCCGCTCAGTCTGACTCCTGCGCTCGAATTGGGCGTTGAAGCGGAAGGTGCTCCCTTGCCCTATGCTGCTTGTACCCGTCAGGCGCCCGCCCATGCACTCCACCAGCCGCCGGCTGATTTCCAAACCGAGGCCGGTTCCACCGTATTTGCGCGTTATCGACGGGTCGGCTTGAGTGAAGCTGTCGAAGATGGTCTCCATCTTATCCGGGTGAATTCCGATGCCGGTATCCGAGATGGCGAATGCGATTTCGCCGGGGCTGCCGGATGGGTGGTTCTGCACCGTGAGCAGCACCTCTCCGGCCTCGGTAAATTTCACGGCATTCCCAAGCAGGTTGATGAGCACCTGTCTCAACCGGGTAGGGTCTCCCACCAGGGCGGTGGCGAGCCCTGGCGCCAGATGGGACATCAAGACAATGCCTTTGGCGCGGGTCTTTACCCCAGTGATCTCGATCGCCTGATCCACCACATCTTCGAGATCGAAATCCACGTTCTCGAGTTCCAGATGGCCCGCCTCGATCTTCGACAAATCGAGAATATCGTTGATGAGTATGAGCAGATTGGCGCCGGCCCGCCGGAACACCTCCACATACTGCATCTGCTCGGCGTCAAGCTGAGACTCCGCCAGCATGTCGGACATGCCCAGAATCGCGTTCATGGGAGTGCGTATCTCATGGCTCATTGCGGCCAGGAAGTTGCTCTTGGCCAAATTGGCTTCCTCCGCGCGCCGGGTCTGCTCCGCCAGCTTTTCGTTGTTCACGTGAAGGTCGTGTTCCAGAAGCTTGGCAACCGTGATGTCGGTGGCCACCGCAAGAAATCCCTGAAGGCTGCCGTCGGGATTGCGAACAGCCGTAACCGACACTCGAACATCCAGCGTGCTGCCGTCCTTGCGCACGTAGGTCCACTCGCGTTGATCGAAGTTTCCCAGCCGCACAGGTTCGGAGAAGACGTCGAAACCCCGGACAGGGCGGCCCAACTGCTGCGTCAGGGCGACAGAACGCTGACGCCATTCGGATTCCAGGTGGATCATGTCCAACCTGAGGATGCCTGTCACCTCTTCGGCGCGGTATTGCAGCATTCTTTCGGCGCCCGTATTGAAGACGGTGATGGTCCCCTGCGTGTCGGTTGCGACGATGGATACCTCAGACGCTGCGTCGAGCACCGCCTGGAACTTGGCACGGGTTTCGGCCACGGTACCGGTGGCTTGCTCGAGTTCGGCGGTACGCTCCAGAACCCGGCGCTCCAGACCCTCGTGCAGGTTTCTAATTTCGGCTTCCGACCGCTTGCGGCCGCTAATATCGGTGCAGGCGCCAATCCACTCCAGGATGGCGCCGTCATGGTCCAAAACCGGTACAACCCGGGCCAGCATCCAGCAATATTCGCCATCGCGCCCGCGCACCCGCTTCTCTATTTCGTACCCAATTCCGGTTCGCATGGCCTCAGCCCATTTCGCAGCGGCTAGAGGCCGATCCTCCGGGTGAAGAGCTTCCGAGCGCACGTCGGCGCCGGTTTGCCCCGTGAAAACCTTCCACTCATCCTCCGCATCGGTCGGCGTGCCATCCGGAGCCATGGTCCAGACAATTTGGGACGTGGCTTTGACCAAGGCGTGGTAGCGCGACTTTCCGGCGGCAAGCCCTTCCGTCAATTCAGCCAAAGCCGAATAACGATTTCGCTCGACCAATGCGGATTCCCACACCTGCTGATTGATTCTGTAGCCTTTTAAGCATCGAAGAGCAAACACCGCGAGAAGCAACACGGCCAGCACGGCTACGCTAGCGGTCAAAAGCAGCTCCCGCTCGTACCCGCTTTGCGCGAGGCTTTGAACTAATAGCACACGTTCCGATTCGGCCCGAATCCCATCGCCCTCGTGGCGCAACGCCAGCATGAGCGCGTTGCCCTTGCCGGTAAGTACCAACGCGAGCGCGGCCGGAAAACCCCGGTCGCGGCTTAACCGGATAGTCTCAGACATTTCAGCGAGCTTTTCGTTCATCGCCGCCGCAAATCGCTCCACGGTTTGCCGCCGGCGAGGAGTTTTTGAAGTAAGTGCCCGAAGCTCTTGTAATTGTCCGTAGATCCGCTCGTTCGCCGCCAGAAACGGACCCAAATAGATTTGCTGCCGGGTTAATAGATATCCCCGCTGGCCTGTTTCGGCATCCTTGACGGTTGATAAGAGATCCGCCGTCTTTTCAAGGACGAGGCGCGTATGTTCCGCCCATTGCGTGCTTTCGCGGTATTGCCGGGCGGCTTGAAACGTGGTGGCGCTGAAGAGAACACTGATCGCCGCCAGCGTCACGAGGATCAGACGCAAACGAGGCGCGAGAGTGGGGTACGCGTCAGGGCGCGATTTCCGTTCGAGGGTCATGTCAATATCCTTATCGGCCGAACTCGCCGCAAACAGTAGAACAGGCTCGGCAGTGCGATCCATGTCCGATTGCGGATCGCGGAACGGGTCTAACTGCCGAGCGGCATTGTCAACGGTTCCTTGCAGGCTCGGAATGCGCGCATCCGTCCGATAAGAACAGCCGATAAGAACAGCCGATAAGAACATTGGTGGGGCAACCCGATCGCCGGTGGCGGCGCTTGGCGTGCGCGCGCCACGGAAAAGACGGACCCCCGAGGTGAAGCTTGAATAAGGATGCCCTTACACAGTCGCTGCAAGGCAAGAGGATCGGCTTGGTTGCCTGTAAGGCGATCGAAGCCGACATTACCAGCGCCCTCAAACAAGCGCAAGCGCCGTTCACGATCGTCCCGGTGGACGCGGTTGACCCTGGGGCTTCGGAGCTGGATCGATTTGACGCTCTGATACTGGGTGTTGACGACAATGCCACCGAGTCGGGCTGGCTCAGGCCCGAAATACTGCGAAATCGCACCCGGCCGCTGCTGCTCGCCGGCCCGCCGGAAGCCGTTTATTGCCGCGAAGCCTTGCAGAGCCATGCCGACGACGTGATCCTGTCGCCATTTTCCGCCCGCGAACTGCTCTTCCGCCTGCACCGGATAACCGGCGGCAAGTGCGCCTCCAGCGAGGCCGTAGTACGATCGGGCAAGCCCGTCGTCCTGGCCGCCGACGACGACCGCAATATCACAATCTATTTGGGATGCGTGCTCAAGAACCTGGATGTGGAGATGCATTTCGTAAGCGATGGAAGAGCGGCGCTGGACGCTGCCCGGCGACTTCTGCCCGACCTTCTGTTGCTGGATATAGGGATGCCCATAATGAATGGCCTCGAGGTGCTTCGCCGCTTGCGAAACGATCCCGCAACCCGCGATCTGGCAACCGTTCTGCTTACCGCCTCATCCGATCCGTCCCATGTGAGCGATGGCGCCAATCTCGGCGTGCTGGATTACATCCTGAAGCCGTTCGGCCACATCGATCTGGCGCGCAAACTGAAAGCTCTTATCCGGATCAACTCTCCGCTGCCACAGGCTCACGCCACAACTTAGTGCTCGGATTCGCAAATATGACGACGTGGCGCGGGAGGAGCGCATGAATATTTTCGGGGCGCCGGCAGCGCCTTAGAGTAGGTTACAGATCGGTTGAGGATTGCTGGGAAATCGCCTGGAAAGCAGCCTTAACTGCCTCCTGCGGAGTTGGGAAGCGATTGGAAGGTTTCGGCGGGGCTTGCCAGGGCGTGTTGGCCGGCAAGCGAGTTGGCAAACGGCGCGGCATCCTGGGCAACAACAGGCGGTTGCGGGGCTGCCGGAGGCGGGGTTTTCGGGTTCTGACGGAACGATACCAATTTCGCGAAACTGGGTGTAGATTGTTGGGGTTGCGGGGTGGGTTCTGCCGCGGCGCCGGGCCCGGGCTCGGTTTGCGGGGTGCGCAGGGCATGGCCCCGCGCCACTTGTTGGCGTTGCAGTTCTTTGAGGGCGCGGTGATAGTTGCGCTCGCAGGCGTTGACCATCCGTTGGAGGCGCTCGAAGTAGCCGGCATTGGTGGCAAAGGCGTGGGCGGAATTGCACGCCTCCACTTCCGGATGTTGGGTAAGGAACGAATCGGCGGCGTGTTCCCAGAGAACGGCTTCGACGCGGCGCATGCGGCGGAGGCGCCATTCGTTGTGAACGAGGGTATCGACGAGGAGGCGCTGGTCGGAGTCGGCGGGGCTGTGGTGTTCGTGGTATTCGGCGGCGAGATCGGCGAGATCTTCGGCGGATTCGTCGAACATGATCTGGTGTTGGGCATAGATGCCGTGCTTGAGGGCGTTGAAGCGGGACGCGGCCTTACCTTGTGTTGAGCGCGGGCCGGTGGATTTTAAGGAGTTGGCGCGGCTGGCCGCGGCTTGTTTGGCAGTTGCCATCGGAGGAACCTCGATTCGATTTGAGGCTAGCAGACGTTTTTGGGGCTGCAGGGTCCAAAGGGCTAAAGTGCTTTAAAAAGGCGTGAAAATAAATGTCAATGTTGTGTGACTGAGATTTTTGGGGAGGGCGGAATTGGTAGGAAGGACGATTGGGGCCGTCGAAAAGGAAATCTTGCCGACCACACCCGGCTGTAGGTGTTCCTCAACTGTCCTGTTTGGCGATGGCGATTGCGCGATTCATGAGCCGTTCCATTTCTTCAGCGCCAAGAAGGGCCTTCAGAAACATGCAAAACTGAATCGGGCGAAATCTGAGAAGCTGCATCACCTTGGCGCCGTCCTCTTGATTGAGGGTCTTTCGGTCTACCACGACGCTCCAATCTTCAAAGTCTGCGAAGCCCCATTTCAGCGCCGACGCCACCCTCCAGACGTATCGCTTCTCCAAGGGCAGGCCGGCAATTTCACGCATGCAGGAGTCAACATCTCCTTCAAGCATCGCCGCTTCGACGTAGCGAAGGTAGGGCTGCATTTCCGGTGTGCTCATCAACTCCTTGGCCCCGTCCTCCATCTTGATGCTGTCGATTTCAACCACTTTGAAATCCCGGTCGCTCATGGTTCACCGCCTTGCCTGTCCCAAGCGCCAGTATAGCCCTGCATGAGACGTTGGTGCGCCAGAGACGCCCACCCGCTGCGGAGCGATCCTGAGCGCGCTAAAAACTAAAGATGAAATCGGAGTGCAAGACCCGATCGCTTCTCGGCCTTGAGGGCGTCAAGAGGACGCGTTGCTGAATTCCAGTCTTGAACGATGTTCGAATCCGTGCCGCTTTTCTCGGAAAGGCTTGACGAAAGCGCAGAGCAATGCTTAGGGTGCGCCTGTCCGTACTGGTCCTCGTGCGTCCGCTGCTTGGGCGCCTTTCCGGCGCCTCGAAAATCTAATAATTGGCGTAACTGTTTTGGCGCTGTGATTTGCGTAGCACTTCTGAGAGGCCCTAAAATCCCGTTCCTGCGCCACAAACAAGGTTTGACATGGCCGGCTGGGTCATTGCATTTCGAGCATCGCGGCCAACGACACAATTCCGCTCCATAGGCTGCCCAGGCGCAGGTTTTCGTTGTCGCCGTGCTGGTTGTTGTCGAAGTTGACAATGGGCACACCGACCGCGGGTACGTTCAGCTCGCGAATGAATTCTGCGATGGGAACCGTGCCGCCCATGGTGCGGATCAGCACCGGCTGCGCGCCCCACATGCGCTCCATGGCGCGGGTTACTTCCATGGCGGCGGGCGATTCCGGCTCAGTGCGGAATGCCTCTTCGGCTTCGCCGGCGTTCAGGCGCACCAGTTTCGGATAGCGCATGCGCTCGGCATCGGTGGGGTCGCTTTCCACGATGTGATAGCCCTGCTTTTCGATGTGCGCGCGGACCAACTCCACCATGCGCGCGGAGGGCGTCTCCTTCACCAGGCGGATATCGATGGCGGCGGTAGCATCGGGCGGGATGATGGTGCGGTCGTCATAGCCGCTGTGCATGCCGCGGACGTTGAGGCTGGGGTATTGAATCGCCTCTTGCAAGCTTTCGCCGACGGCGTCGGGGCGGGCAACGCCGAAGAGCTTCAAGAGCGCCGGCTCATCGTCGGGAACGGATTTCAAAACACTGCGCTGCTGGGCGGTGAGCGGCGGCACATCGCTATAGAAACCGGCGATGGTGGTGCGGCCCTGATCGTCCTTCATGGAAGCGATGAGTTGGGCGAGGCGCACGGCGGGATTGGGAATCCAGTTGCCGTAGTGGCCGCTGTGCAGCGCCATCTTGGGGCCGTAGACGGTGAGGCCGAGCGTGACGATGCCGCGCGCGCCGAAGCTGAGCGTGGGGCGTCCGCTGGGGTGCACGGGGCCATCGAGAATCAACAGCAGCGAGGCGCGCAGCTTGTCGCGATAGCGCGCGATGGCCGCGGGCAGGCTGGGCGAACTCATCTCCTCTTCGCCATCGATCACCACGTGGACGTTAGCGGCGGTGCGGCCTGCTAACGCGTCGAGAGCGGCGCAGAACGCGATGATCGGCGCTTTGTCGTCGGAGGCGGAGCGAGCGTAGAGGCGCCAGTTATCGGGGAATGCGGCGCTGACGGCGAAGTTGGGAACCAGCTTCGCGCCTTCTTCCATGCGGCCATCGCGCATGATGGGCTGGAAGGGGCTGGCCTGCTTCCAGCGGGCTGGGTCGACCGGTTGGCCATCGTAGTGAATGTAGAAGAGGATCGTCTTGGCTGCGCCCGGCTGGTTCTTTTCGGCGTATATGAGCGGGTTGCCGGCGGTTTCGAGCAGCTCGGCCTCCAGGCCGTGGCGCTGAAGCATGGCGCGGATGAATTCGGCGTTGCGGCGGATGTTGGGGCGGTCGGTCCCGACGTTGGGAATGGAAAGCAGCTGGATGAATTCCGCCATGATTTGCGGCTGGTGCGCAGAGACGTAGCGCTCGACGGCGGCGCGATCTTGCGCGCAGGCGATGGCAGCGGCAAGAATGAACAGCATGATTCGCATATTGGCTACGATACTATGAGTTCGATGGAAACCCGCACTCTTCCACATACCGATTTGACTGTCTCAAGGGCGGCGTTCGGCACGATGCCGTTCGGAACGCAGGCGGACGAAGCGCATTGCCGCAAGATGGTGGATTGCTGTATGGACCACGGCATCAACTTTTTCGACACTGCCGACGTTTACAACAATGGCGCGGCGGAAACGGTGCTGGGCAACGTGCTCAAGGGCCGGCGGGATCGCGTGGTACTGGCGAGCAAGGTCGGTTTCCCCACGAGCGATGCGCCCGATCGGCCGCGGCTTTCGCGAGCGGAGATTCTGCGCGGCATCGACGAGAGCCTGACGCGGCTGCAAACCGATTACGTGGACCTTTACTATCTGCATGTGCCCGATTGGAACGTTCCGTTGGAGGAATCGCTCGAAGCCATCGACCGCTTGGTGCGCTCGGGCAAGGTGCGCTACCCGGCCTGCTCGAATTACGCCGGTTGGCAGGCGGTGCAGATGCTATGGATCAGCGAGAAGAACGGCTACAAGCCGCCCTACGTTTCGCAGCCGATGTACAACCTGCTGGCGCGCGGCATCGAGCAGGAGTACCTTGCGATGTGCAAGCAGTTCGGCGTTTCGACGGTGGTGTACAATCCTTTGGCGGGCGGGCTGCTGACGGGCAAGCAGCCGCGGCGGGAACCGGTCGCGGGAACGCGCTTCGACAAGAACCAGCTATATCTGGACCGCTATTGGCATCAGGGGTACTTCGATGCGGTGGAGGAATTACGCGCGGCGGCGGAGAAGGATGGGCGGTCGCTGACGGATGTTTCGCTGAGCTGGCTGCTTCACCATACGGCGGCGGACTGCATCATTCTGGGCGCATCGAAGCTGGAGCAACTGGAACAGAATCTGGCGGCGTTTGAGAACGGCGGGCCGCTTTCGGCCGAGCTGCTGGCAGTGTGCGAACGCGTGTGGCGGAATCTGCGCGGAGTCACGCCGAAGTATAACCGGTAGGGGGCTTGTTTCAGCGCGCGAAAGCCGCCTGAAAGGCGGCTGCAGCCAGGATTGGCTGCCCCACAAGTAGAATAGAAGGTATGGAATTCCTTGCTACCAGTCTGCTGGAACTGATCACGCAAACGTCCACGAACCTGCCGCCGGATGTGCGCGCCGCGATGTCGATCGCGTCGGATGGGGAGACGCCGCACACGCAATCTTCGCAGGCGTTGAACATCATCCTCGCGAACATCGATATGGCCCTGGACGACTCCGGGCCGATCTGCCAGGATACGGGCATGCCGACGTTCTACGTGCATACGCCGGTGGGCGTGAACCAGATTCGCATTGCGAAGGCTATCCGCGAGGCGGTCGCCGAGGCGACGCGGCTGGGCAAGCTGCGGCCCAACTCGGTGGATTCCATCACCGGCAGGAATAGCGGGAATAACCTGGGCGCCGAGACGCCGGTGATCCACTTCGAGCAGTGGGAAGAGGATGAAATCGAAGTCAAGCTGATCCTCAAGGGCGGTGGCTGCGAGAACAAGAATATTCAGTACTCCGTGCCGTGTACGCTCGATCATTTGGGCCGCGCGGACCGGGACCTGGAAGGCATGCGCAAGTGCATTCTGCACGCGGTGTGGCAGGCGCAAGGACAGGGATGCGCGCCGGGGGCGCTGGGCGTGTGCATCGGCAGCGACCGCGCGCATGGGTACGATCTGGCGAAGCAACAGTTGTTCCGCACGCTGGACGATGTGAACCCGGACCCTGTGCTGGCGAAGCTGGAGGCCGCGATCATGGAAGAGGCCAACACACTGGGCGTGGGCGCGATGGGATTCGGCGGCAAGAGTTCGTTGATCGGGTGCAAAATCGCGGCGGCGAACCGGCTGCCGGCGAGCTTCTTCGTTTCGGTGGCGTACGAATGTTGGGCGTTCCGGCGGCTGGGCGTGCGCCTGGATGCCGCGACCGGGGCGATCGCAAAGTGGATCTATCGCGATCCGGCGCGGCAGGTGGAGCGGATGGCGCGCGGCGAAGGGTTCCAGTTGACGGGACGCGAGGTGGTGCTGACGCCGCCGTTGACGGAGGCGCAGATGCGCTCGCTCAAGGTAGGCGACGTGGCGCTGATCACCGGCGAAATGTATACCGGGCGCGACAATGTCCACGCGTATCTGATGAAGAGCCCGCCGCCGGTGGATCTGCACGGTGCGGCGCTCTACCATTGCGGGCCGGTGATGCTGCAGCAGAACGGAAAGTGGATGGTGAAGGCTGCCGGGCCGACGACGAGCATCCGCGAGGAGCCCTACCAGGCGCACGTGATCCGCGAATACGGCGTGCGCGCGGTGATCGGCAAGGGCGGCATGGGCGCCACGACCCTGGCTGCGCTCAAGGAGTGCGGCGCGGTGTACCTGAACGCCATCGGCGGCGCGGCGCAATATTATGCGCGGACGGTGGAAGAAGTGCTGGACGTGAACCTGATGGAGTTCGGCATTCCGGAGGCGATGTGGCATCTGCGTGTGCGGAATTTCGCGGCGATCGTCACTATGGACGCGCACGGCAATAGCCTGCATGTGGACGTGGAGCGGGCTACCGGCGAGAAGCTGGCTGAACTGCAGAACGTTTAGCGGGGGGGGCATATACGGGTGTAAGCATTCCCGGGGTGACGGTTGTTAACCTGCCATCGCAGATCTTCAGAGCCCTGCCTGAATTCCCCTTGTGGGGCAGGCATTCTTGCCTGNNCTTTCAGGCGGCTTTTTCGAAGCTGTGAGCGAGTGTTCGCGCCCGCGGAGCGCCGGCTGAAAGCCGGCGGCAGCCAGGATTGGCTGCCCCACAACGATGCACTCCGGGTAACGGTTACTTTTGCGCCTCCGGTTGGTCGTAACTGGCGGGACGGCGGATCCAAATATTCCGGTAGCGCACCAGATCCCCGTTATGGTCCTGCAACATCAGCGGCTCCTCGGACTCATGCGGAGTATAATGCGCCACTTGCCGGTAGATCATGGGACCCATCAGTTCCTTGTGATGGTGAACCATGACTCCGTTGTAAATCACAGTTACGTACGCCGGCCTGAGCAGCTTTTCCCCGTCGAAGCTCGGGGCTTCGAACAGGATGTCGTAAGTGTTCCATTCGCCGGGCTTCCGCGCGGGATTCGCCAGCGGCGGCCACTGCCCATAGATAGCGCTTGCCTGTCCGTCGGCATAGGTCGGATTGTTGTAAGCGTCCAGCACCTGAATCTCATAGCGGCTCATCAGCAGCACGCCGCTGTTGCCGCGCCCCTGGCTTGTGCCCCGCACAACGGCGGGCGACGCCCATTCGACGTGGAGCTGGCAATCCCCGAACTTTTCGCGTGTCAGAAGATTCCCGGTCCCGCCTGCAACCTCAAAGTAACCGCTGCCAACCTTCCAGCGGGCGTCCACCATCTTGCCGGCGTCCGCGCCGCGGCCCATCTGCGTCCACTGAGATAGATCTTTGCCGTCGAATAGGACGATGGCGTCGGAAGGCGGGGCGCCGGGCGTCTCGCCGGGAGTGACCACCTTGGGGTGGGGACGGGCGGGGTCGTGGACGTGCCAAGGGAGGCCGGGAAGCATCGGCGTATCCGTGAATCCGAGATCGCCGGGCTTCGATTGCTGCGCGATGGCGGCCGCAATCAAGGCGGCGCACAGCGCCAAGGCTGCGGAGAAACGGTTTTGGGACATACGACTCCTTTTTGTAGCTTACGGGTTACTATCATATCGTGCATCTACGGTAAGGCGAGTGTCAATATGTCGACTAAGGGTCTGTCACCAAGTGCGAGGATGTGTTTGCGCGAGGGCCGAGGCGCGTTCACACGATTGTGAACGCACAGACACCTATTAGGCGGCTCTGGTGGGACAGACCATCGCCTTCTGTGGTCTGTCATGCCGCGCGAAAGACAGACGACATAAACCGATCGTCTGTCCCACCTCCGGCCTGGCTGGAATGTAGAAACTCAGGTTAGCCTAGTAAGTTGAGGAGCATGGCTCGTGAGACTTAGGCTACGTTGAAAACGATAAGGCCGGCGCGCGCGAACAGTTAGAAAAGATCCCATCCACCCGCGCGTTCCGCGAATTCCGAGCCGGCTGCACGCTGGGACCCGGTCCGGACGGGCGAGCGGGCCAGCTTCTCGTCCCGGCGCCTCCATGCGACAATTCTAACCATGCGCGGAGCACCCGGGGGCTGGAGGCCGCATCTCGCGATCGCAGCGGTGGTGGCCGTTGCCGGCTTCCTGACGGAGCTCGCGTATACGCAACAAGCGGCGCCCTCGCCGCGTCCGGCAGCGAGCCCGGCGAACAACTACGTGGACGCGGCGTTGTGCGCGCGATGCCATGCGGAGATTGCGAACAGTTTCCGGAAGACCGGCATGGGGCGATCGTTCTACGGCTTGCCGGCTGGGATTCCGGCGGTGGATCTCACCACCGTGAAGCCTTTCTATCACGCGGCGTCGGACAATTACTTTGCTATGATCGCGCGCGGCGGCAAGTATTATCAGCGCCGCTGGCAGATCGGATTCGATGGTAAGGAAACTAACGTCGAAGAGAAGCAGGTGGACTTCGTCATGGGTTCGGGCAATCACTCGCGGACCTATCTTCACCTGACCAGCCGGAACACGCTGCAGCAATTGCCGCTCGGCTGGTACGCGGAAAAGAGCGGTTACTGGGGAATGAGTCCGGGTTACGACAAGCCGGATTTTCCGGGGGCGACCCGCCTGGCGGGCTACCAGTGCATGTTCTGCCACAACGCCTATCCCAGGATTCCGGATGGGCATCGGGAAGAGGGCGCGGAGGCGCAGTATCTTCTGCCGCTGCCTGCGGGGATCGATTGCCAGAGATGCCATGGCCCGGGACAGCGGCACATCGCGGCGCTGGGTAAGCCGGGCGCCAAGCCGGAGGAGATTCGCGCGGCCATCGTAAATCCCAAGCGCTTGAGCCCGGAGCGCGAAATGGAGGTATGCCTGCAGTGCCATCTTGAGACCACCAATCTGCCGCTGCCGAATTCGGTCCAGCGCCAGAATCGGGAACCTTTTTCTTACGCGCCGGGGCAGGCGTTGGGGGATTTCCGGTTGTCGTTCGACCGTGCGTCCGGACCGGAAGACAGGTTGGAAGTAGCGCACGCCGGCTACCGGCTGCTCGAATCGCAGTGCTACCGGAAGAGCGAAGGGAGGCTGCGGTGCACTACGTGCCACGATCCGCACAATGTTCAGCGTGAAGAGACCGCCGCCGCGCACTACAACGGCGTTTGCCTCACTTGCCACCAGGCGGCCATCGAGGGCGCGGTTGCGGCCGGCGCGCATACGGCCAATTCCGCCTGCGTGAGCTGTCACATGCCCAAGCGGAGAACCGATGAAGCGGTGCACATCGTGATGACGGACCACTATATCCGGCGGCCGCAACCATCCACGGGCGATCTGTTGGCGGAGAAAGATGTTTCTAGCGAAACGCCCGCCTCTCCTTATCGCGGCGAGGTGGTTCCCTACTATCCGGGCCGGCTACCGGCGACGGCGGAGAATGCGCTCGATGTGGCAGTAGCGCAGATCCGCGACCGAAGCAATCTGAAGGATGGCTTGCCGCGTCTGGCGGGCCTCATCGAACAGTATCGTCCGCCCCAAGCCGGCTACTACGCCGACCTTGCCGAGGGCTATCTGGCAGCGGGAGACGGCGCGCGAGTGATTCGCTATTTTGAGGAAGCCGTGCGCCGCGCGCCCGCCTCGGCAGCGGTGTTGCTGAGATTCGGACACGCGCTGGTGGAAATGCAGCAATGGGCAAAGGCGGAAACGATATTGCGGGACGTTACGGCCAGAGCGGCGGACGATCCGGTGGCGTGGGGGCTGTTGGGCCAGGCATTGTGGAAGCAAGACAAGATCGCGGGTGCGAAGCTTGCGTTGGAGAGAGGGGTGAAGCTCGACTCCGAATTGCCCGACCTGCACAATTATCTTGGCGGGCTGCTGGTGCGTAGCGGCGATCGGGCGGCGGCGGAGAAGGAGTTCCGCGCGGCGCTACGGATTGAACCCGGTATCGCGGAGTGGCAAGCGAATCTGGCAAATCTGCTGGCATCGCAAGACCCGGCGGCCAACCAGGTGGCTGAGGCTCGCTATCACTTCGAGCTGAGTATTCGCCTGAAGCCCAATTACGCCGGCTCGCGGCTCGGTTATGCGCGGTTGCTGGCCAACACCAATCGGATCGAAGAAGCGGAGCAGCAGGCGAAGGCCGCGGTGGAAGCGGATGCGAGCGTTGCGGCAGCGCACGAGTTGTGGGGCGATTTATTGGCTGCCAAAGGCGACGCCGACGGCGCCGAGCGCGAGTTGCAGACCGCAGTGCGCTTACAGCCCGATTTCTGGCGCGCGCAATACGAACTGGGAGAGGTGCTCGCACGAAAGGGCGCCGCCGGCGCCGCTCTGGAGCATTTGAGGCTCGCGGCGCAGGGCACGGATGCAGAGGCGAAGGCAGCGGCTATGCAGTTGTTGCGAAGCTTGGGACATTGATTGCCGCGACCGCGAGATTCGGTGGTACCCAAAAACCGCTTGCTGACGCGCGCGGCTCTGATCGGAGCCACGACCGTAAGGGAGTGGTTTTCCACAATAGCAAAACCAACCAGTCACGGAACTCGGCCCAACCTTTGCAACAACTGCAGCGCCGATGCCTTCGCGTCCGGATCCGTCCCTTGCGCCGCAAGTTTCAGATGTTCCTCGGCGCCGGCGTAATCGCGCGTACGTCCCAGCACCACCCCCAGCTCAAAATGCGCACGCCATAAATCCGGCTGCAGCCGCACGGCCGTCTGCAATTCCCGCTTGGCGCCCTCCAGGTCGCCCCTGGTTGCAAGCAGAGCGCCCAACAACTGGTGGGCGCCCGCCATGCCCGCATCCGCCGCAATCGCCGCCTGTGCCTGCTTTTCGGCTTCGCCCGTTTCCTGAATCAAGGCCAGCATGCGCGCATAATTCAGCCGTGCCTCGGCATAATCCGGCTTCAACCGGATGCTCTGCTCGAAGTGATAGCGCGCCTCGGCGACGTGGCTGGCCAACTGGTTCCGCGATGCCAGCACGCTCGCCAGATTCGCCTGCACCTTCGCGTTGCCAGGCTGAATTCGCACCGCCTCGCGGAACTCTTTCTCCGCCGCGGCCCCGTCGCCCTCCGCCAGCAGCAGCGTGCCCAGCGAATCGTGCCATTGCGGCAATTCGGCGTCGAAGCCTATGGCTTTTTCGAACGCAGCCTTCGCCGCCGTGTTCCTGTTTTCGCGCCACAAAACCTGACCCAGCATTCCCCACGCGCCGTCGTCGTCCGGCGCCAGCGATGTCACGCGGCGCAATGTCGCTTCGGCTTTCGCCAGTTGCCCCGAGTCCATCTGCGCGCTGCCCAGCTTTCGCAGGATGATCGCCGAACCGGGCGCGTGCCGGACAGCCTCTTCAAAGTAGGGCATGGCTTTGGCGGGTTCGCCCGCGGTACTGAGCCCCTCCGCCAGATCCGCATAATATTCGGCGCGTCGCGGACGATACTTTTCAATCAGACTCTCGAGGCGCGGCAATCCGTTCTTCAGATTGCTCCACTCGACGATCTGCGCCAGCGCCAGGTAAAGCGAAGCCTCCTCTTCCGTCGCCGCGAGTTTCGCCGGATAGTACGGAACCACTTCGCCGCGATACGCAGACGCCGGCGATTCGCGCACCTCCGGCTTCTCCGCCAGCAGGTCCGCCGCCGGCTGCCGCCTCTGAATGAAGTGGTCCGTCATCACCACATGCACCGCGTCGTCGGTCCTCCGCTTCGGCATGTGGCAGCTCACACAGTTCGAGCCGCCTGTGTGAGTCGCCGAGTGGGCTTCGGACGCTACCGTTCGTTCCAACGCCGCCGCATGGCAATCGCGGCAAATAGCGTTGTAGCGAACCGTGGCCGCTTCTCCCCTGGGGATGTCATGCGGATCGTGGCAGGTGGTGCATCTGAACTTCCCATCGCTCTTCAGGAAACATTGGGATTGGCGCATCCGGTAGGCCCCATACGCAAGCTCAAATCCGTCTCCCATTCCTCCCGCGCGGTCGAACGTCAACCGGAAATCCCCCAGCGGCTGTCCCGGCAGGTAGGAGAAAGGTCCGCGATCAAACCGCCGGATGGCATGCGGCAGAGGGGCCGTGGTGGTCTCGAGATGGCACTGCATGCAGACCTCTAATTCGCGGCCGGGGTTCAAACGCTTCGGATTCACAATGGCCGCGCGAATCTCCTCCACCTTCGCGCCTGCCCTGGCGGCGGTTTCGATATGGCGCTCGCCCGGCCCATGGCATCTCTGGCAATCGATCCCCAGCGGTATAGGCTGCAGGAACTCCGCCCTGGCGCCAACTTCCTCGTGGCCCCGCGGAATCGACGGGTATGCGTTGTGGCAAAACATGCACTCATAGGTCACCACGCGCGTCGAACCGGGAAAATCCGGCCGGTCGAATCCCGGCGACATGGCCCAATAACCGCCCTTCTCCGCATACCAGCCGAGCGGCAATTGCTGCAGCGTATTCCGGCTGGTCAGGTGGAGATATGCCCGCACATGATTACCGGAGCCCATGACGAAGTCCACTTGCTTCTCATCGACATTGGTTTCCCGGCCATCGAATCCCTTCTGCCAGCGGCGCTGATAATACTTGCCGCCGCGCTCGATCATGGCAAAGTAACAGTCGGACGCCTCGTGATAGAACGGCTTCCCCGGCGTGAAATCCTCTATTGCGTTTCCGGGTTCTAACCGGTGGAACGACCGGCCCATGCCGGTTTTCCGGAAACTGTTCGCGATGCCGGTGTGACACGGTTCGCACTGTGCGGGGTCCACGTACTTGTTGCCGGCTGTAGCCTTGCCGCGGGCTGGCGCGGAAGCTTGCTGCGTCCGCGCCCGCTCCGTCATGAGACCGGCGGCCGCGATCGCCAGCGCCGCAATGGTCATACGCGATTTCAGCCGCATGATGCCCTGCGCATAGGTTGATTTTGACGCGGTACCGGCTAAATAGCCAGCCCGTTTTCAACCAAACCCTTTCAAACCCTTGCGTGCAGTTTTCATTCATAGGCTTAACGATGGCCCTCCCGATTATGCTTGAACAGGGTATTGTGCAGCCGGTGCGTGTGGCCGCGTATCTCGAACAGCTGCCGGGCAAGCGGTCAGCCCCGACGGTCAAGCAACATCTGGTCTGTATCCCCAATTCTGTTCAACTGGCTGGTAACGGGTCAGGTGATGCCATCGAATCCCGCGCACTCCGTCCGGGGGCCGCGCCATTCGGTGACGAAGGGCCTTACGCCGGTGCTGTCCTCCGAGGAAGCAACCGCGCTGCTCACCGGCATAGATGTTTCAACCGTCGTGGGTCTGCGCGACCGGGCCATTATCGCCGTGATGACGTACACCTTACCTTCGCGCGCGTTGGTGCGGTCGGCGCGCTCACGGTCGAGGATCACTTTCCGCAGAAAAAGCGCTGGTGGCTGCGCCTCCACGAAAAGAACGGCAAGCTGAATGAAATGCCCTGCCATCACAAGCTCGAAGAATATCTCGACGCTTACATCAAGGCGGCTCGCATCGCCGGTACAGGCGCGCATTGTCGCTAAACGGGAACAAGTTTCCACCAGTAGTTACTATATTACCTTCGAGGACGCGACTCGCGAACCGCGAGAATTGAAGGTCAATAGTCGTGACTATGCTCAGTTCGAAGTGGGTGACATCGGCCGTCTCTCTTATGACCAGTTAGGCTGGTATCTAGGCTTTGAGCCAGGGGAGACCTGCGGATATTGGGCGTAGAGTTCGGCCTTGGCCTGCTCTTCGGCCTTTCACCTCCGCTGAACATGCCGGAAGAGGTTCTGGTCGTCGGTCGAGACGCGGGCGCGTAGCCGTAATTAATTATCATCGCCTCATTTTGACCCGGACATATGACACGCGTCAACCCCGCGATTTACGGGCCTTCCGATGTTATGTCAAAACCGTTGCGATACACCTCACGGACCTGGGCGGCTCAAGTCGCCAAATCCGATTCGTGCTCCGACTTGACGGTACGGTACGGCAATGAGTATCCGGGGGCATCGCAATCCAACGAAACGCCAGGCAAGGGGCCTCGCAAAGTGAACAGTGTTGCGTTTAGGGGCGGTGGAGTGACGCGGCCGGGATCGCCATCATCGGCAGACCGCCGAGGCGCAAGCCGAAACCCGGCGCCAATCCTATCTCCTTAGCGGACCTCGGCAACAGCAACGGTACCCGCCGCGGCATGGAGCACATGCGCATCGTTGGGGTATTGCTCCAGCGCGACCCGGAACGCCCGCTCGCTCAGCCGCGGCTTGTTGGCCTTCAGCGCGGCGTGTCCCCATGGCTCGGCTACCGGCCGCGGGTAGTATGGCGGCTCGGTGTAGATCAGATGCCGTTCCGCCTTGCTGGCCTGTTCGAATAACTTCAGCGCGCGGTCCGTGTGGCCGGCGGCAAGCTCGAGGTGAGCCTGCATCTCTTGCCGCGCCACTTCCAGCTCGGCGGGATTCGCGCGATGCGTGCGCCCGCGGTAATCCGCCAGAGAATCGTCGAATTTCGCCGCCTCGTCGCGCGCTTTGGCGGCATCGCCCCGGTTGGCATACGCCAGCGCTCGCGCCCAATGCCTCCAGGCCTCCTGACGCGGTCGGGCTAACACGGGCAGCATGTCGCCGGCCAGAATCGCGTCCCATTTCTCGAACTGGACCAAGGTGCGCAGCATGGCGAACCAGCCCTGCGCCGTGGCGCTGCCCACTCCATCCGCCGCGGCCTGCTGTGCGGGGTTCTCCTTGAACTGAAGCAGTTCCCTGGCGGCTTCAACGGCATCGTCATAGCGTCCTTCAAAGGAGTAAGCGGTAGCCAGGTAGTGAACGTTGTGCCCGTGATGGCCATTGCCGTAGAGCTTGTCTTGCGCCATCCACATGCGCTCATTCACCGCGGCGGCGGCGAACGATTTCTCGGCATCGCTCCAGCGGCCGGTCTGCGAATAAATGTGCCCCGGCATGTGGAGCGCGTGCGGAATATTGGTGACCAGTTGTGCGTATTTCTCGCAACTGGGCCACGCATCTTTGGCAAACGTCGAGCCTTCAAAAGCGTGGATGATGTAATGGTGCACGCCCGGATGCTCCGGCGCTTTGGGCAAGAGCGCACGCAAGATCGCGACGGCCTCCATGCTGCCCGGCGCCACCGGTTTCTTCTCCGGCTCGGTGAACCCGCGCATGATCATCAAGGCCAAATCGAGCTCGGCTTCCACTTCGCCCGGATGCGCCGCCAGCAATGCGCGCAGGCCCTTCACGAAAGCCTCCTCGGGATCTTTGGCCTCGGGGTTGCGGCGCGCGGCGATGGCGGCTGCGTACATCTTTTCCAGATCGGTCGCTTTCCCGGGCGCCTGACTCAGCTCCACCGCCTTCGCGGCTGCGGCGCGGGCGCGCGATGTAGCGGGAGCCACTTGCTTCCCGAAGAACGCGTCTTGCGTATCGATCTGGAATCGCGGACGCCAATCGCCGGCGGCCACCATGGCGATGCCCCAGTAGGGCATGGGGGCGGCCGGGTCCAGCGCGGCGGCTTGCAAGAAGCTGCGCTCCGCCTCGCGCGCCCAGAACGAATGCATCTGCGCCACGCCCTGGTCGAAGAATCGCTGCGCTTCGGCGCTGGATGTGGTCATGGGCAGATGCACCGTCCCCATGCCATCCAAAATCCTGGCGGGCAGCGTGGGCGCCAGCGCGCTCGGCGGCGGAACACAGTTGTCAGCGGCCTTCGGCTGCTGGGCTGCCGCGGATAAGGCGACGGTCAATAGCAGAGTCAGATTTAGTTTCACCGATGATTCTCCAGTTGGCGCGCAATCAGGTGCGCCAGTTGATCGGGGCGATAGTTAGAGCCTTCGACCAGAGCGGCCAGCCGTCCATCCCGCCCGAAGATGGAGGTGGTGGAATTGTGGCCGATCGACCCTTCGTCCGCCCAATAGATTTCGCCGAGCGCGGACGCCAGGGGAGCCACGTCTCCGGTGAGGAAGAGCCATCCCGGCGCGGCGCCCCAGCGGCGTGCGTATCCGGCCAGAACCGCCGGCGTGTCAAAGTCCGGATCCACCGTCACGGAAAGCAGCGCAAGATCTTCGCCGGCGCGATCGCGAAACTGGCGCTGCAGCATGGCGAAGTTGGCGGAAAGGCGCGGGCACACATCCGGCAGCGGACACCGCGTATAGATGAAATCGATGGCCACGACTTTGCCGCGCAGACCGGCGGTACGCACGATGCGGCCGTTCTGGTCCGTGAGCGCGAAATCCGGAAGCGCGGCGCCGATGGCGAGTTTCTCTTTGGGCGCGGGGAGCGCAGCATCGGGCGCGCCGCTGAGGCGAATGTGGCGGGCTACGGCCTCTGCTTTTGTCACTGAGAGATCAAACTGGATGCGCGCGCCGGGATGGAGCGCGGCCAGCTCCGTGGCGTTTTCCGCGCGAAACGGCATGAGCATCGCCGGCATGTAGTGCGCGATCTCGCGATGCGAAACCAGCATGGTGCGCGCCGCCGGATCCACCGCCACCACGATTCCATCCACCGTGTAAGTCTTCGCCGCCAGCGGCAAAATGAAAAGGAACGCGAGAGTGGACAGACGGTATGGCATTCAGACGGCAGTTACCCGGGATTTCCATTTTGGCCTCCCGGTTCAACTGAGACTATAGCAAAAGCCCCGGTAAACTCCCTAGGGAGTCTGGAACGGGAGTCCGGAAAAAACCGCTGGAACGGACGGGTGGAGCAGGCTTCGGATCGGCAGGCGCTAACGTGCGGCGGCCCGATAATGGGACCGGGAACGAATGCCCAGACCGGCCGCGTGCTGCGCCGGGATCCGCGCCTCCAATGGCAACTGGCCGCAGGACAGGGGAAGGGTCGCAGGCAGCAGTTCCCGGATGTGCGCGCGCAGGACGTTGAACAGTGACATTGTTTCTGCATGAGCCGACACGACCGCGTCGCGGGTGCCAAGATTGACGGCGCCACAGATCGACGCCGACGCCGATGTCGCAGGTATGTCAGTAAGTCTATGCGTGGATACCGCCAATTTCATCGCGGGCCGATACCTCTTCTATTATTCGGCGGCCACAGCCGAGATTCGTCCGACTGCAATCATTCCAGCGGCGATGCGTTTGGCATGACTGCGTTGCGTCGCCGGCACACATTACCCGCAGACCGGTGGCGGTCGACCCGGTGGTGGCGCTTCGCGCCAGACCGTTGCCGGAGAAAGAATGAGGGAATGCAAGACTTGCCGCGCCCCGATCCGGATCCAGTGGTGCAGGCGTACAAAAAGGATATAGACCGAACGCTAATTCGCGAAAACCTGAAGTTGACGGTAGAGGAGCGCTTTCGCAAGGCGATGGCCCTCGCGCAGTTCGCGGAGGAGCTGCGGCGCGCCGGCAGAGAGGCCCGCCAGCGCCGGGGTGACGGATTTCGACGCGCTGCTGACGACGCTTTGGCGGCATGACGTGGCATTCATCGTGGTGGGAGGAGCGGCGGCCATTGCGCACGGCTCGGCGCGGTTTACCTAAGATCTCGGCCTGGTGTATTTAGGCACCGCGGCGAATCCGGACCGGTTAGCGGCGGCGCTGGCCGATCACAAGCCCTATCTGCGTGGCGTTCCGCCGGGTCTCCCTTTCATTTGGGACGCTACGACGCTGGGGCGCGGGTTGATTTCACTCTCGTCACATCTCGGCGAGAGGATCTGTTGGCGGACGCCGTCGAGCTGCAAGTGTTCGGAACGCGTTGCCTTTGCTTGAGCCTGCCGCAACTCATTCGTGCGAACCGCGCCGCGGGGCGTCCCAAGGATCCGGAGCGTTGGCGGAGTTGGAAGCGATCGAGGAAGAAGGCTGGTGACTGAGCTAAAGCATGCAGTGAGCCGATACGTTTCGCAGATTGCCACCCGTAAGCCGAGCGCTCGGAGCGGCTCGAAAAAGCCGCCTGAAAGGCGGCTGCAGGCAGGATTGCCTGCCCCACATAGGCTGCAGGGCTGATGTTACCGGCTGTGGGCATTGAGTTTCTCGAACAGCATTCGCTCCAGAGAACCGCGCAGGGGCTGTATTTTGATTCGGTCGATGATGTCTTGGGCGAAAGCGTAGGTCAAGAGGCTGCGCGCTTCGCTCTTGGGGATGCCGCGCGATCGCAGGTAAAACAGGGCTTCGGAATCGAGCTGGCCAATGGTGGCTCCGTGAGTGCAGCGCACATCGTCGGCGTGAATTTGCAACTCGGGCTTGGTGTTGATCACCGCATTGTCGGAGAGCACCAGGTTCTTGTTGGTCTGCTTGGAATCGGTCTTTTGCGCGTCTTTGCGGACGATGATGCGGCCGTTGAAAACGGCGGTGGCGCGGCCGTCGAGAATGCCCTTATACATCTCGTGGCTCGCGCCGTGCGGCTTGGCGTGGTCGAGTATGGTGTGGTTATCGATGTGCTGCGTTCCGTCGACTATGTAGAGACCGTTGAGCGTGGCTTCCGTGCCTTCGGAGAGCGTGGCGTTCGCATCGTTGCGCACTAAGGCGCCGCCGAGCGAAATGGAGTGCGAGGAGAAGTTGGCGCTGCGGCCAACCGCGGCTTGCGTCGTCGAGACGTGGAAGGCTTCAAGAGACTCGCGCTGGATCTTGTAATGATCGACCACGGCGCCGTCGCCCACTACGAATTCGGTGACGGCGTTGGTGAAGTAAGCGCCTTCGCCTTCGTAGGTTTCGACAACGCTACATTGCGCGCCCGCGCCGACCACGATTAGCACGCGAGGATGATGCGCTTGTCCGGGTCGGCCGTGGAACACCAATTCGATGGGTTGCTCGACAACCTTGCCGCGGGGCACGCGGACGAACCGGACGTCCTGCAGGAATGCCGTGTTCAGCGCGACGAAGGCGTTCGCCTTGATATCGGCGTGTTGGGCAAGGTGCGGCTCGGCTTCTTCGGTAACATTGCACCCGGCGGGGGCCTGCATGGCAAACTTGCCGCGCGCGATGGGCGCTACGTTGGTGAAACGCCACTCTTCATTGCGGGTGGTGGGGAAACCTGCCTGGGCGAACTGCTCGAAGGCGTCTTCGCGCAGCTTCTGAATCCACGAGTCCGCTTTCGGCTGCCGGGTGAATTCTGTCAGCCAGAGACCGGCTTGTTCCGCCACAGCCGTCATACGCGAACGGCCTCCGCTTCCTCTTGAATCCCCAATGCGGCGTATCCGCCGGCTTCGAGCTCGAGCGCCAGTTCCTTGCCGCCCGACTTCACGATGCGGCCTTCCGAGAGGACATGGACGAAATCCGGCACGATCTCGCTGAGTAAGCGCTGATAGTGCGTCACCACGATCATGGCGCGCTGCGGTCCCCGCATGTCGTTGACGCCCGCCGCGACCAGTTTCAATGCGTCGATATCGAGGCCCGAATCGGTCTCGTCGAGAATCGCCAGACGCGGTTCCAGCACGGCCATCTGGAAAATCTCGTTGCGCTTTTTTTCACCGCCGGAAAAACCGGTGTTGACGGGGCGATTCAGCAGCGTCTGATCCATCTTCATGGCGGTCATCTTGCCGCGGACCAGATCGAGGAAGTCCATGGCGTCCAGCTCCGGCTGGCCGGCGCCCTTGCGCACCGCATTCAGCGCGGCTTTGAGGAAATACATGTTGCTGACGCCAGGGATCTCCACCGGATACTGGAACGCCAGGAAGATGCCCGCCTGCGCGCGCTCTTCGGGGTCGAGTTCGAGCAGGTCTTTGCCGTCGTAGGTCACGGAGCCTTCCGTCACGGCGTAGAGCTCACGTCCGGCTAAGACCTGCGCCAAGGTGCTTTTGCCGGAACCGTTCGGGCCCATGATGGCGTGGACTTCGCCGGAGGCGACTGACAGGTCGATGCCCTTTAGGATTTCGCGATCGCCTACTTTGGCGTGTAGATTTTTGATTTCGAGTAATGCCATGTTTCTCCGAAACTGAACCGGCGGCAAGACCGCCGGCGTTACCCTCTGAACCGGCGGCAAGACCGCCGGCGTTACCCTCTGAACCGGCGGCAAGACCGCCGACGTTACCTGCGTTACCCTACGCTGCCTTCTAAACTTACGCCTAGCAGCTTTTGGGCTTCCACGGCGAACTCCATTGGGAGCTCGCGGAAGACTTCCTTGCAGAAGCCGTGCACGATCATCGACACCGCATCTTCGGTGGAAATGCCGCGCTGCCGGCAATAGAAAATCTGGTCCTCGCCGATCTTCGAAGTGGAGGCTTCATGCTCCACCTGCGCCGACGTATTCTTCACTTCGAGATAGGGGAACGTGTGCGCGCCGCACTTATCGCCCAGCAGCATGGAATCGCACTGCGAATAGTTGCGCGCGCCCTGGGCCGACTTCAGAATCTTGACCGCGCCGCGATAGGTATTCTGGCCGTGACCCGCCGAAATGCCCTTGGAGACGATGGTCGAGGTGGTGTTCTTCCCGATGTGGATCATCTTGGTGCCGGTATCGGCTTGCTGATAATTGTTGGTCAGAGCCACCGAGTAAAACTCACCCACGGAGTTATCGCCGATCAGCAGGCAGCTTGGATATTTCCAGGTGATGGCGGAGCCGGTCTCGACCTGGGTCCACGAAATCTTGGAATTGACGCCGCGGCATGCTCCGCGCTTAGTGACGAAATTGTAGATGCCGCCCTTGCCCTCTTTATCGCCGGGATACCAGTTCTGCACGGTGGAATACTTGATCTGCGCGTTATCGAGCGCCACCAGCTCCACCACGGCCGCGTGCAATTGATTGGTGTCGCGCATGGGCGCGGTGCAGCCTTCGAGGTAGGAAACGTACGCGCCTTCGTCGGCAATGATGAGGGTGCGCTCGAACTGGCCGGTGTCCTTGGCGTTGATGCGGAAATAGGTGGAGAGCTCCATGGGGCAGCGGACGCCCTTGGGGATGTAGCAGAACGACCCGTCGCTGAAGACGGCCGAATTCAGCGCGGCGAAAAAGTTGTCGGTGGTGGGAACGACGGTACCGAGATACTGCTTCACCAGCTCGGGGTGCTGCTGCACGGCTTCGGAGAACGAGCCGAAGATGATGCCCATGTCCATCAGCTTTTCCTTGAAGGTGGTGGCGACCGAGACGCTGTCGAATACGGCGTCGACCGCCACGCCGGCGAGCAATTCGCGCTCTTTCAGCGGAATGCCGAGCTTTTCGTAGGTCTTGAGCAACTCGGGATCGACCTCGTCCAGGCTCTTGGGCGCGTCCTTTTTCGACTTGGGCGCGGCGTAGTAGATCATATCCTGGTAATCGATGGCCGGGTAGTGGATGTTGGCCCAAAGCGGCTCCTTCATGGAGAGCCAGTGCCGGTAGGCCTTGAGGCGCCACTCGAGCAGCCATTCCGGCTCATTTTTCTTGGCGGAAATGAGGCGGACGACGGCCTCGCTCAGGCCGCGGGGGATGGATTCGGACTCGATGTCGCTGACGAATCCCCACTTATACTCTTGATTCGCAAAAGTTTCGATGGTGTTAGTGGAGCTGCTCACAGGCGGATCCTCGTAAACTGTTGGTCTGATACCATATTAGCTAATCTGTACTTTCTAGTCAAGATTACGCAGGGAATGGAAGATTCGCGGGGGCGAATGGGTTCCAGGAGGGTGCGAATATGATGGGGGAGTGAGTTCGACGCAGAGACGCGGAGGCGCAGAGGCTGAAGTGTCCGAAAATGGGACTGGGGTCGTTTGGCATCTCGGGGTCCTGAGCGGCTGGCGTGGGGGCCGATAAATAAATATTGGCCACAGATAAACAGATAAACGCAGATGAACGCGGATGAGTGTTGGCGGCCCGAGGGCGTGCTTGGGGCCTTGCGTCACAAAAGGGGCGGGAGTGTTCGAAAATGGGACTAGGGTCGTTTGGCATATCGGTGTTCCCAGGCGGCTGGCGTGGATGGCGCGCTGGTAAATAGAGGTAAAGCGGGGGCCGCAGCGGCGGGCCGGTGAAGGCTGGGCGGCGAGGCTGGTGCCGCGGCTGGGGCTATCGCAGGTTGACTGGAGGCCAACTTGATTCTCCAGGACGCGCGTTACGGGCGTCCATGCGTTGTTCGCGCAATGGCAGGAGGCGAATTCGACGGAGCTGGCGGGCTGTGGGCGCGTCCCGCGCTGATGTGGGAGAGTCTCGGAGGCATCGCGGGAAGCATCACGATCGCTTCGCGGCGAACGATTGGTTGAAAAAGTGGACTGGCTAGGGGGAAGGGCTGGGTTGGCGCGCGAGGCTTTTTGGGGCGAAAACATGGATGCTGATACCAGAGTACAGCATGGGCGTGCGGAAATCTGAGTAAGCTGTTGAATCTATAGGTGAAGATCGCTGAACTGAGTTTTGATTTAAATGCGAATTCGCGGTATCGTGCACTTCAAGAGGCGTCTTACCGTCCTTCTGCCAGCAAACTGAGCAATACGCAATCAGTCCTTTGCTCGACTCAGCGCGAGCTGCGCGTTCACCACATGGATCTCCGAAATAATCCAACAAGAGCCACAATTAGGTTAGGGGCACGATCATGTTTCGCGTAAAATGCGGATCAGTACGACAGCCGTAATTAGCAGACACATCCTTTGCCTGTTCTCGTAGCACTCTATGGATACCTCAGCACTGGAGCGCAACATTACCAACCTAGAGACCTCGCTTGATTCGTTAGAGTTCTGGCTATCCGTGATGACCTTCTTGGTTGTTGGTGGCTTGATACTCGAATACTGGCATGAGATACCAGAAGAGTTAGAGAAGTTGAAAGAGGCCAAGAAGTGGCTATGGAAACCGATCTGCGTCATTATCGGAGCCATATTGATAACCATTGGGGTTGCCGGAGAACTAGCGGTGCAGTTTTTGGCATCAGCAACGTAGACGCAACTTCGACAATTAAATGACGCGATTTTTGCGGGTCTTAATGCCGAAGCGGCTAAAGCCCGGAAGGACGCAGAAGCGTCTAGCGCATTAGCCAAATCCTTCCAATCCCAAATCGCAGATTCCAACGCCAACGCCCAGGCCAAATCCGCTGAAGCGCAGGTTGCATCAGCAAATGCGGCGTCAAAAGATGCAGTTGCACAAGTGTCAACTGCACAAGCGCGAATTGCGGATGCGGAAGCACGCGCCGCCGAAGCGCGTTCAATGGCCGAGGCTGAGCAGTTGGAGCGCGTGAGGTTGCAAGCTATCGTAGCCCCAAGGAGCCTCAGCGTAGACCAGCAGCGCCAGATCGCCGAAACCTGTCGGCAATTCGCTGGGCATCGCGTTTTAGTGTCTTCGTACGGACTCGATGGCGAAGGCGCGGCCATTGGAGCCCAGATCATAGTGCTATTGCGGTCAGTATTAGGAAACGAAAACGTCTTAGACTCTAGAGCGGGAACGGTCGTAACGGGAGGATTCCAATTTGGTATCCATCTACGTGGTCCAGAGTCAGAGAGCGATTTTATTAGAGCCTTAAGTAACGCTCTTGTTTCGACGGGGCACTTGCAAACATTTGTCAACCAACCAGTGCCCCGCATGGGCGCAGCAATGAGGGGAGGTGGAGAGGCATTCCCGGCAGGTACTGTGTTTGTAGACATCATGGTGGGAATTAAGCCAGTCCCGCTCATGCCTTCCAGATAGCTCCGGCCTGTCACTCCACCTTAGGCATAGCCCGCCCGAACGGGATCTGTCAGATATATTGTTGCCCTTGGAAGCGCAAGATAGCCCACAAATTGCGATAACTGAAGCCGATGCGCGGGCGAAGATGGTTCGCTACATGTTGCGTTATCCTTAGATGAGAGCAGCACCGATGCCGATTAGTGAACCGCCACCAGCGCCGGATTTTGTGATCCTCTACCGCCGAGCCTTTGAAGAATTCGGGGCGGCCGCGTTGTGGAGCAGCAAACCGGCGCCCGATCCGACGCCTGCCGACGCTCTGGCGATCACATACAGCCTGCGGGTTGAAGGCGATTTGCAGGCGCGGCGGCTCGCCGAACAGATCGAGCAGGCGTGCCGTGCCGCTCTCTAAGATTCAGAGCGATATTCTCAGGCTTCCCGCCTCGCACCGCGACCCGGAAAGCTATGTTGCGGGGAGTACGCCGCTGAACGTCAACGCGCCGCGCTTTTCAGGCGATATAGGCGTATTCCATGACCGTGAAGAGCGGGTGGCGCAGGCGGCTGAACAGGACGCGGCATTTCTGCAAGAGCACGGTTACGTCTTGCAATGGCTGCGACGCGACCCGCTGATTTACACCGTCCTGGCCCTCACACGACTAGGCGTTTTGGGAGCGAATCAAGTTGACAAACAGAAACTGCATTGTGTTCGTTGAAACTCACCATTGCCATTACAGGAACCTTCAGAATTTCGCGAAATGATCGTCTCGCCACACGCCCCGTTCTATCAGCGAATTCGCGCCTGTGCTTACGAAGTTCATAGGCTAAAAAACCTGAAGCCTGCAATTGCACCACAGGCGTCCGAGGGTCCGGATTTCCACGCTTGTCCTTGATCAATCGACTCGGCTTGAAAATACGCGGTTCTCGCATCCGTAGCTGTACGCAAATTTCCTCCACCTAGCGGTGGTCGCGTGCCGGACAAACGCCACCAGTTGGCTTTCATTCATGCTCACCGGGCGTACAAAGACCTTGCGGTCCATCGAAATCCACCCAGTGTAAACGCCATGCGGCTCCTCGACCTTGACTTCCTGACCGGGAACGTAGACGCGATTTGCATCCAGCGCGGGATAACCGTTCTCGCTTTCCTTCGATATACTGTGCTTCTCCGGGACGACCTCTGAACGTGGCGGAATCGCTGGTTGGTGCAAAGGTCGGAAGCTCACCGACCGCCTCTGCTCCGCTCTCGGGAGGTAGTGTCGCGGCATTTCCCGGTCGATTGACCCTCACGACTGCAAAGGCAATGGCTCCCGCCAACGCTCCAGCAATCAATAACATGAAAAGTATGCGAAGTCTCGTTTTCGCGGCCTTGTCCTGAACTGCCTTGCTGCAGGCACTGCAGGAGGAATTTGCCGACTGCTGCGGACTGGGACATCTGAGCTGGCGTTCGGAGCTAAGTCGAAATCTGCGATATAACCGCATCTACTTGCTTGGACGGGTCCCAATTCTCCGGCTGGGGATCGACGGGACTCCACCACCGCATTCCGCGTCGAATCCACCGGTCTCTCAGTTGTGGGTGGCTATGAAAAGCATCGTCGTACCCGAATTCCGTGCCACAGGATGGACAAATTGTGAAGTCGCCCGGCGATTCAGTCAGGCGGTCATACCCACAAACTGGACAGATGTGCATCGCAGTTAAGCCTTCATCGGCAATTTGAGAGATAGTACTCCCATGCTGTGAGACGGTCACTCGGGAGTGTCTTCACAACCATGAATGTCCGAATGTATCCAGCCGCTGCCCTTAGCCGAAATTTCAACGTTTTCGGATCGAAGCGCACGAAGTCTCCATTGGGCCGGCAGCACTCCGAAGTTCCCTCTCCGAGTGCCTTGGTCATAAAATCGTCCGCCAACTTCTCATACTCGTCGGCGGTTTTCGCATTAAACCGATCCCCGTGCCTCACGAAACGCCTTTCAAGATCGTGGCGATGTTTGAATGGCACGGCGTTATCAACCACTAAATTGTACATCAGCGGCCCGTCGTTCTCGAAGGGCCTGCACAATACAGACAACACAGTCCGGGGATTAGCACCATTCTCGTCGCTGAATCGCGGCTAGCCCGTACGCTGGCTGGCTCTACTGGTTGATGTCCTCTTTGTTCTCGAGCCGCTTGATTAGCGAATCGAGCGCCTTCACCTGTTGGTCGGAATTGCCGGGGATGGCCTGCGCGGCCTTGACTTCCTTCGACGCGCCGTCGAAATTGCCCGCCGCCGAATAGAGCCGGCCCTGCGCCAGGTGTCCGGCGAGTCCGCCGGGAGCGCGCTTGACGATGATGCGGAAAACGGCCATGGCATCGTCCTGCTTCTTTTCCTGAAGCTGGAGCCGCCGCGCGAATTGATAAAGCTGCAGCGGGTTGCCGATCTCGAGCGCCCGCTGGTGCGCTTTGGCCGCGTCCGGCGCGCGATTCAAGGCCTCCAGCAGGCGCGATTTCGCGATCTCGTTTTCGAACCGGTCTTCGGACTGAATCGATTGATCGGCCCACTTCAAGCCTTGTTCGAGATCGATCTTGTTTTGCAGGCTGTAATCGGCCGCTTCCTGGAAGCCTTCCCACGAGTATTGAATCCCGCCGCGAAGCTGGCTGCGCAAATTGTCGACCACGGATTGCTTTGTGTCCGCCGCGATCCGGAATGGAACGGCCAAATTCTCCCACCGCAGCGTGGCCACCGCCGAATCCGCCTTCAGGTCGTCGAAGCTGTAGGCCAGCGCTTCGTGGAACTCGGCCGGTTGCGGCTTCACGGTCACGCGCAACGCATCTTCTTTCCGGTCGTACGCGAAGCTGCCCCAATCCCCGGCGGCCTTGGAGAAGATCACGGTCCACTCATCGGGTCCGGGAATCATGTGCAGGCCGTAGATGCCTTTGCCCAGCGCTCGCCCTTCCACCGACACCGCGCCGCTGAACTGAATGGTGGTGTTTTCGTTCGCCCCGGCGCGCCAGACCTGGCCGTAGGGCACTAATCCGCCCCACACCTTGCGGCCCTTCACCAACGGGCGGTGATAGGCGATGGTAACCTCGGTGAGGCCGATGCGCTGCATGGCGGCGGCGCGCTGGCTCTCCTCCGGCAGGTTCAGGAACGTTTGCGCCGGCAGCGAAACTCCGGCGGCGAAAGCGGTACAGATCCCCAGATAACGGCAAATACGCACTCGACTACCCCCTGTTTCCGAATGGACGTGGGAGTGGCGAATTGGTTAGACGCGGGCGGGCGCATGACCAGTCACACGACCAGGCACACGACCAGGCCCATGGCGGCACGGAGCGCGAAGATTATCTCCGGGGGCGATCAATCCTTCACATCGGAACCGTCGGCGCGTACCTGAACCTCGTGAGACTTACCGCCCTTGGCGTAGGCAGCTTCGTAGACGACCGTCGAGCCCTTGGCTGGGCCAACGATCATCACGCTCTCGACGGTCTTGATCCGGCCGCCTGCAGCCTTCTTTTCAATGGCCGCTTTGGCCTCGGCAGGAATGGAATCGAGCGCCACCTGCTCCTCGATTTCGACGACTGTGCCCGCGGCATCCAGCGTAAGGTCGCGGCTCTTGCCGTTCACAATGGTCTCGATTTCGTAGACCGTCTTGCCCTTCCCGGTTTCCTTGGATAGTCCCTTAATCTGCGCTCCGGCCGTTTGCGCCTGGACGGCCTTCTGCACCGCTGGGGGCAGGTCTTTCATCAGGACCTTGGTTTCAGCCGCAATGGCGGCGGCGGCGAGCGCGAGGGTCAAGCAAGTCTTCATTGGGGCATCTCCTTGTCCGATTATCCACATGGCGCATGAACGCACCGTGAATACATCCGCGCGATAACATGAAGCCATGAGTGTTCCGCCGCAAGGACACCAACGGCTCGACCGGCGCAGCCTGGCGCTCCACCGCGCGATCGCGGAGAAACTCCGCGCCAACCCCGCGCTGATCGCGATCGCGCGCGATAACCTCGAGCGGTGGAGTCTGGCGCGCGGCCGCTCGCAGCCGTATTGGGACGCATGGCGCGAGATCCTCGATCACCCCCTTCCTTACGTCATGGACCGCATGATCGAAGACAGCGAAAGAATGACCGCCATGCGTCAGGCCACCCCCTTCGCCGGAATCCTGGAACCGAAAGAACGCTGGGCCATCTACGAGCGGTTCGAACAGGGGCGTCCGGAAGCGACATGACCCGCGCCGAGCTGGAGCATATAATCCGCGCCGCCGGAGCCATCGCGGACGTCGAAGATCTTGTCGTCATCGGCAGCCAGGCGGTGCTGGGCGAGTTTCCCAACGCGCCCCCGGAACTGCTGGTATCGAATGAAGCGGATGTCTTCCCGTTCCGCTCGCCCGAGCGCAGCGATTTGATCGATTCCACCATCGGCGAAGGCTCGCCGTTTCAAAGATCGTTCGGCTACTATGCGCACGGAGTGGGTGAAACTTCCGCGGTGCTGCCTGCCGGGTGGCGCGACCGGCTGATCCTTGTCACCGGCGAGAAGACGCGCTTTGTTCGCGGCTGGTGTCTCGAAGTGCACGACCTGGCCATCGCCAAATACGCGGCCGGGCGGGAGAAGGACCGCGACTTCACGCGGGCGCTCGCGCGCCACGGCATGGTGCGGCGCGAGGAGCTTGACCGGCGCCTTGCGGCGACGGATTTGGCGCCGGAAATCCGTAGTCTGGCAGCCGGTAGAATAACGGCCGATTTTGCCGGGCGCTGAGGGCGCACTTCCGCACACGTTTGCACCCAGGTCAGGTAACTATCAGACGCGGGCCGGGCAAGCGGCACATCGACGGCAAGGAGTTCCATCTCGCCGACGAGATCGGGTACATCCAACGCCGCGCCGCCGGGTATGACGGGCGCTTTGTGACGGCGGGGCCCTTGGCGCTGTTTTCGACCGACACGGGCGATGCCTGGTTGCTCGACCCGGCAGATCGCTTGGCTGCCCGCGTGGCACGAGGCGGCGATCCGGAGGATGTCTACTTTGAAGAACCGATGCGAACTTCGCTATCGGGTGGAAGGGCGAAAACCGGATCGATGGCGACGCTTTCGTCTATATCGATCGGGATTGCGGCCGGATCCTAGTCATCCTCGGCTATCCGATCGACCGCATTGCGGAATTGGGTTGATGGGAAGCTTCAAGTACCGGGCGTGGCCGTACAATTTTCGTGCCGCTCGACCCTGGGTACGTCCGGCGGCAGCGGACTTCCAGCGTGGAAGTCTCTTTGCTACTCTTGACTCTAGCGGCCTTGGGCGTAGCCACCGGATTGCTTCGACATGGCCACGGCGGGGAGGTCCGGACTTTTGCCGGAATCGGCCCATCCGGCTGAGACTCGCAGGGCGGCTGCGCGATCGCAGCATTAGTTAGTCCACAAGGATTTCTATGAGACAGGAGCACGCACTTGGAAGCAACTCTGAACGCTCGATTCCGGTGTCTTCCTTCCGCTGAACATGACCGACTCTTCAATTCCCGTTTTCATTCCCGACCTGCGCCAGGCTCTCCGGATTCCTGAAAAAGGGATCGCCAGCCGCATCCTGCAAAATGACGACCAATCAAAGGTGGTCCTATTTGGGCTTGCGGCCGGCCATGAAATGAGTCTGCACGCAGCACCCGTGCCAACGATATTATATTTTGTGGAAGGCGACGCGACCTTGACGTTGGGCGACGAAACGATGGCGGTCCGCTCGGGAGCTTTCACACATATGCCACCACATCTCCAGCATGCCATTGTGGCCGGTACGCCTGTACTTATGTTGTTGGTAATGATGAAGTAGGGCGGTCACAGGTCTGCCCGGCACGACCCGCATCAAGCCGCCGCCGGGCAGCCGCGCATTCGGCTTGACTGAAGCCGCCTCGAATGCGAGTGTGGCTTCGCCGTCTCTCCGAACGACCGGATGCGGAATGGCGAGACTCGCGCAAAGAATCGCTCGCATCACCGCATGAGATACTCATGACATTGACTCAATGGGGAGTTAGTCAGGTTTGGCACCAAGTAACCGCGCCATTTCGACGCGGCGCGCGAGGAGCGAAGAGCGTTCACACGAGTGTGAACGCGGCACGCATGAGTGCGTGCGCCACGATTTTGATCTGCCTGACAGTTAGCCGGGAGTCATCGCGCCGCGGGCAACAAGCCGTACACATTCACCGCGTTATCGTAGTTCGGGATGTAGACCTTGCCCGCGGCCACCACCGGCGGCGTGAATTTGACCAGCGTCCCCAAACGGTCGCGCTTCACGTTTTGCTGCGTGTTCCACAGGGCTTCGAGCGTTTCCGCGTTGACCGCATAGAGCACGCCCGCGGTGTTGCCGTGGTCGGCGCTGCCGCCGTTGGTGATGGTCCCCCAGACTATGCCTGTGCCAGCCCTCGATCCGTCGGCGGAGATACTGATCGTGCCGCCGGGAGAGCCGCGCGAGCTCACCGAGCCTTTGGCGAAGAAGTCCGGGTCGATGCGGCCGTCTTTGAAATGATATGCCTTGAGAAAATCGCTCTCGCTCCATTGATAGATCGCAGGTCCGGCGGGCCCTTCCCAATACGCGGGCCCGGCGAGCATGCGGCCGCCTTTGGTCTCGACGGTCTGGAGCGCGCCCTTGTTGTCCGGCGTCATGTGCCCCAGGTTGTGGCCGTCGAGGACGAAGAACGTGCCGTTCTTGCTGCCGGCCACCAGCAGGTTCGAGCCGGGGATGAGGAGCGGTCCGGTGGAACCCAGGTCGGCATCGCGCTTGTTCAGCGCCTCATAGTCGCGGGGCGTGAAGAAGTCGTCGATGGTCAGGCCGCTTCTGCCAACGCTCATGCGGAGAAGCGAGGAGCCAAAGTTCTTGACGCCATCCCAATCGCCGTTGCCCACTTCGAAGTAGATGGATCCATCCTGGCCAACGGCGGGGCCGCGACCGGATTGCCAGATTCCGCCTTCGATGCCATCCGGCGTAACGCAGACCGCGCCCAGTTGTTTAAGCGTGGCGGCGTCGTACGCCATCACCCAACCGTGGTAGGGCTGGATATCCTCGTGCGAGGCCCAGGCGATGACGACGGTCGTGACGGCGGCCATACCGGCGTCGCCGTGGACCAGCGCCAGCGCCGGCCGCTGATTCCCGGCTTTGGGATCGAATTTGACGACGCCATTGACGGCATCGTCCGCGGAACTCTTGGCGCCGGCTTCGACGACCGCGGGCGGCTGCATGTCTCTGCCGCCGGCCATATCGAGCTTGTGCAGCCGCTGGACGTACGCGCCGTTCTCGCGCGTACGAACCACCGCGAAAATGGCCCGCGCGGCGGGATCGACGACGGGCGTTCCTTCGATGCCCACGTTGCCGACGATGTTGAGATCGCCGCGTCCGGTGATGTCGATCACGGGGACCGGAACCACGCCCGCCAGCTCATCGGTGAAATCGCGCATCCACAACGGCGGGCCGAACTGATCGGCGTCGAACGCGTAGAACTTGTCGTTCATAGTGGCCACGTAGAGCACGTTGCGCGAGCCGTGGCCGGCGATGGAAACGGAAGGCGCATAGAGCGGCTGCGCATAGACCGCGCCATCCACATAGTAGCTGTAGAGCTTGCCGAAACCGGCGGGGTTGACGTTGCTCGCGTTGAGAATGGTTTCGTGGGTGTTGGCGCCCGTGGCGTTGGCGTCGTAGCGGTTCATCGACACGCCGACCTGGCCATGGAGACAGAGCGGCAGAACGAGGAGTGGAGCGGCGCGAAAGCTCATGTTTTCCGATCTTACTATGGCCGCGGACTCTATCCTGAGCCCGCATATCTCAGCAGGTTCCGTCGCGAGGCGCGGGAGAAGGCCGTGGATACCAGGCGTGCGACGCTCCGGCGGCGCAGGTGCTTACACGGTTTCGGGAAAGGCCGGCTAAAATTACCGCTCCCTGACGGTCGCGGCTCCGTAACTATCTTGCAGACACACGCAGTCAGACACCTTCCGGAACTCCATCGCGAGTGACTGTGTTATATAGCACGCAGGAGTGGAACTGCTTGACACTTCCGGGTAGTACCTGTCTTCTTGACTCCAGTTACGAAACAGCCCATCCTTGGCATGGAAGTCCCGAGTTTTTGAAGGACCCACCGAACGGAGAAAGAGGAGGGCGCATGTCCAAAATTCTCATACTCAACAGCTGCGGAAAGGAAGTCTCCACCGTCCAGCGCGCGCTAAACCGCTATGTCTGTCCAAGACTCGTGGTGGATGGCATCTACGGCCACAAAACCGAAGCTGCAGTGCGCGGCTTCCAGGTTGCGGCCGGATTCAAGGGCCGCGATGTCGACGGCAAGGTTGGCCCCAAGACCATGGTCGCCCTGTTCCAGATTTTCGACATGAAAGTCTGTGGGAATTTGACGCCCAAGGCGACTCCGCCTTCGAACACGGCCCCGGTCAGCCCGCCGACGGTCAACCCGCCGAACAACCCCGGGAATCAGCCGCCCAAGCCAATGCCGGTTCCACCCAACCAGCTTCACGCGATCGCTCCGGATGACATTCCGAGGCGCTACCAGGCCAACGCCCAGATGGGCTATCAGCGGTCGGAGCGCGACGGCAACGGTCTTCAGGCCCAACTGGGACTGACCTTCCGCTCGCGGGATTACTTCCCTAACTCCGGGGCCAACACCATCTATCATGGGCTGCACACGGAGACAATTCTTCAGACGGCCCTGGGCATTCCCCTATCTCCAAGCTCCATTTACACCGGCCAATTCGGGGTGACGGTACAACCCGTCACCGACTGGTTGGTGCTTTGGGACCGGCTGCATTTGTTCACCCCCACTGTTGGGGTCTACGGACAGATACCGCTGAATTCGCCCGGCGGTCTCGACCCGTCGAGTCATTCCCGCTTAGGCTTAAACGTGGGAATGGAGCTGTTTCATCTCGACATCGTCAAAGACCACCTCGCCATCGGGATCTCAGGCCAGGAATCCGGCTACTGGGATTTCACCGACCGCCGCGTGTTCTTCGATCCATCCGCCCTCTTTTTCCTGCAAGGCTCCCTTAGCTTTGGGCGTCACACCAGGTAGCTGGGTACTTACCCGATTCGCGAAGCCGGGGCGCGGCTCCGATTAGAGCTGCGCGCGCCAGTAAGGCGTGTCACAAGGTCGAGCTACTCACTCGTATGGACGCGGCGGGCATGGACACGGCGGGTGCGCGAGCTGTTGAAATTGTGGTTTGATGGGCGGGTGGTTGTGGAGCAGCGCATTAGGGTCTCTGCCACGCGATTCCGTGTTCCGGACATTTGTGCTGTCCCCCGCGACCGGCAGATTGAGCAGATTTCTCGAAGCCGCCGCTGGTCCGCATCGAAGCGCTTTCGCCGGAGGACCGATGGCCGCGCGTCGAAAAGCGCATCGAAGATTTTCTGACGATGGGCGTCGAACGCGTATGGGTGTTCGATCCGCAAAAGCGCGAAGCGTTCGAGTACGCCAAGAGCGGCTGGCGTAAGGTTGCGGAGGATTTGCTCGAGGCGCCGCCGGTGTCCATTCGCATTTCCGAATTGATGGCGGAACTGGATTAGCTCGGGACTCTGTGGCGCACGGACGCCTTCCCCTGGCTGAATACTTTCCACTGGCGCCATACAATCGAAGCACATGCACATCCGGGTGAACGGCCGCGACAACGTGGCGATCATTGTGGACCCGGAGGGCTTCGTTTCGGGCAAGGAACGGATTCCGCAATCGCACAAGATCGCGCTGCGGAGCCTCGATGCCGGCGAGCCCATACTGCGCTATGGCGAGACCATCGGCTTCGCCAACCGCCGCATCGAGGCCGGCGCGTGGGTGCGCGAGGAAGTGGTGGATATGCCGGCGGCGCCGCCGCTCGACGATCTGCCTCTAGCCACGGCGGTCCCGGCGCCGCTGGCCGCGCTCGACGGCTACTCCTTCGAGGGCTACCGCAACGCGGACGGCAGCGCGGGCACGCGCAATATCCTCGGCCTTGCAACCACGGTGCAGTGCGTGGCCCCGACGGTGGATTTCGCCGTGCGGCGCATCAAAGCGGAGTTGCTGCCGCGATTTCCGAACGTGGACGACGTGGTCGCGGTGACGCATTCCTACGGCTGCGGAGTGGCCATCGATGCGCCGGGCGCGGCGATACCTATCCGCACGCTGAAGCATATCTCGCTGCACGCGAATCTGGCCGGGCAGCCGCTGCTGGTGAGTCTCGGCTGCGAAAAACTGCAACCCGCGCGGCTGCTGGGAAACGCGCTTCCGATGCTGGGCGAAGCCAACGTAATCCGCTTGCAGGATCAACGCGGGTTCGCGGAAACCGTCGCGGCCATTATGGAGGCGGCGGAGCGGCGCCTCGGGCAGCTCGACCGGCGGCGGCGGGAGACCTGCCCGGCGGCAGACCTGGTGGTGGGACTGCAATGCGGCGGCAGCGATGCGTTCTCCGGGGTCACGTGCAATCCGGCGGTGGGATATGCGGCCGACCTGCTGGTGCGCGCCGGCGCCACCGTGCTCTTTTCCGAAGTCACCGAAGTGCGCGACGCGGTCCACCTGCTGACGCCGCGCGCGGCCACCAGGGAAGTGGCGCTGGCTCTCATCCGCGAAATGCGCTGGTACGACGACTACCTGGCGCTGGGACACGCCGACCGCAGCGCCAATACCACGCCCGGCAACAAGCGCGGCGGACTGGTGAATATCGTGGAAAAAGCGCTAGGCAGCGTGGCCAAGGCGGGCAGCACGGCGCTGCAAGCGGTGGCGAGCCACGGGGAAAAGGTCGTCTCCAAGGGGCTGGTCTTCGCCGCCACGCCCGCCAGCGATTTCATTTGCGGAACGCAGCAGCTCGCCTCGATGAACCTTCACGTCTTCACCACCGGCGAGGGCAGCCCCTACGGACTGTCGCTGGTTCCGGTGGTGAAGGTCTCGTCGCGTACGGCGCTGGCGGAAAAGTGGAGCGACCTGATCGATATCGACGCGGGGCGTATCGCCACGGGGCAGGCAACCATCGAGGAAGTGGGCTGGGAGCTGTTCCGGTTCATCCTGGATGTCGCCAGCGGACGCAAAAAGACTTGGGCGGAGCATTGGGGCTTGGGGAATGCGCTGGCGCCATTTAATCCGGGGCCGGTGACGTGAAGCGCCTCGGGGTGCAGCATGCTTGAGGCCGTGGGGCGGGCGCATGGCCAGGCGCATGCCCTGACGCCTCCCGCGCGGGTTCGCTATAGACTTGGGCTGTCACGCGAGGATCCGGAGGGTGAGTCACGACGGCCTAATGCGAACCGTCCGCTGCCGGCCGATCCAAGTACGAGAGTTGCTTTCCATCCCAGAGTTCCACGCGGCCGCGGTAATCGCCGGCGATGAAGAGCTTGCCGTCAAAGGAAGCGGCTACCTTGGTGAGCAACGCCTCGGCCGGCGTGCTTGCGCCCTTGGCCCCGCCATCCGCCGACCAGATGCGGATGATGGAGTCGCGGCCTGCGCTCACGATGCGGCCGTCGGACGTGAACTGCACGCCCAGCACGCCGCCGGGGATCACGCCGTAAGTGTTGGGCGCGGCCTTGGGCGTGTGCGCCTTGGACATGGTGGCCAGCGGAAAACCGTCGGCGACGTTCCACACGACGATCTGGCCGTCTTCGCTGCCAGAAGCCAGCAGCTTGCTGTCGCCGCGCCAGCTCAGCGACGTGATGGAATCCTTATGCTCGGCCAGGGTCCCGGCGTTGCCGCCGCGGGCGCTGTCCCACAGCAGGATGCCGCCGCCGCGGTCGCCGGTAGCGAGCAGCTTTCCATCGGGACTGAACTCCACGGCGGTGATCCAATCCGTGTGCTTCTTTATTTCGTAGAGATCTTTGCCATCGGCGACCGAAAAGACCTTGACGATCTTGCCCGGGCCCCCGAGCGCTATCAGTTTGCCGTCGGCGCTTACGTCGGCCGCGAGCACGATGTCCATCTCGTGGCCCAGCGTCGCCAGGCGCCTGCCGGTGCGGACGTCGAATAACGCCACTATTCCCAATTGCACGCCCTTGCCGCCGGCGGCCAGCAGAGTCGCGCCATCGCGGCTGAAACGCAAGCAGTAAGGAATGCCTTCGGGGAACGCCAGCTCGCCGGCGGGCGCGCGCTTCGCCAAGTCGTAGAGGTAGACTCGCTCGTGGCCGGACACAGCCAGCAGCGGCGCCCACGGACTCGCCGCCAGCGCAGTGATGGGATTGGCGCGCGCGGTTTCCGGAAGACTCAGCCCGGGTAGTGAGTCCGGCATGGCCGGAGCGTCCGCCGGTTTGTTCAGGCTGGATGGAGTGAAGTCTAGCGGCGATAGCCCCGACGGTCCTTTGGGCAAGCTTACCGACGATTCGAGGAGTCCCTGCTGGATCCAATCGCGGATGATGGCGATCTCCGCATCAGGAATCTTGGCCTGGCCCAGCGGCATTTGCGGGGCGCCTTCTTCGCGCGCGACAGCCTTATACAACATGCTGGATGCCGGACGGCCGGCGATGACGATGTCTCCCGAGCCGCCGCCTTTGATGACGCCGTTGTAGGATTCCAGGTTGAGACCGGCGCGCATTTCGCCGGCGTTGTGGCAGCCGAAGCAGTGACGGGCGAAGATGGGGCGGACGTCTTCTTCGTAGTTGGCGTGGTGGGCGGGCTGGGCTAAGAGGGGAGAGAGGGTGAGCGCCAGGAGGGCAAGAGCGGAGGCGTTCACACGAGTGTGAACGCTGCACGCAGGAGTGCGTGCGCCACGAGTGCTTGACACACCGGTGCTTGGCATACGAGTGCTTGCTACACAGGTGCGGTGGGGAGTCATTAATGGTTGAACTCGAATTCGGTGGAGTTTAGGAGCGCCCAGAAGACATCGTCGTAGGCCTTGCGATCGTTCGAGGCTAACAGCGGCATTAGCTTCTTTTTTTCGGCTTCGGACGGCTTGCGCGATAGCGTGCGGATAAAACTCTCGTCCAGTATTTCGGCTGCCGGTTTTTTGGCCGCCAGCAAAGTCGAAACTACCGTGCTGCGGTTAATTTTGCTCTCGACCGTATCGCCGTTTACCAGATGGAGGGCTTGCGCCAGGGTCGGTTCCAGGCGCGTTTCCGAGGCGCTTACCGATTCCCGCGAGCAGAGTCCGAAGGTCTTCAGGAAGTAGTTATTCGAGATGCGGTTGCCTTCGTCCAATTGCACCGCGCGCAGACCGCCGGGCATCTGCCCGAAAGCGGTCGGCGTGTCCGTTACTGCGGCGATGGCGTCCAGCAGCACATCCGCGCGCAGCCTTCGCAGGTGGGCCCGCGAGAACTGATCGGCGTCGTCCCGATTGGTTTCGTTGGGCACTTCCGAGAGTTGATAGGTCCGCGAGTTACAGATATCGCGGATCAGTTTCCTGGCATCGAAGTTATACTCGGCCAGCTTGCGGCCCAGCGCCTGCAGCAACTCGCGGTTGCTGGGCGGATTGCTGATACGCACATCGTCCAGCGGGTCCACGATGCCGCGGCCGAAGAACTGCGCCCAGATGCGGTTCGCCAGGTTCTCGCGGAACCACGAGTTATCCTTCGATGTCAGCCAGTCCGCCAGCGCCGCGCGCGGGTCTTTACCCTTGACGTCGGGCGCGTCGCCGCCCAGGAACTTAGCCGGCACGGGGCGGCCGTCCAGCAGATGTTTGGCGGGGGCCGCATTGGGGTCGTCGTAGATATAAAACTCGCGCGCTTCGGACGCCACCTTGCGCTTCACGCCGGTGAAGAGGCTGACGAAGCCGTAATAATCGTCCTGGGTCCAGCGGTCGAAGGGGTGGTTGTGGCACTGGGCGCACTGTACGCGCATGCCGGTGAACACCTGCGCCACGTCCTGCGCCACCGCCTTAGGGTCGTACTGGCCCTGCGGCAACATGGTGTAGAGATTGACCGCCGGATTCGTGAGATTGCTGCCCGTGCCGTCCACTTGCGCGCGAACGAATTGGTCGAGCGGCACGTCGCGCTTCATCTGATCGTGAATCCACTCGTAGTATTCGTAGGCGGCCTTGCGGTCGGCGCCGAAAGCGCTGTTGTTATCGCTGCGGACCTTCAATGTCTCGGCCCATTTAGCGGCCCAAAGATCGGCGAATTCGGGACGGTTGAGTAACTCGTCGACGAGGGCGGCGCGCTTGGTGCGCGACTTATCCTTGAGAAACGAGTAATACTCTTCGGGCCTGGGCGGCGCGCCGATCAAGTCGAAGAAGGCGCGGCGCAGAAACACTTCGTCGCCGGCCACGGCGCTGGGGATAATGCGCAGGTTCTTCAGCTTATCGTCGATCAGTGCGTCGATGTAGTTATAATCGGCTATCTTGGGCCACTTGAACTTGCCCGGCGGAAGTACGGTGACTTCGGCGCCGACGGCGAACTTGGCGAAGCGCGCAAACACGAACGTATCGCCGCGCTTTCCGGGAGTGACCACGCCTTTATCGTCGATATCGGCGGTGTTCTTGTTGTTAGTAAGATAAAGCGCCAGGTTATTCACCGTGCGGGCGGAACCATCGGAGTATTTCGCCACCACTTCGAGCGGCTTCTGTTTTTGCTTGCCCGTGAACACGAACTTATCGGGCACTAACGAAAGGCCGGTGATTTGCGGCACGTTGGCGGAATCGTCGGGAGCGCCCGCGCGGATCCATTGCAGCAAGGTGTTGTAGTATTCCGTATCCGGCTTGAAGCGACGGCCGCCGCTGTGCGGAACCGCGCCGATGGCTTTGAGCAGGAGGAGACTCTGCTCGGGAACGACGAGGTCGAGCCGCCGGCCCGGAATCTGTTGCGTAAGGCGGTAATAGTCGCCCGCCGGGTCGTAGCCGAATAGAGAGAGGTGGAATCCGTCTTTGCCGATAGCGGCGCCGTGGCAGCCGCCGCTATTGCAGCCCGCGCGGAAAAAGACCGGCATTACGTCCAGGCGGAAACTGACGGGCCTGGGAATCGTTGCTAACTAATAAAATGGAACCCGGACGGGGGCGGGAAGTCGCGGATTGGGTTTGGAAGCGAGAAGGAAAAGTTATGGGCAATCTTCCTATGGCTGGGCTTGTCCCGAGGTGCTGCGGGCGGATTGTCTTTGGCGGCAAGCTGCGATTGAGGCTTGCCGGCTTGGCGGGCCCGGGTTATGCGGCTTAGGGAGGGATTTCTACAGTGACCACGGAAGGCGGACAGGCCGGGAGGCCTGTCCCACATACCACTCCAGGGATTACTCTAATACCTGATGCCCACCAAGCGCCGGACCTTCCTCAAACAGGTGACCTTTGCCAGCGCCGCCACTCAGGCCGCCGCGCAAATCCCGGCCACAGCCCCGGGCGCGGGCGCGCCGGCATCGGCTGCCGCGCCCGAAATCGAATTTCCACGCGTCTTTAGCGGACGGCGTCTCACGGCCATCGCCTTCCCGCTGGGCGGCGTCTGCGCCGGGTGCGTCAGCCTGGGAGGCCGCGGGCAGCTTCGCGATTGGGAGATCTTCAACCGTCCCGACAGGGGCAACGCGCCGGCCTACGCTTTCCCCGCGATCTGGGCGCAGGCCGGCAACCGCAAGCCCATTGCCCGCGTGCTGGAATCGCGCATCCAGCCGCCCTTTGAAGGCTCCAGCGGGCTTGGCGCGAACAACGCGCCAGGTCTCACGCGCCTCGCCTCGGCCACTTTCACCGGCGAATTCCCGCTGGCGCGCGTCGACTTCTCCGATTCCACCCTGCCCGTCAAAGTCTCGCTCGAAGCCTTCTCGCCCTTCATCCCGCACGAACCCGATGAATCCGGCCTGCCGGTGACCATCCTGCGCTACCGCGTTACCAACCCCGGGACGGCGCCGGCCAAGGTTTCGATCGCATGGTCCATCGAAAATCCTACCGGACGCACACAGACCGGGGACACGCGAACGAACGAATACAAAACCTCCGAACGGCTCGCCGGAATTCTGATGACCAGCCCGGAACTTCCCGGCAACGATGCGCTAAAAGGCAGCTTCGTGCTCTCGGCGCTCGATTCCACCGGCGCCCGTGTCACTCACCTTCGCGGATGGGAGCGCAGCCGCTGGTGGAACTCGCCCATGTTTTTCTGGGACGACTTTTCCGCCGATGGCGAGCTGGGTCCCGAATCGAAGGACCCCGGACCGGTGGGCGCGCTGTCACTCGGCCGCACCATCGCGCCCGGCGGCCACGCCGATTACACGTTCCTTCTGGCGTGGCATTTTCCCAACCGCACGCCGCGCCGCTGCGGCTGGAGCGCCGCGCCCGGCGATGAAGACACCCCGATTGGCAACCACTACGCTACGCGTTTCGCCGACGCCTGGGCCGCCGCCGAATACGCCGCCGAAAACCTGGACGGCCTGGAGAAGAAGACCCGCCGGTTTGCCGCCGCCATGCGCGAATCGACCATCCCGGCCGCTATTAAGGACGCCGCCAGCGCCAACCTCTCCACCCTGGTCACGCCCGTCTGCTTCCGCACGGCCGACGGCGAATTCCACGGCTTCGAAGGCGCCAACGACCACGCCGGCTGCTGCCACGGAAGCTGCGCCCACGTCTGGAACTATGAGACTGCCACGGCGCACATTTTCCCGAGCTTCGCCCGCTCGCTGCGCGGCTCGGCGTTCGGTTACCAACTGGACAGCGCCGGCGGCATCCGTTTCCGCGAGCGTCTTCCCCACCACGGCGACAGCTTCGGCTTCGCCGCCGCCGACGGCCAGATGGGCCAGATTATGCACGCCTACCTGGACTGGATACTTTCCGGCGACACCGCGTGGCTGCGCGAGATGTGGCCGCGCATCAAGAAGGCGATCGAGTTCGCGTGGGTCCCAGGCGGCTGGGACGCCGATAAAGACGGCGTGCTGGAAGGCGCGCAGCACAACACCTACGACGTGGAGTTCTACGGCCCCAACCCGCAGTGCGGCATCTTCTATCTGGGCGCGCTGCGCGCCGGCGAGGAGATGGCGCGCGCCGCCGGCGACGCGGGCAGCGCGGCGGAGTATCGCGGGCTTTTCGAGCGCGGCAGCAAGTGGATCGACGCCAACCTCTTCAACGGCGAATTTTATATCCAGAAAGTCCGCGGCGTCGCCAAGGATAAGATCGCGCCCCACCTGCTTAGCGATATGGGCTCGGCCAACACCGAGACACCCGAATACCAGGTGGGCGGCGGCTGTCTGCTGGATCAAATGATGGGCCAGTACCTGGCGGATGTAGCCGGCCTGGGCCCGCTGGTCTCCGGGGCCAACATCCGCAAGACCCTGGAATCCATCTGGCGCTACAACTACAAGCGCACGCTGGTGGGCCACGATAGCGTGGAGCGCACTTACGTGCTCAACGACGAGCCGGCCCTCATGGTTTGCGACTACGGCAAGTCCGAGCGCCCGCACGTCCCCTTCCCCTACTACGCCGAATCCTGGACCGGCCTGGAGTATCTGGCCGCGGCCCAACTGCTTTTCGCGGGCATGACGCGCGAGGGCGTGGAGGCCGTCCGCAACGTGCGTGCGCGTTACGATGGCGAGCGCCGCAACCCGTGGAACGAGCCCGAGTGCGGCCACCACTACGCGCGCGCCATGTCGAGCTGGAGCACGCTGCTGGCCGCCAGCGGCTTTCGCTATCACGGCGGAGAGCAGTCGGTTGCCATTAAGGCGGCGCCTGGCTTCCGCTGTTTCTGGAGCACCGCCACGGGGTGGGGAACCTTCCACGTGACCGCGGCCGGCGCCACCGTGCGCGTGGATCACGGGGCGCTGGGGGTGCGGACGGCGAATGTCAACGGGAGGAAGTCCACCCCTAACGCGACGATCAGTGAAGGTAAGGAGTTGGCGCTGTGAAGGCGGCGCGGTGAAGCTGGAGACTGTGAAACCGGGCACTGTGAACCACGGCGCTGCGAAACCCAGCGCTGTGATGCCGCGCGTTGTGAAGCCCGGCGCAGTGAAACCAATCCTAGCGGTGGTCGGCGGCTTTCTGGGCGCCGGCAAGACCACACTCATCCTCACTGCCGCACGCCTGCTGAAGCAACGCGGCCTGCGCGTGGCCGCCATCCTCAACGACCAGGGCGACGACCTGGTGGACACCCACTACGCCGGCGCCTTGGGCATCGACTGCGATCAAGTGACCGGCGGCTGCTTCTGCTGCCGCTTTCCCGATCTGGTGGACGCTGCCGGGCGCCTGCTCGAATATCGGCCCGACGTGATCTTCGCCGAGGCTGTGGGCAGTTGCACCGACATTGTGGCCACCACGCTGCGCCCGCTAATCCGCGACCATCGGGACCGCTTTGGCATCGCGCCGCTGACCGTGGTGATGCACCCGCAGCGGACCTTCGACAACCCCGACCTGGACTTCCTCTACCGGAACCAACTGGCCGAGGCCGACCTTATTTTCGAACGCGGCGACAGCGTGCAAACCTGGATGGACCGGTTGCTCTCGGGCTCGGTTCCGGCCGGGGCCACGACCCTGGACATCGACTACGCGCGCTACGCCGGGGCCGAAGCCGCGCTGGCATGGCTCAACGCCCGCGTCACCGCGCACGCCGCGCCGCCCATTTCCGCCGCCATGCTGGTGGGCCCATTGCTGGACCGCCTGGCGCCGCAGATCCGCATCGTACACCTGAAGCTGTTCGCGCAATCGGACGCGGGCTACCTGAAAGCGGCGCTCACCGCCAACGGCCAGGAGCCGATGGTAGAAGGCGCGCTGGACGCCTCGCCATCCGCCAGGCACGAAATCCTATTGAACCTGCGCGCGCTGGCCGACCCGGAAACGCTGCGCGCCATTGTGGAGCGGGAATTCGCGGCGTTGCCCGCCCGCCTGACGTGGCAGCACGTGCAATGCTTCCGCCCGTCCGCGCCGGCGCCATACCACCGCATGTGAACCGGATGTGTCGCGGCTTTTCGGGCGATTTTGCGAACGGGTGAGGCTGTGTTTGGCGGCGGAGATTCGGCGAGCTTCCCGGCCGCAGTTCTTATTACCTATCCGGGTTAATACTTCCCCGCACGCCGTATCTGGCCCATTGAGCCGACAGAAGTCCGAAATGCCGACCATGGGTCCAAGTGCCTCGGACCGGGAATGTCCAGTTTCCGGAAAGCCGGTTTCCTGGGCTGAACTCACCACTTCTCCGAGTCAAACCGTCATCAAATCGATTTCCTTGGGCCCACGGTTGGGTTTCAGGGCCTTCTCTCAACGCGCATTGCAGCACAGCCGCATTGCTGTTAAGTTTGTTCGTACCCAAACGCTTTGGAGACAGGCGCGCGGGGGCAGTGCGAGAGAAACGAACTATGGCAAACACTTCCGGCGCCAATGTTCTGATTCAAGTTACGAGCCCGCGGGTTATGCTCCGGTCCTTTGCGTGCGTAGCTTTCCTCGCTTGGGTTACGCCCGCTGCGTTCGCCCAGGCCAACCATGCCCCGGCGGAATTGGAAAACGTGGAGATCTACGCCAGTCTCCCCAATACCATGCCGGAAATGCGGCTCCGGTTCTCCCGCGGCATTTACGAACTGAAGAATGCCACGCTTGTCGACCTGATCCGCACGGCGTGGAGCGTCGATTCCGACAAGGTCGTGGGAGGGCCCGATTGGCTCGATTTGGACCGGTTCGACGTTATCGCCACTGCACCCGCGGACTCCACTCCCGAGACACGGAAGCTGCTGCTGCGCAACCTTCTCGCCGACCGGTTTAAGCTGGTGGCCCATGAAGATACCAGGGGTCAGCCGGCGTATGTGATTACCGTTGGCAGGAAAGCGCTGCTCAAGCCCGCCGATGGGCCCGAACCAACCGGCTGCGAAATCCAGCAGATCAAGAATCCCGCTCCAGGGGGAGTGATCGCGCCGGTTGTTTACGCGTGCCGGAATGTGACGATGCCGGCGTTTGCCAATCAATTGCGGAAGGTGCGTGAGGCGTCCGGCTATCTCTTCAACTACCCGCTCGTCGATCGCACAGGCCTCAAAGGCGCCTGGAATTTCTCCGTCCAGTGGTCTGCTCGCGTCGCGCAGCGCCCGAGTCTGGCAGTGGGCGAAACCACAACCATCTTCGAAGCCTTCGAAAAGCAACTGGGGCTCAAGCTGGATCTCACCAAGGTTCCAACGCCGGTTCTCGTCGTCGACGGCGTAGGCCCCAGCCCCCTCGCTAATCAGCCCGGGACGGCGGTACGGCCACCCGCACCCGCCTTCGAGGTCGCGTCCGTCAAACCGGCTGCTCCCGGTGACACCACGTGCGGCAATATCAATATCCAGCCCGGCGGCCGCATGCGCATCAACATGACTTTGGAATACCTCATCGTGGAGGCCTGGGGCTTTTTGATTCCCCCCGAGCGGATTATCGGCGGCCCGAAAGATAAGAACTGTTTCGTTGTGGACGCCAAGAGCCAAGCCCAGGAAGATGCCGTTCCCGGCTGGAACGGGGCGGTGTGGAATGGCGTCGATATCGACACCATGCGGATGATGCTGCGCACCCTGCTGGCAGATCGCTTTAAGCTGGTGGCCCACCAGGAAGAACGGCTCGTGCCCGGACACGCGCTCGTGGCGGGAAGTCCCAGGCTGCGCAAGGCCGATCCCTCCAATCGTCCAGGTTGCAAGGAAGCTCCAGGTATCGATGGGAAGGACCCGAGGTTGAAGAATCCACTGGCAACCAGGCTCATCACATGCCGCAATATGACGCTTACCCAGTTTGCGGCGGAGTTGAACCAGTTGTTTCCCGGTTCGCAGCCCATCATGGATTCGACTGGGATTGCCGGTCGATACGATATGACTATCAACTTCAGTCCGGAAAGCGTGGTAGCGGGCTTCGGAATTGCCGAGGAAGCCGACGGTGCGGCGTCGGAACCCAACGGCGCCATCTCGCTGTTCGAAGCCCTAAGCCGTCAACTCGGCCTCAAGCTGCAATCCCGCAAGGTGCTGGCGCCGGTGCTCGTCGTCGATCGCGTCAACGCGCAACCCACGGAGAACTGATCCGCCTTCATGCCGTTGGGCTCTGGCATAAGACCCAGTGTGCCCTCAAATGTGCAATTGAAAAACATGTTGGTGAGCCCAAGATCCAGCGAAACCGACATTGTGGCCACCACGCTGCGCCCGCTAATCCGCGACCATCGGGACCGCTTCGGCATCGCGCCGCTGACCGTGGTAATGCACCCGCGGCGGACCTTCGACAACCCCGACCTGGACTTCCTCTACCGGAACCAACTGGCCGAGGCCGACCTTATTTTCGAACGCGGCGATAGCGTGCAAACCTGGATGGACCGGTTGCTCTCGGGCTCGGTTCCGGCCGGGGCCACGACCCTGGACATCGACTACGCGCGCTACGCCGGGGCCGAAGCCGCGCTGGCATGGCTCAACGCCCGCGTCACCGCGCACGCCGCGCCACCCATTTCCGCAGCCATGCTGGTGGGCCCATTGCTGGACCGCCTGGAGCCGCAGATCCGCATCGTACACCTGAAGCTGTTTGCGCAATCGGACGCGGGCTACCTGAAAGCGGCGCTCACCGCCAACGGCCAGGACCCGATGGTAGAAGGCGCGCTGGACGCCTCGCCATCCGCCAGGCACGAAATTCTATTGAACCTGCGCGCGCTGGCCGACCCGGAAACGCTGCGCGCCATTGTGGAGCGGGAATTCGCCGCGTTGCCCGCCCGCCTGACGTGGCAGCACGTGCAATGCTTCCGCCCGTCCGCGCCGGCGCCATACCACCGCATGTGAACCGGATGTGTCGCGGCTTTTCGGGCGATTTCGCGGCCGGGTGAGGCTGTGTTTGGCGGCGGAGATTCGGCGAGCTTCCCGAACCGGATTTCTTACCTGTCCGGCTTGACATTTCCCCAGACGCCGTTGCGGGCCCTGACTGCCAGAACTCCGCAACGGCGGCCTCGCTCGCCTTATGTTTGCCGTGAGCGGCGTGTAACGGGAGTTGTCTGAAATCGGGCCCGACCGCACTGACTTGCCGGATGCAAGCCGATTTATCGTTCCCTATCGGGCCGTGGAACTTCTCCTCTGTCCGAGTGGCGGACGATACGCTCGGTGCACACGGCGTCGCGTCTTCGTCGAACAGCGCCCGGCCGGCGCACTTTGTCGGTGGTGCTCTCAATGCCGTAGGGCCGCGGATCGCGCGTCACGTCATCGAAATACGATCCGCTCTTCGCAATTTCGGCGCTCGTCAGGTCCGCTGGCATTTCGGCCGGAATCCGCCGCAGTTGCGGATTGAGCCGCAGGCCGGGTTCCCGCGACGCAGGAATCTCTGTCGGCAGAAGCGCCCCTCGGAACCGTCGCCCACCCACTTCGTACACCGGCTGCCGGATGGGGAGGTGGTCGCCAGTCTGGAGAGCGAGATCCGCAAGCGGCCATCGTTCAGCCTTTCCGCGAGAGAGGACAGCGTGGTGCGGGGGGCGAACTCCACGCGCTTCGCCTTGACCCGGCCGGCGAAGTCGTCCACTGTTCCACCGTTTCTCGCGCGAGCAGCGCGTCCTTGATCTTCCGTCCCTCGCCGCGGCCGCTCGAAGCGCCGCTCACCGCGCCATTGAGGCTGTCCGAGGCAGCGGCCGACGCCACTTGCGAACACCAGCGTAATCGAGCCGGCGAAGCTGTACTAGTAGGATTGAACCTCGGGGCGGGCGAGCATCTGCTTCGAGATTCAATTTCGGATACCATAATCTGATGAGAGAATGGACCGGTTCCAGACGTGAGTAGGTTTGGTGGCGAAAAGGAGAGTAAATGTCTACAAAAGAAAACGCAATTGGGCGACGTTCGCTTCTGAGCACGGGCGCGGCAGCCGCGGGGCTTGGCCTCTTGGCTGACCTCGAAGCGTATCCCCAGAATGTCAACCGGAATTCAATTCCGTCGGACTTGAAAGTTACTGACATGCGCATCGCCGTTCTGAGAGGGCCGGGAGGCCAGGCGGGCGGACGCGGCGGCGGCAGGGGACCGCTGCCTCCTGCGACTCCCGGCACGGGAGGGGCATCGGGCGGCACGATCGTCGTCCGAATCGATACCAATCAGGGAATTTCGGGTTACGGCCAGACGATTGGGGACGGCCCCCAGCCGAACTACGTGCTGACGCATAAGACCCGAGTGGTCGGCGAGAATCCCTGCAACGTTGACAAGATCTTCCGCAAGATCAAGATCCATGGCGCGTACAACCGTCGGGGGAGCGGCGTCAACGCGATTGAGAACGCGTTGTGGGATCTGGCAGGCAAAGCTTATGGCGTGCCGATCTATCAAATGCTTGGCGGGAAATTTCGCGACAAGGTCCGCATGTATTCCGAGGGTGACCCGCGCTCGAACGACATCAAAGACATCGCCGACGATTATAAGGAGAGAGTCGCCGCTGGGTTTACGATGCTCAAGTATGATCTGGGCGTAGCTCCTATCCTCCGAGGCAAGCGGGGCACGATGTTTGCGCCGGCAGGCTATAACGGGGAACCGGGGGAAGGCCCCGAGAACTACTATCAGGGATTGGAGCTCAGCGACAAGGGATGTGAACTCGTAGCCGACCATGTCGCTGCCATTAAGGAGGCCATGGGCGACGCCGCCGACGTTCCCATGGGTCACGACCATTTCGGGCACCTCACCGCGAAAAGTTGCATCAAGCTGGCTAACGCGCTGGAGAGGGTCACTCCCTCGACTTTGGAAGACATGGTCCCGTGGTTCCGGGTAGAGGAGTGGAAGCTCATCACCAATTCGATCAAGGTGCCCACCTTGACCGGCGAAGACGCCTACCTGGTGGAATCGCTCGAGGCGCTTTGCCAGGCGCGCGCAGTCGATTATATCCACCCGGATCACCTTGTTATCGGCGGCTGTCTCGAATTGAAGAAGACCTCCGACATGGCGGCCAAATATTCGGTGGGGATGATGGTCCACAGCAACGCTACCCCGATCGGCTATGCAGCCGGCGTGCACGCGATAGCCGCCTGCCAAAACTTCCTCGCGATGGAATGGCACATGCCGCAGCCAGCCTGGCACAAAGACCTAACCAACTTAGGGGACCTCGTGGTTAAGGGTTACATCCCCGTTCCGACGGGGCCAGGCCTGGGCATCAAAGTCAATGAAGAAGCGATGCGCCCCCTCTGCAGGCAGGGTGAGTTCTTCACCGATCCTACGACGTATTGGGATTCGCAGATCGGCGGAGACAAGACGTATACGTAAAGGGAGGATGTCGAGGCGAGCCTTACACCTTCCGATTATGACTGAAGGTATATGGGCTTAATCAGCCTGTTAGGCCCGGCGGGCCGGAATACCGCACAATTCCCGAATCGCCGGGCGCCTTCGCGGCGCCATGCCGTGTAACCGACCACGCACGAAAAACCTGAAACGCCACTTTACGTTTTGGCCCGCTCCATTCCTCAAAGCAGCTCTGAAGGCGCGTTCACGAAACAAGCGAAGCGATGCGCATAATTACAAAACGGTCGCGATGGGGACACCGAGAGTTCACAGCGATCAATCGTTGGCCTGGACCGCGATGGTCGCGCCACCAGCAGACTTGCGGCACGGTTTCTGCGCGGGTCGGCCACTCGAAGCGGATCCACCTGTCCGAGTTGTCGTCCTTCCGTACAATTGAAGGCGTCTGTTCCCGATTGCTCCCGAGTCACGCGGTACTCGGAGAATGGTCTCCACCGCGTAGCCCGTCCACGCACCTTTGTACGGATCGCGGACTACTCGGAAAGAGCCGCCGGCCGGCTCGACCCTTTCAGTGGACAGCATTGGCTTTAGCCCCTGCCGTCCATTCCCGCTACGGAAAGGGGGGAGCGGTCCCTTCGGGGCCGGTGAAGGGGAATGGCGCGGGCGCCGGGTCTGGATGGGGCCGGGTCGCGGCTGGCCTCAGCCCGCCTTTAGCCCTCAATACCGTTTACTTAGGCCCGGGCCCCGGGATCGCTCTCCCCGGCTTTTTCGTCTAGCGGGTAGTGGGGTTTTGGGACGGGCGCATGTCGCGGAGAACGATCTGTCTCCGAGTGAGCGACGCCGGTAGGGCGTGTGCGGTGTCCCGCGCCCGGCACCACCGGTCAAAGCCGAAATCGCAGCCGCTTTATTATGGAGACAGAGATTTGCGATTTTCGCCGGGATCTCGGCCGTCCGGCCTGCTCAGCCCCGCCGGGGAAACTCCGTGGCCCAACCGGGTAACGTGCATTCGGTGTTGAGACTGAATGATGAGACTCTGAAAGGGTGATTTCGTTGGCCTCGCCGAGCGTCGCAAAACCTACCCTGAGTTGTCCGCTCGACGATTCTACTGGCCTGCGAATTTGCCGGACTTCACCCACAGCCATTCCCACGCCAATGCGCCCGGCTTTCCCCAATCGGCCACCAGCAGAAGCGTGGTCTGCGGCTTATTGCACTGGCGGAAAATGGGGGCAGTGCCGCCGCCGCTGGGAATACGAACTTCGAGATTGAACTGTTTCGGCATATTGAGGAGGCGAGTAAGTCCATTCGGTAGGACCGGGACTTCCTTGCCGTCCGCGAAAACCTGGAATCCACTGGTAATCGGGGTCATGGAGCCGGCCCGGACTACGTGGAACAGGATCATGCAGCCGCCGTTGGTCGGCTCCCCTTTGTTGGCGAAAGCATAGTCGGAACCGGCTCCGCCCGTGACGGCCGCGATCTTATCCTCGTCTGTGGGGACGGGCGCGGCAGCCTTGCAGGCGGGAACGAACATCGCGGCCGGCGGAGCGGCGAAAGTCATCTGGGTGGTTTCAAAGGCGACCTTAGGCGGGCCACCCGGCTGCGCCATCAGGATCCGCAGGATCAGGCCGTACTTCGGGTCGATCCAAACCTTCGATTTGCCGGTGGCGCCTTCCATGACGAACTCCAAGACTTTGGCGGAGACGCCGTTCACGGTCTCTGCGCCGGCGGGAGTGGGATGCATTTTGCTGAGGTCGTCCATGATGCCGGCCGATCCTACGAAAGGATCGCCCCAGTTGCCGGTAAAGGTGCTGTTGCCGCATTCCGCCCCGGCTTGGCTGGCGTCCCAACTGATATTGGTGTGTGCCTGGAGATCCAAGACCGTCCGGCTATGCGTGTCGGGATGCACGATATCCATGGCCGCTTTCGAGCCGTTGCGATAGAAGCTCGTGGTCGTGTCCGGTCCGAACAACGAATTCTTTTGGACTAGGGTGTAGGCCAGCGGCGGGGGCGTATATTGTGCGCACGCGATTAGGGCGGTAGCCAGATATGACAGTGTGAGCCTCTTCGGCATCGATAATCTCCTGTCTGGTTATGGTACCGGAATCGGTCCGAAAACGTTCTGCATATCTAGTCGCCCAGCGTTTACCGACGCTTCCGCAGCATCCGTCGGCGCTCTGAGCGATTCGCGCGCCACTCGGAGAAAGCTCCGGAACAAGCTTGCCCTGGATTGCTCCCCGTAAGCGCGCTTGCGTCACTGATCCGATTGGATATGTAGCCGGCATCTTGGACAAGCGCCGCTCGCGCCCCGGAAATGGCGCGGAAACATCGTGGCAACTTCCTCCAATCTCGGAGGGCGTCCACCTGTGCGGAGCGCGCGTTGCACGGCCACGTGGTCCCCCGGATCGGCAAAGCGCGGAGTCATGGGGCGTTTCATAAAGAGCCCTCGACCGACCCGCTGGAAAGCAACACCGGGCGGCATGGCAAGCCGACGCACACCACAGGGCAAGTTCGATACTATTGAACCGGGGATGCGTTGGCGAGCCTGGGGGGAGGCGGATGCCAAACGAACCAACCACTGCGAAGAAGGAAGGAGACGATATGACGAATCACGACGAGCGGTTCGACCGTATAGACGCCGCAATCGAGCGCTTGGGTCAGCGCTTCGACGGCCTGACGCAGTATGTCGTCGATTTCCGCGAGGAAACCATGAACCGCCTGCGGGTGATCGAATCGCGCCTGGACCTTCAAGCCGCGACTCTCACCAGCATCGACTCCAGAGACTCCAGACTCCCGGCGCTCACGAAAGCGGTGCTCGATGCCGGGGCGTTCTCCTCTCAGCTTGCGATAGAACTATCGAGGCAGAAGGGCTCCGCCGCCGATTTTGCGTCCCGCTTGGAGAAGCTCGAAGAGACAGTCGCGACTCTCGTTAAGCCCGCCGGGTGATGGCAACGGCCGGCACGTAACGCGACGGCCCAGCAGAAAAGGCCGGGGGCGATCGTCCAAATCGTCGGGTGCTTAAACGTTCTCGGGATTTCCTCGCTCAGCCACGAAATCCCGCTCCCTCACGGTCGCGGCTCTGTGCCGACTGCGCTGTGTCTACAGATAGTTACGGAGCCGCGACCGTGAGGGAGCGGTCATTTAGCCTGGCCTTTCCCGAAACCGTTCAAGCACCCCAAATCGTCCTGCTTGCGGCGCCTTACACGCGGGAAAGCTATTATCGGAAGGATACGCGATCCAGTTGGGAGACGAACTTGAAACCATTCCTGGTACTCTTGCCGCTTCTGTGCACGCTTGATGCAGCGTCGCGCGCGCCCGTGCCGAACCGTGCGCCGCTTCAGCAAAACGCCTTCGATCTGCTGCCATTGACCTCCGTCATGCCGAAGGGCTGGCTGCTCGATCAGCTACGCATCCAGGCACAAGGGCTGAGCGGCCACCTGGATGAGTTTTGGCCCGATCTAGGGAGCCAGAGCGGCTGGTTGGGCGGCGCCGGCGAAAGCTGGGAGCGCGGCCCCTACTTTCTCGATGGGCTGGTTCCGCTGGCCTACCTTACAAAGGAACCGGCGCTCATCTTCAAGGTAAAGAAATGGATGGATTGGACGCTCGACCATCAACAGCCCGACGGCTGGATCGGGCCCCCAAAGAACCGCGACTGGTGGCCCAACTATGTCATGCTGAAGGCCCTCATCCAATACCAGGAAGCCACCGGAGACGCGCGCGCGATTCCCGTCATGGAGAAGTATTTCGCATACCAGGCGAAACATATAGACCAACAACCGCTCAAGGAGTGGGCAATATACCGGTGGCATGACGAGGTGTTGAGCGTCCTGTGGCTGTATGATCGCAATGGCGACAAGAGTCTGCTGGACCTGGCGCGCAAGCTGCATGCGCAGGGTCATGACTGGGAGGCGCAGTTCGCCAACTTCCAGACGAAAGAGAAGGTGACCAAACAGGCGTCGAATCTCTCGACTCACGGCGTAAACAATGCCATGGCGATGAAGGCCGCGCCGGTGTGGTGGCTGATCACCGGAGACAAGAGCGACCATGACAGTCTCTACCAGATGCTGGAAGAGCTGGACCGGTATCACGGCCAGCCCAATGGCCTCTTCAGCGCGGATGAGCACTACGCGGGCCGCGATCCGTCTCAAGGCACGGAATTGTGCGCCGTGGTGGAATCCATGTTCTCGCTGGAGAACGACCTCTCCATCCTCGGGGATGCGCGCTTCGGGGACCGGCTCGAGAAAATTGCCTACAATGCCCTGCCTGCTACCTTGACCCGCGATATGTGGGCGCACCAGTATGACCAGCAGGCGAACCAGGTAATGTGTTCCCTGGCGAACCATAGGTGGGGGACGAATGGTCCCGAGTCGAACATCTTCGGTCTGGAACCCAACTTCGGCTGCTGCACTGCCAATATGCATCAGGGTTGGCCGAAGCTGGCGGCGAATCTTTGGATGGCGGCGCCGCAGGGCGGACTGGCCGCGGTAGCGTATGGTCCCAGCGAAGTGACGACCACTATCCGGGGCGGGACGCCAGTGACTATCGAGGAGCAAACCGATTACCCTTTTCGCGAAACCATCACTCTGACTGTGAGATCCGCTAAGCGGGCCGCGTTTCCGCTATTACTACGCATTCCCGCTTGGGCCGATGGCTCGACTATCAAGGTCAACGGTCAGCCTCAAACGCCGGTCAAGGTAAGTTCTTTTCAACGGATCGAGCGTGAGTGGAAAAGCGGCGACGTGGTTGAGATTCGCTTCCCCATGCAGACGCGCACTTCCAATTGGCATAACAACTCAGTCGCATTGGAGCGTGGGCCGCTCGTATACTCGCTTAAGGTCGGAGAGAGCTGGCACAAGATCAAACAAACCGGTCCAGCTACGGATTGGGAGGTGTTCCCGTCCACCCCGTGGAACTACGCGCTGATGCTCGATCCGAACAATCCAATGGTTTCGTTCGCCGTGAAAGAGAGGCCGATTTCGGAGCAGCCTTTCAGCGCAGAAACGGCTCCGGTGGAAATCACGGCGCCGGCGCGCAGGCTGCCCGCCTGGCAACTGGTGGACGATTCCGCGGGTCCGTTGCCCGAGAGCCCTGTTACCAGCAAAAGGCCGGACGAACTGGTCACACTGGTTCCTTACGGCGCCGCCAAATTGCGCATCACGGCTTTTCCTTACATGCTGCCGGTTGCCGCAACACCGGCGCACGGGCAGTGAAAGGCCTACCCGGCCGGCATCTGCCATGCGCCTTCAGATTAAAGGGGCTGCGGCGTTAAAGGCGCTGCGGCGCTGGCCCACTTCGGATTTCGTTGAGACTTCAAGCAAGGGTGAATACCGCGCTTTGCAGCGGAGGCATGCAGGGCGCCTGATACCGGGTCTTGCCGCAGGCAGACACGCGCACCCGGTCAGCGAAGAACGGGTCCAGGGGGACCCGTGCGGACCAGTGTGCGGACCAGGGGGTCCGGCCTATGGCGGCATTCGCGCTTCCTGCGCGCTGGAATGAAGGTGGGAAGTACGATAAGTACGATAGATTCGAGTGACTGTCGCGGCATCCCGGTTTACGTTGCGTTTACATGAGTGGCGTATCTCTTGTATCGGGCCGGAGGGGACAGCGGAACGCAGTGCGCGCGGCGGCTTCGCTGGCTTTCCTGATAGCCTGCTTAACGATCGCCTTTTATGCGACCGCCTTCGTCTACCAGCGTACCGGCCGCCCATCCGCTCTGGTGGTCCGGATCGTCAACACTCTGCTCGGCGTATTCATCATGGTCCTGTTCGCCGCGATCGCCGGAGTGTTGTTCCGATTGCGCAACGGAGGCCCTTTCGCGCCTACATCGACGCGCTGGGGCGAATCGCCAAAGGAGACTTCAGCGCCCGGCTGGATAACCGTTATGCGTTGAGCGTCGCCGATACGGGCATCGGCATTGCCCCTGAAGATCAGCCGCACACCTTCGAGCGCTTTTACAAGGCCGACAAATCGCGGCGTGCTTCGGAAGGCGGTAACGGCCTGGGCCTTTCGATCGCGAAGAAGGTGGTGGAGATACAAGGTTGCGCATCGCATCGCGGCGATGGATGGCGGACGCATCGTCGAGCTGGTCACGCACCAGCAGTTGTTGGGACTCGACGGTTTGTACGCGCGCCTCTACTCGATGCAGTTCCGCGATCCGGCAGACGCATCCGCCGGGACGGCGACAACGCCAAACCTCGAACGCCACGAGCGCGGCTTGCTCACCGGGCGCGGGGAGCGGCGCGATAAGCCGGCCTGGGATAACGACCGCGCAGTGGTACAACAGGCGTGAGCAGGGGCGAGCCGCATGGCAAGCCGAACCGGTCAAGGCGCGGCGTTTTTCGATCACACCCTTTTGCAATATGAGCAGCTTTCCTTGGCGGGAAGTGAGTGCTTAACCGATCTGGGGGAGCCAGGCTCTCAGCGAACGCTCCCGGTCGCGGCTCTGTAACCATCCGGAAACACGCCGAGTCCGAAACGGAGCCGCGACTGTTCATTCATTCGGCGATGAACTGCGCGAAGTAGCCGCGGCGCGCTCGAGTTGCACGATGGCGTTGGCGAAATCGCCGGGTGAAGCGATATGGATGAGGCGGCCCTTCACGCGCTCGATAGCGTGGGTGATGCTATCGGGCAGCATGGGGCCGCGCATCCGCAGCGGCCGGTATTGAAAGTAGAAAAAACGAAGCCTGGCGGCCGCGGTATCGACGGCGGCGGGCGGAATTTTATCGAGGTAGCGGCTGGCCGGCCCAAGAAACACAACCGCATCGGAGGGCTTGGGCGACGCCAGCTCGCGGTTGATCAGATCGGACAGCAGATCCACGTGGCCGGTGGGGTTTTGCAGCGTATGGTAGTCGATGGCGCCGAGCTCCATGTCGTTCAATGCCTGCGCTACGCGGCCCAGGGAAGCGAGCGTGAAGTCTTCCTGGTTGAAAAGAATCTGCTGCTTATCGAGATTGAAGACCGCGAGACGCACGGAAAGCGCCGGTACGCTGCCGGCGAGCGATGCCAGCGTGGACATGAGCAGGATGCGGTCGTTGAAGCGCAGTTGCGTGCGGTGCGGGCTGATGGGCGCGGCGTGCAGCAGGATGGTGAGGCGGAAGGGCGTCGCATCATCGCGCGCGCGGGTCTGTTGTGGCAAGCCGCGGCCGCCGAAATCGGCTACGGTTGCCGGCGGAATTTCCAGCTTGACGTTGTGCTCGCCGTGTTTGAGCTTGGCCTCGATGTTCCAATCTTTGCGGCAGACGCGGTCTCGATCGTCATACAAGGCCCACTCGACGTGGTAACGGCCCGGTCCCACCAGAAAGCCGCCGAAGGTATCGATCTTCACCTTTGTGGGAGGAACGTCGGGCAAGCGGACTCTGGAAATCAGATAGGCCGGGGGTTTGCCATCCGGCGGCGTGACCCGCGTGTATATCATCCAGCCGTGTTTGGGACCGAGATACTGCTCCATCGGCACATTGATGGTGTAGCCCGCCTGGAAGCGGAACCTGAAATCGAGCGCCGGCTGCGCGGGCGTGACTTCGCAGCGAAGCTGCTCCTCCACGGGATTGACGGTGAAGACCGCGGCAAGCGCTGGCGCAACCCTGGCGGGCTCGACGAGAGTTTGCGCCAACATCCCCCGGACAACCAGGAAACCGGCCGTGAGGACGCCGCGCATACTCACTTGAGAGTGTACGTGAGCCCGGTGGTGAGCTGGAAGGAATTCTTCTTGAAGCTGGGCGGCGGATTGTTCAGGAACGTATCGGCCACCGAGGTGGTGAAAGCGAACCGTTTGTAAACCGGCACGGCGATGGATCCGGTGGCGGCCGCGGAGTAGTCGTTCAGAATGCTCCAGGCCGGCGTTATGGAGATTTGCTCCAGGAATAGAATGCCGTGCGCGGTCTTGCGCAAGAAGGTTTCGTTGAAGGTGGAACCGAAAAGATTGGTGTTGTTGCCGGAGGTTTCGAAATCCTGTTTCAAATAGTTGAGGCTGCCTTTGAAGTCGAGGGTTTCGTTGGCCTTTTTGATTACGGTATAGCCGATGCCCCCGCCAAGGTTCGATTGCAGCTTGAGGCCCTGCGAGAAGTTGTGATCCAACGCGGTCTGCACGAAGCCGTAGACGTCTTTGCCGCGGAAGTACTCGTCGCGCTCGGCGTCGAAGTGGATAATATCGGTCTTAATGGCGGGCGTATTCGGCTGCATCACTGAGCCGTCGGACGCGCTAAAATCGATCAGGGTGCGGTTGCGCGGGTCGAGCCAGTTTTCCTGCGGAATGGCGCGGATGAATGCGACGCTGCCGGTGAAAGTGCGCGCCTGCTGCGTCGCCTCCACCAGGGTAGCGCCGGCGGTAATAGCGCCCTTCCAACCATCGAGGAAGCCGGGGCTGTGGTGGAGATCTTGTTCGAATGTCGGCTCATCGATCACGTAAGCCGCTTGGGCGATAGGGATCTTCTGCGGCGTGGCGCCGGGGCCGGGCTCCACGGCGAGCGTTTGATCGGCCATGGAGATACTGCCTTTGGGAACGCCGGAGACATCGGCGCGGCGGCTGAGTTTGACGTCCTTCTCAACGACGGCGTAGCGCTGGGCCGAGTGGAGCTCCTTGATTTTGGACCAGGGGATACTGAGCTCGCCGAGCACGTCGCTCTTGAACGTGACGGTGGCGCCATTGGAGCGGACAAAGTGGCCGATGAGGCTCTCACCGTCGCTGAGGACGAGAGTATCCGGCTCGGGCTTCGGCGCGGGTTTGTTCTGAGCGTGGAGCAGCGTAGCGAGGGAGAGGGAGAAGAGAAGAATTGAGCGAGTAAGCATGGCTCAACCACAGGATACCGAATGGTTGCCAGCTTGGATGAGATCTGTCGCGCGAGATGCCGACAATCGCCCATATTCTATGGGCTCTTGATCACAAATGGTTTTCACCGGCAGGCGCCATAGCACTTTTGACCCGAGGTCCGGCGAATTTGACGGTCACGATCAAGAACGATAGTCTGTCTTTCCGCGGGCGCGAACATCCGGCTTCCGAGGCTACGATGGCTTAACCGTTTTGGGGATTTGCTCGCTCAGTCGCGAAATTCCGCTCCCTCACGGACGCGGCGCAGTCTGGTTTGCTGCTCTGTCTGGTTTGCAGATGGTTACGAGCCTCCGAGGCACGCGGGCTACCGGAAGGCCCCATTCCGGCATACAATACCTTCTATGCATTTCCGCCGCACTTTGCTTCGCCTAGCCTTGGCGTTCGCCTGTCTTGCGCTGACGCTGTCCTTGGCCTTGGCCCAAACCGCCAAGCGGCCCATCAACCACCACGATTACGATAGCTGGCGCACCATCGCAGGCCAGCGCCTCACTAACGACGGCAAGTTTCTCGCCTACAGCCTGTTCCCGCAGGAAGGCGACGGCGAGGTGGTGATACGCAATCTGGTGACCGGCCAGGAGACGCGGATCCCCGCGGGCGCGCGGCCGGTGGCAACGGCTGCGGCAACCGACGAAGAGGAAGGCCCGCCGGTGCAGCGCGGCGTGACCATTGAGTTCTCGGCCGACAGCCAGACAGTGGTCTTCTCCACGTTCCCATCAAAGGCCGATACCGCCAAGGCTCGGAGAGACAAGAAAACGGCCGACCAGATGCCCAAGGACGCCATGGTGATTGTGGACCTGGCCTCCGGGCGCCAGACGCGCATCGAACGGGTGAGGCGTTTCGCGATGCCGTCAAAGGGCAACGGGTATCTGGCGTATTTGCGCGAAGCTCCCGAGGGCCAAGGGGCGGCGGACGCCACGAAGCCCGATGGCGGCGACTATGGCGGCGACCAGCAGGCCGGGCGCGGCGGACGTGGCGGCGGAGGCCGGGGCGGCGCTGGTGGCGGCGGGCGCGGCGGCGCGCGCTTGCAATTCGGAACCGACCTGATGCTGCGCAGCAGGACCGATGCAGCCGAGCGCACCTTCCCGGACACGGCAGAGTTTTCGCTCACCGACGACGGAAAGCAACTAGTGTACGCCGTCTCGGCGCGCGATACGGCGAAGAACGGCATATTCGCGGTAAGCACGGGAACCAACAACGCGCCGGTCGCGCTGCTGGATGGCAAGGGTAAGTATCTGAAGCTGACCTGGGATGAAAACCAGACCGAGCTGGCATTCCTCAGCGATAAAGACGATGCCGCATCCAAACCCTCGAAATTCAAGTTGTACCGCTGGGACCGGCAGGCGCCAACGGCAACCGAGCTGGTTTCCGCCGCAACGCCCGGTTTCCACAAAGACTTCGTTATTAGCGAGAACGGCAATCTCAGCTTTTCGAAGGACGGCAAGCACGTCTATTTCGGTTGCGCGCTTCCCGCGCCCGAAAAGAAGGACGATGCGGCGGCCGACCCGACCGAGGAAAAGGCCGTCGTGGATCTTTGGTCTTACAAAGACGATTACCTGCAACCGGCGCAGAAGTTGCGCGCCGCGCGCGATCGCAACCGTACCTTCACGGCAGCTTACTCCATTCCCGACCACAAGCTGATCCAACTTGCCGACGAGCAGCTTGAAGCCGTCACGCCTTCGGAAAACACCCAATGGGTGCTGGGTTCCGACGACCGCGACTACCGCAAGGCCAACGACTACGACGAGCATTACTCGGACACGTATCTCATCGATACGGCCACCGGCACGCGCAAATTGCTGGCGAAGAAACATATCGGGCAGGTATCGTGGTCGCCAAACGGGCGCTACATGCTGACGTTCGACGGCAAGGATTGGGGCACGATTTCGGTTCCCGACGGCAAGCTTGCGAACCTGACCGCCAAGCTGCCGGTTAAGTTCTGGAACGAAGACCTGGATACGCCGAGCGTTCCCGGTTCGTATGGCACGGCCGGTTGGACTAAGGACGGCAAATCGGTGCTGCTCTACGATCACTACGACATCTGGCAGGTTTCGCCGGATGGATCGGGCGCGAAGAATATCACCGCCGGTTACGGACGCGCGCACGATTTGCAGTTCCGCTATGTGCGTACCGACAACGACCTGCGCGAGCGCTGGATCGACCCCACCATGCCGCTGCTGCTGCACGCGGCGAACGTGAAGACGCGGGATACGGGCTTCTTCCGCGGCGGCCTGGACGGCGCCGAGCCCAAGCAGCTGATCATGTCGGCGAAGGATCTCTCGATGCCTGTGAAGGCGAAGGACGCCGATGTTTACTTACTTACCGAGCAGACGTTCAACGAGTTTCCGGACCTGATCACGTCGGATGGCACGTTCAAGGAATTGCGTAAGGTGAGCAACGCGGATCCGCAAAAGGCGCAGTTATTTTGGGGAACGTCGGAAGTGGTGCACTTTAAGAACGCCGACGGCGTGGCGCTTTCCGGCGCCCTCTACAAGCCGGAGAACTTCGACCCCAAGAAGAAGTATCCGATGATGGTTTACATCTACGAGAAGCTCACGCAAAACGTAAATCACTTCGTGAATCCGGCGCCCGGCACCAGCATCAACGTGAGTTACTACGTGAGCAACGGCTACTTAGTGCTGGAACCGGACATCGTTTACACCACCGGCTATCCGGGACAGAGCGCGCTGAAGTGCGTGCTGCCGGCGATTCAGTCGGTAGTGGATCAGGGGATTGTGGACGAGAAGGCGATCGGCATTCAAGGCCACAGTTGGGGCGGTTACCAGATCGCATATATGGTGACGCAGACCAACCGGTTCCGGGCCGTGGCCGCGGGTGCGCCGGTGGTGGATATGATCAGCGCTTACGACGGCATCCGCTGGGGCACGGGCATTACGCGCCAGTTTCAATATGAGCGCACGCAAAGCCGCATTGGCGGGTCCATCTGGCAATACCCGCAGCGATTCATCGAGAATTCCCCCATCTTTTCGGCCGACCGCGTGGCTACTCCGGTGATGATTCTGCAGAACGATGGCGACACCGCCGTGCCGTGGTATCAGGGCCTCGAATTCTTCCTGGCGCTGCGCCGGCTGGGCAAGGAAGTCTACCTGTTCAATTACAACGGCCAGCCGCACGGATTGAGCGATCGCGCGGACCAGAAGGATTACACCATCCGCCTGCAGCAGTATTTCGACCACTATTTGAAGGGGGCGCCGGCGCCGGATTGGATGGAAAAGGGCGTGCCGTATCTGGATCGGGAGCATACGGCGCTCTCGGGGCTAGGCGGCAACCAGTAAGAAAGCGTGTAGGGCGGGCCCCCTGGTCCGCGATGTGAAGCCTCGATCACAGATTGCCGAAGGCCGAGCGCTCGGAGCGGCTCGGGACACCGCAGGCCATGGGCCCGCGCCACTCAGATCTTCTGAGCCTTGGAAACCGGCACGTTTTCCATCCGCTTGGCCTCTTGGAAGGTATAAATCATGCGGTGGATCACGGTCAGGTTCGACAGCACCGCAATCACCCACAAGACTGGCGCCATGCGATTGAAGAGCGCGCCAATGATGATCAGCACCACCCTCTCCGGCCGCTCCAGAAAACCCACTTTGCATCTGGGAATGGTACATTCCGCCCGCGCGCGCGCATAACTCACCATCACCGAGCCGGTCATCACAATGGCTGTCAGCACGATGTAAAAAAAACGGTTGATGGAGGCGTAGTAAACCAGCAGGCCCATGAAGAGCGCCAGATCCGAATAACGGTCGAGCACGGAATCGAAGAAGCCGCCGAAGCGCGTCACCTGTTTGGTGGCGCGCGCCACGCGGCCATCCACCATATCGAACAGGCCGGCGCCAATCACCACGATTCCCGCCCAGACGAAGCTTCCCTGCGCAAACAGATACGCCGCCCAGGCGTTGATCACCAGACCCAGAAACGTGAGAACGTTGGGGTGAATGCGCGAAAGCGCCAGCCAGCGCACGATGCGATCGATGATTGCGCCAAATACCAGGCCAATGGCGCGGGTATAAGTCATGACCTACTTCGCCGCATCGTGAATGGTGGTCAGCTTCCGGATTTCGAGATCCTTCGATCCGCCGGGGCTGGTCACCTTGACCACATCGCCCTCTTCTTTGCCCAGAAGCGCGCGGCCAATGGGCGAAGTGGTGGAGATTCTGCCGTTGGCGGCATCGGCCTCTTCGCTGGTCACCAGATAGTAGGTGATCTCTTCCTCGCGCTTCGTGTCAAGCACCACCACGGTAGAGCCTAAGCCCACTTTGCCGATCGGGATCTTAGTAAAATCCACCATGGAGAGTTCCGACAGCCGCTTGCGCAATTGCCCCAGGCGGGCGTTGACGAAGCCCTGCCGGTCCTTGGCGGCGTGGTATTCGGCGTTCTCGCTCAAATCGCCGTGCGCCCGGGCCTTGAGAATCTCCCTGGGCAGCTCGACGTGGAACTCATGTTCCAGAACGGCGATTTCATCCTGCAGCTTTTTCTTAATATCGATCATTCAGTGGCGACGCTTCCCACGGTTGTCATTATACAAGAGCGGTTCCCCGGCGGCGCCCTCGTTGTCCCATCGTTGTCCGGTGGCGGTGGTGGTAATTACCGCCGCGCCTGAATCCGGAACAGATTGGAGCCCGCCTGCCGGCCCAGGCGCACTCCAGCCTTGTAATCGTGCGGCCAGCGGCGGCCGAGCGATCCAACGCCGATCACGCTGGCGCCGCCTGCAATCGCCGTGATCGAAGGAATGAGACTCGCGGGCGAAACGGCTGAATCGGCGGCGCGAAATGCCACAGCTCCGGTCAGCGAACTCCCGCTGGCCGGCGGCGTTCGATCGAGAACGGCGATATACACGGCTTCGCCGGATGCCACGCACAACAAATAGGGCACGTTGGCGGCTGTGCCGGCGGCGCCTTGATGGGCGATGGGGCTACGGGAAGCTTCATTGTCCGCCCGAGGACTGCGGCGGCGTGCATGGTTTCTACAGTCTTCTGGAAACCATCGGCGACCCGGAGCACGAGCAATACCAGGAGACGATGGATTGGCTGGAGGACGAGTTCGATCCCGAGGCTTTTTCGGTGGACGAGGTCAACCGCCGGCTCGCATACTTGCATCGGCGCCGGAGCAAGGCCAAAGGCGCCTGAGGCTTCCACGCCCAGTCCGGCCCCGCCTTTGCGCGGCCCGCCCGGTCCGACCTTCTATTGCTTTCCCATAGAGAACCTGTTACTCTTCCTATGGCCACATAATAGAAGACAGGCATGGGCGATAAAGCGGATGTATGGCAAGGGACTCTGGCTTTGATGGTGTTGAAGACCATTGAGGCGATGGGGCCGCTGCATGGATACGGGATTGCCCGCCGCATCGAGCAGACCAGCGGAAATCTTCTCGTGTTGAACTATGGAACTTTATATCCGGCATTGCTGAGGTTAGAGCAGGAAGGCTCGATCGCCTCCGAATGGGGGGCGTCGGAGAATAATCGCAAGGCGAAGTTCTACAAATTGACGCGGGCGGGCCGGAAACAACTCCGGAAGGAAACGCGCGATTGGGAGCAGACCACCGCCATCCTGGCGCGGTTCCTGGCTCCTTCGAAGGAATCGGCATGAAGCGATTGCGTGCGTGGATATGGAGACTGGCCGGCATTTTGCCTGGCGAGCGGCGGGAGCGCGAGCTTGCCGACGAGCTCGAGAGTCATCTCCGGATGCACATCGACGACAACCTCCGCTCCGGCATGACTCCGGAGCAGGCGCGGCGGGTCGCGATGCTGAAGTTGGGGGGCGTCGCCGCTACGGCGCAGGCTTACCGCGAGCGGCGCGGCATCCCGTTTTTGGAAAACCTGCTACAGGACGTTCGCTTCGCTCTCCGCCAGTTGCGGAAAAATCCTGGGTTCACTTCGACCGCCATTCTCATGCTGGCTCTCGGCATGTGCGCCAGCGTAGCCATCTTCGCTTTCGTGGACGCCGCGCTCATCAAGCCGTTGCCTTACCGGAATCCCGATCGTCTGGTTGGATTGTTTGAGAAGGCCGCGGCCTGCCCGCAATGCAATCTTTCCTATCTCGACTACCTCGACTGGAAAAAATTCAACAGAGTCTTCAGTTCCCTGGACGCTTACAACCATCCTCTCTTCACGCTAAGTACACCCCAGGGAACGGAAGCCGCCAACGGCACGCGCGTCAGCGATGGATTCTTTCGTACCCTCGGCGTCGCCCCCGTGTTGGGGCGCGATTTCTACGCGGGTGAGGATCTGCCGGCCGCGCCCCGCACCGTGATTCTGAGCTATGCCGTCTGGCAAAAGCGCTACAACGGAAAACCGGACGTTATCGGGCAGACGGTCACTTTGAACGGAGAGCTGCATACCGTCGCCGGCGTGCTGCCGCGCGAGTTTCACTTCGCGCCCGCCGAGCCTTCGGACTTCTGGACCACGCTTCACCCCGGGCCCGGCTGCGATTCGCGGCGGGGCTGCCACAACCTCTTCGGAATTGCGCGCCTCAAGGATGGCGTCCCGGTTTCAACCGCGCTGGCCGACGTGGTGTCGATCGCGCAACAACTCGAAAGGCAGTATCCCGACAGCAATCGCGGTTTCGGCGCGATCGCCATGCCTCTGACCGATGCCATCGTCGGCAATCTCCGCCCGGTACTGCTGGTGTTGCTGGGCGGCGCCGGGCTGTTGCTGCTGATTGCGAGCGTAAATATTGCCAGCCTGTTGCTGGTCCGTTCCGAAAGCCGACGGCGGGAGATGGCCGTCCGCAGCTCGCTGGGCGCATCGCGCGCGCGCTTGATTTGCCAGTTCGCCGCGGAGGCGCTGGTGCTGGTGGCCGCCGGCTGCGCAATCGGTTTGACGTCGGCCGGGTGGGCAATGCAGCTCCTGAAAACGCTCATCTCGCCACACAGGCTGGCCGGGATGCCGTTCCTGCACGACCTCGGATTGAACCTCCGCGTCTTGCTCTTCGCTGCCGCCATTTCGCTGCTTGCGGCGGTGCTGTTCTCGCTCGCTCCCGCCTTGCGACTCCGCCTGCCGGAAATGCGCGCGGGCCTCGCCGAAGGCAGCCGCGGTTCCGCCGGAACCACATGGAGAAATCTCGGCTCCAAACTGGTAATGCTCGAACTGGCTACCGCGGTGGTGCTGTTGGCGGGCGCCGGCTTGCTCGGCCAGAGTCTCTATCGCCTGCTGCATGTGGACATCGGTCTGCGGCCCGATCGCCTGGCGAGCGTTTACGTCTTAGCGCCGAGCGCCCGATACTCGCTGGTGCGGCAGTGTGTGGCATTGGAGCGGCGGATCGTCAGTGACATTGCCAACCTGCCCGGCGTAAAATCCGTTGGCATCACCAGCGCCCTTCCCGTGCGCAGCAACGACCAGGGGACGTGGATCCGGGTGTTGGGCAAGCCATGGCTCGGCGATCACAACGATGTGCTCGACCGCGATGTCAGCTCCGGCTATCTCGCGGCGATCGGGGCGACGCTGCTGCGCGGACGCTACTTTACCGATGCCGAGGATAGTTCGAAGCCGCGTGTGGTCATAGTGAACCAGGCGATGGCGAAACGATATTTTCCCGGCGAAGATCCCATCGGTAAGCAGATCTCATTTTCCTCGGATCCGCCCGTCCCCATGGAAATTGTCGGCCTGGTGGAAGACATCAAGGAAGGTCCGCTCGACATAGCCACTCTCCCGGCGATGTATGTCCCCTTCAACCAAAACGCAGACAACGGTTTCGCCGTGGTAGTACGAACGTCGCTTGGCGGAGAGTCGCTGTTTTCCACGCTGGACGGCGCCATTCATGCGATCGACGCCGGCGTGGTCACGGAAGGCGAGATGATGATGACTGCCCGGATCGGCGATTCCCAGTCGGCCTATCTGCACCGGTCCACGGCGTGGCTGGTAGGAGGCTTCGCCGCGCTGGCGCTGCTGCTGAGCGTGGTAGGCCTCTATGGCGTGGTTGCCTATTCCGTAGGGCAGAGAACTCGCGAAATTGGGGTCCGCATGGCGCTCGGGGCCGAACCCGGCGCGGTTTATCGCCTCATCTTAAAGGAAGCGGTGCGGCTGACTGGCGGTGGCATCGTTCTGGGACTCGCCGGTTCGTTAGGGGTGGGCGCCCTGATGCGCGGCGTGCTCTTCGGCGTCAATTCCTGGGATATGCCCACGCTGGCCGCGGTCGCCATCGTACTCGGCGTTGCGGCGCTGCTGGCCAGCTATATCCCCGCGCGCCGCGCCGCCTCGGTCAACCCGGTTGAGGCATTGCGAGCCGAGTAGTCTTATCCCCGGTCATTTGAGACTTGTCAACCCAGCGATTAGCGCGGGCTCCGGCCATGCGCCGTAATTCTTGAGACGATCGACTCCGATCTCTATTCTTTCAAATATTCGTTATATTCCGATTCGATACCCGCGGCTGATAATTGGACGGGCCGCCGGGCCGCCGCGCAGCTCAATGAACGCCGGCGGAAATCGCTCTGGCTTCGGCGAAGCCGCCCGTGGCCGCTGTATAAGCAGCTGCCGGCAGACTTTCGAATTTGGTCCGAATCGCCTTGGACCTCTCGCTGGGGGTGGGATGCGCCGAGAAGACGGCTGCCGCTCGTTCGGGAACCGGCTGTCCGCTCAGGTATGCCGCCATCGATTCCGGGCTGTAGCCTGACTGACTCACGATGCGCAACGCCACGTAATCCGCTTGGCGCTCGAACGCGAGAGAGAATGACAACACGCCCAGTGGGACCGCCGTTGGGCGCCGGTCGGCGACGGCCGTAGTTTGCGCCCCCAATGACGGAATTGCATCCAGCCCCATTAGCTCCGTCCGGGTCGCTTGTTTGGTCGCGTGGCGCAAGGCGATGTGCGCCAACTCGCCGCTTCAGGGCGGACTGGTAAACTGATATTCGAGTGTGCAATCCGGTTCCATAGCCAAAGTTAGCGCGGTGGCCGCATTAGTATTGCTTGCGGCTGCGTGCAACCGCGGACCCAAGCGAGCGCCGGCGATCGGCGAGGCGTATGTGGGACCCGCCGTTCTCAAAATCCGCGGCGACCTTCCGATGCAGTCCGCTCCCGTGGCCAGCGTCCAGCACGGCGATCGGCTGGAGATACTCCAGAAACGCAGGACGTTTTTTCGCGTGCGGACGGCCGGCGGCGCCGAGGGATGGGCCGACGAGCGGCAGCTTCTGGCGGCTTCGGACATGGCGAACCTGAAGCAACTCGCCGCCATCGCGGCGAAATTGCCGTCCCAGGGCGCAGCCACGCCGCGCTATGGCGACTTGCGTATTTACACGCAGCCGTCGCTGGAATCGCCGAGCTTCGTAACCGTGAAGGATAACGAGAGAATCGACGTGTTGACGCACGCCGCAATGCCGCGCACCGCCGCGCAGCGTGCGCCCCTGCTGCCTCCGGCGCCCAAGAAAGCGCCGGCGAAAAGGAAGCCCAAAGATTCAAGGTATTCGGCGATCCCGATCCCCATGCCGAAGCCGCCTGCGCCGCCGCCGGACTGGGTGGAGCTTTCGAAGACGGAACCGGCCGAAGCGAAAGAAGAGGCGGACGTTGCCGCCGCCGCACCCAAGCCTACCGACGACTGGAGCCTGGTGCGCACCGCGGACGGACAAACCGGGTGGACGCTGACGCGCCGTTTGAATATGGCGATTCCCGATGAAGTGGCGCAGTATGCCGAAGGGCATCGCATCGTCGCGTATCTCTCGCTGGGGACTGTGCGCGACGGCGATATCAAGAAAGATATCTGGTTGTGGACCACGATTGGCGACGGCATCCACGCGTACGATTTCGACAGTTTTCGAGTATTCGATTGGAGCTTGCGCCATCACCGGTATGAGACGGCGTATATCGAGCGGAACCTCACCGGCTTCGCGCCGGCGCTGCTGGAACAGGTGGATTTCGCGCCGGGCAGCAAGGCGGCAGGAAGGGCCGCGACGGGGAAGTATCCCGGCTTTTCGATCTGCATCCAAAAGAAAGACGGCCAGCGATACCGGCGGGAGTATGCGTTGCTTGGCAACCTGGTCCGCTATGCCGGCGAGCGGCCTTGCGAAGCGCCGCCTTCGGTGCAGAACCTGATCGCAGCGGCGTCAAAGCCCGCGCCCGCGGCGCTGGCTCCGCCCGCTTCCGAACGGGCGAAGGAATCGATTCCGGAGCGCATGAAAAAGCGCATACGCTCATGGTTCGAAAAATAGCCGGACGTTGCGGAGCCCCTGTGGTTGTGTTATTTCTGAGTATAAAGCCGGAAAAAGATACGAATCCAACGGCGCCGCCCCGCTCCCGCGAGTCGCGACGGTCAATCATAATGTCTTCAAAGGATGGCACCCCGTGGAAGCTGTCAATCGCAAACTTATTCGTCCTTCACTCAACGAGATTAAAGAGCAAATCCCGCCTCCCCGCCGGGCCCCGCAAGCGCAAAAGAAGGCGGTGCCTCCGGACCAGACTAACGCCGAGAATTTCTATTATGTAAAACAAATGCAGGCCAAGACTCCGATGGTTTTCGTGTTGCGCGACGGCGAAACGCTCCACGGAGTGATCGAGTGGTACGACAAGTGTTGCCTGAAGGTGAACCGCATCGGCGAGCCGAATATTCTGCTCTACAAGCCGTGCATCAAGTACATGTACAAGGAAGGCTGAGCCGCTCAGGCGCTTCGGATTTTCTTCGATTGCATCGCCAGGCGATACTGCCTGCGTTCTGCCGCTTGGCGATAGCGGCGCCCGCTCCTGTCGATTTTCGGGAATCACGGGGAGCTTCGGGTTACTTGCAGTCTTGGTTCCGCATAGCTGCGGAATGCCTGTCTGGCCGACCCTCGTCTTGCGGCGCTGCCTCCTGATTCTCGAAGTTTTCGAAGTCGTGATCGCTCCGCATCTCAACTCGGGCGGGGCTGCCGGAAGGGTCTTCCGACGACGTTCCCGCGAAGACCACAGGGACGCTATCGGCCGGGTTCCTCCCCAGGTTCGACTAGCTATAGCTAGATCCGCGCGCCCCTCTTGGTCGGATAGGTGTGGCTCAAATATCGCGAACTCCAGCAATCATTCAATATCCAGGGTGTCGCCGGGCTGCAGCCAAATTGTCCGCTCGACCCCGTCGCTGTAATCCAGTGGGTATCCGTACGGGGTCGGATATACAAACCAGGAAGCCTCTGGGTAACCAACACAGAGGCTAATGGCCACTAGGAACAGCATCGACTTCGGGCCATATGGAAATAACACCACGGGGGCGTCAGCCTGTGTGGCAAGTTCAATCTGGCTCTCGGTGCATGCATCGAGCACGCTGGGAGCGCCATCTCGATGAACTGCTTCTCCCAAGCGTGCGCTCGCTTCCGCGTGAGCTGCCGGATAATCTTCCGACTCGTCCCTTCGCACAATTGTCGAAGGTCTGGCCTTCGCGGCGTATCTGCAACCACCAGAACGCCCCCTGAACGCTCGATCTCCGCTGGCCCGACCACCAGCCGATCGGCCTCGTGCCCAGGTATTATGATTCCTCCCGATCGCGACTCATTTGGTAGATGGGCCGTATCGGCGAAAGGGGCAACGATCACATCTTTCCAGCCGGGCGACCTCTTTGCGTTCAAGTGTCCGTAGTTTTCGCCAGCCCAACAGGTGGCAGCGNNGAGCATGGTCAGGGCGCGGTGGACGAAGCCGGGAGCGGGAGCGGGTTTGATCAACGCGGACAGCGCGGCGCACAGCGCTTCGGCTTGCGCGCGGAAGCGGCGAATCCGGAACTGGCCGCGCTGATAGGGCACCGGAGGCGGCGCGGTTCCGGTGGCGCCGTTCCAGCTTTGCGCCAGCAGCAGACGTGCGATGAGAAACAGCGCAATCACCGCCAGACCGATCGCAGGTAGGGCAAGACGAGCTCGGGCAGCAGAGACACGGTGCGCCGGCAGTTCTGGCATAAGTAGCGGCGCACACGGATGACGCCGTCGAATGCAGTGTCGATGAGTGTGCGCGTGTATGCGAATCCTACACCCATTCGCCGGCTCGGTGCAGCAACATAGGATCTGCCTCTGGGAGCTGTAACTCTCAAGGTTCGTTCTGTGGCGGGAAGGCTCTTTTGGATGGGTGTCCAGGGGGAGCTCTTCCGCTCACTTCGATAGGAAGGCACGGCGAAGTAAGAGAACCTGTAGTTCTAGAGCTATCGCGCAAGGACCCTGAGACACTATTTGAATCATTTGAATCATCGGATCAGCTGAGAAAGCTGGTGGAACTTGCTTTGCGATGCGGTGCGTTGTGTAAGAAGCCGTGCGCTGTAAGTGGATGTTGGCCTGGCACTGCGGGCAGTGACCGGGGCGCTAAGAATCGGGGTCAGCGAGCTGCTCGATATATCCTACACAAGAAAAGGTTGCGGATAGGAAGGGATAGCGCATCGGACGAGCGATCCCGCCGGGTTTGGCGCGCCCGGTTGCGGCGGCGGTTCTCGATCACTTCCGGCGCGGCTGGAACGAATCCGAGAAAAACCGCCCGCTACGCGGGGAACCTTTAGACCCGTTACAATTGAGCTCCGATGGGCACATGGCCGTCTTTGACGACGAAGCGGGCCAAATCTTCGTAAGCGTGAACTGCCTGTTCGAACTCTCCACGAACTTTCAAGCTTTCGGACATCTTCATGCGATAGGCGACAAATATCCTTGGGGTCTTCGCCGGACGACCGCCAGAGCCAACAATCTCCTTTTCCCTCCGTGACAGAGCCACAGGAGTCGAGGAACGTGGATTCCACGAACGATCACCCCGCTGCCATATTAGAAGGGGAGGAACCTCAGTTTTCGCAGGCAGGCGGCCTGGCATCGAGCGCTCTCCCTCAGGCATATCGCCTCCACTCGACAACTATTGACAAATTGGCGAAACTCCGGATGATGCCTCTGCAAGGTACTTTGGGCAGCAGTAAGCAAATGTTCGCGCAGATCTTCCAAGACCGCGAGAGCCGAGCGAACCGAATCCCGTGATAGCGCACTGACAGATTCATAGTGTTCGCGGGAAATGCTCCCGTTAAGGTCCCCAATTTGGGCCGAGACTGCACTCCGGATACTCCGGACAAAATCAATCCACTCGTCGGAACGCGGGTTCGCGCCAAAATGAACGATGCCATAGTGATCGCCTGGAGTTAAGACATTCGCTAACTTTAGGACGGCTTCTCCTAGGTAGTGGAGAATCGGGCCCAGGGGTGTTACATTGACGCATCAGGGGGGACAAGTGAACTTTTCCACGCTGGTTCTTTTGCCGATCGGGTTGTCGCTGGCGCTCGAAGCGCAGACGCCGCCGGCCAACACTACGCCGATACAGCACGTGGTGGTGATTTTTCAGGAGAATGTATCCTTCGATCATTATTTCGCGACGTATCCCGTGGCGGCGAATAAGCCGGGCGAGCCGGTTTTTCACGCGGCGCCGAATACGCCATCCGTGAATGGATTGAGCGGACCGCTCTTGACGAACAATCCGAATTCCGCGCCGCCGGTGCGGCTCGACCGCTCACAGGCGGTCACCTGCGACCAGGACCATACCTATGCGGACGAGCAAAAGGCCTTCAATGGGGGCTTGATGAACAGGTTCGTCGAGACTGTGGGGGCATCCAAAGCGGCCTGCGATGTCGCCGGGTTAGGCAAGAAAGTGGTGATGGGTTACTTTGACGGCAACACAGTTACCGCGATGTGGAACTATGCCCAGCACTTTGCGATGAGCGATAACTTTTTCGGGACCACCTTTGGGCCGTCTACCCCCGGCGCCATCAATCTGGTTACGGGGCAGACTCATGGAGCCACGCTGGTCACTGGCTCGCCGGCTGGATATATCGCGGGCGATTCCCTGGTTGGCGACCCAAGACCCGCGGGCGACGATTGCAACCCCCAGCGCGGCGCCACCGCCACGATGGGCGGTAAGAACGTGGGCGATCTTCTGAACGCCAAAGGAATGACTTGGGGTTGGTTCCAGGATGGCTTCAAGCCGACTGAGGTACGGGATGGCAAGGCCGTTTGCGGCGCCACGCACAACAACATCTCGGGCGCATCGGCGGGCAGCGATTACCTTCCGCACCACGAGCCGTTTCAGTTCTATCGGCAGACCGCGAATCTGCATCACCTGCCGCCAACGTCGGTAGCCAAAATCGGCCAGGCGGATCAGGCCAACCATCAATACGATGTGAGCGACTTTCTCGACGCTTTGAACGCGGGCAATTTGCCGGCGGTGAGTTACTTGAAAGCCGCGTCTTATCAGGACGGCCACGCCGGATACTCCGATCCGCTGGACGAGCAGGCGTTTGTGGTGAAGATGGTGAACCAGGTTATGCAATCGCGATTCTGGGCCAGTACGGCGATCGTCATTGCCTACGACGATTCGGACGGATGGTACGACCACGCGATGGGACCGATCATGAATCAGTCGAACACGCCAAGCGATAATCTGACGGGCGCGGGCGCGTGCGGCGACGGAAAAGACACGCCCTATCAGGGCCGCTGCGGCTATGGTCCGCGCCTGCCGCTACTGGTGATTTCGCCCTATGCCAAGGTGAACTACGTGGATCACACAGTCACCGATCAAACGTCGATTTTGCGATTCATCGAAGACAACTGGGACCTGGGGCGGATTGGGGACCATTCGATGGACGAGGCCGCTGGATCGCTGCTGGGAATGTTTAACTTCGAGGGCAACGGCCAAGCCGCGGCTTTGACGCTCGATCCGACTACGGGGCTGGTTACGGTAAAGAAGTAGAGTGGTAAGGCCGGCCTCCCGACCGGCCAGAAGGCCGGTCACACTTACTTCACACGCCAGCGCTCGATGCCGGCGGAAACGTTGGGCTGCATGGTTACTTCCACCCGTAATCCGGTGGTAGTGACCGGCTTGTAGCTCACCTTGTTATACTTATCTTTCTCCACTGTATACGGTCCGGTTGTCTCTACCGGCTTCCACTCATCGCCATCCTTATAAAGAAGGCGCCAGGATGCGGGGACTTTGCAGCCGCCGTGGCCGGTGTCGTCGAACCAGTATAATTGCGATTCGGAAACCGTGCCGGGCTTTTCGAAAGCGTACTCCACCCAGCCGGTTCGCGCGGAAAGGTTGGCGGTCCACCAGTCGAAGTGACTGCCGCTGCCGGACGAGGTTGGATCGTCCTCTTCCTTGATCGCATTGGCGCTGCGGCGCGCGTCATTCGATATCTTCGCGTTAGTGGTGGCGTCCGGCGGCAATGCGGGCCGGGCATTCGATTCCGCGGTCGGAAACCACACCATCATTTGTCCGGCGCCGCGGTTGGCCCAGGCATAATAGGGGATCGCGGTGATTTCCTCGGGCGTCCTGATAAGGTTACCGTGGTCGTCGCGCGAAAGCGCTACGGCCTTGACCTTGATCACTTCCACGCCCTTCAATAGATCGGCCTTGAACTCGGCGTGCAGCGGCTGGTTATCGGGGAGCATCAAGTTGCGCACCTTGCCGCCGGGATTATCCACCCACTCGGCGGCGTAGACCACCGGGCCGCGCTCGATGGACACGCGGCCGTTATCGGCAGTGACGCGTTCGTTGGCGGCGACGCGGCGGATGGGCATAGGCAGACTGAGCTCGATGGAATCGCCCGCTTTCCAAGTGCGAGTCAGGGCTACATAGCCTTTATCGAGCTTGATCGGGACGGTTTTGCCGTTGACCTTGAGTGTTGGCTGTCCGGTGAATTTGTCGGCGAAGCGGTATAGATCGCTGGCAATCGGCTCATTGCGCGCCCACCCGGGAATGCGAACGTTGATCGTCATAGCGGCGTCCTGGTCCGGAGCGACCGTTATCTTCACGTCGCCATCCCACGGGTAGCGGGTCTGCTGCGATACCTTCACGGTGCGGCCGTTATCCATCTTGATATCGGCGGTGCTGCCCATGTACAGGTTTACCCACAACGTGTCGCCGCGCTGTCCATAAACATAGCCGGGGACGGACGCTATGAAGCGCGTGATGTTTCCAGGGCAACAGGCCACGCCGAACCACGGGCTGCGCTGGTCCTTCGCGGCGAGACCGGTAGCTTCCAGCGGATTCTGATAGAAAAACGTGGTGCCTTCGAGAGAGACTCCGGAGATCAGGCCATTGTAGAGCGTGCGCTCCATCACGTCGATATACTTGGCATCGGCGTGCAGCAGGAACAGCCGGTGGTTCCAGTAATCGTTGCCGACGGCGGCGCAGGTTTCGTTGTAGGCGGACATGTTCGGCAGCTCGTAATCGTTGCCGAAGGATTCGCCCGCGGCCCTGGCGCCCACTCCGCCGGTGACGTGCAGTTTCTTGCCGGCCACGTTATCCCAGATCTTATCGAGCGCGTTGACGTAAGCGGTATCGCCGGTCAGCGCGGCGACATCCGCCATGCCCGAATACATGTACATGGCGCGAACGGCGTGACCGCCGGCCGGCGCGTCGGTCTGATCGACCACGCGCTTGTTGGCTTCCACGTAGGCATTTCCGGCGCCTTGTTCCGGGCTATCGGGACCGCGCGAATCGAGCATGAACTTGGCGAGATTCAGATAGCGCGCGTCGCCGGTGACGCGGTAGAGCTTGACGAGTCCCATTTCGACAATTTGATGGCCGGGCCAGATGGCGCGCTTGCCGGGGCCGAATGTCTTATCGAGCAGATCGGCGGTGCGCAGCGCGATATCGAGCAGCGAGCGTTTGCCGGTGGCCTGATAGTAGGCGACGGCGGCTTCATAGAGATGGCCCAGGTCGTAAAGCTCGTGGCTGTTGACGCCTTCGAGAATCCAGCGCTCGTTGCCGGACCACGGATGGGGATGCAGCGGGTCGATGGTGCGCGCGGTGTAGAGATAGCCGTCGGGTTCCTGCGCGGCGCCGATGATCTTGATGAGGTTGTCGCAATACTCTTCGAGTTTGGGATCGGGATGCACGCTGAGCGTGTAGGCCGCGCCTTCGAGCACCTTGTAGACGTCGGTATCGTCGAAGGGGTAGGGAGGGTACTTGTGATTCTCGAAGGGCTCGCCGCGGAGCGCTTTGGCGGCGCGGATGAAATTGTCCATGCGGCCCGTCTCTTCGTCCTTCTTGAAGGCGAATGGGATGGTGACGGTCCGGTTGGTCTCGATGCGCGGCGCCCAGAAGGCGTCGTTGACGTGTACGGCGGTAAACGGCACGGGCTTGACGGGATAATCGCGCTGCTGGGCAGGGCACGCGACGGCGCAGGCGAACAGGGCTGCAATCGCTTTCATATACTTCCGATTATAGATTAGGCTGGAGCGGGAGCGCGGGCCTGCAATTCGTCCGATTCGTCCGTGAGCGAGGATCGTTTTCAACGCGGAATTCTTGAGTCCCTGAAAGATGGTCTCGCGGCGGAAAGGTACCGTGACTCCGCACAAGTGGTTTTCAGGGTCAGTCTCGCGCTGGGACCGAAGCGCGTTCACACGAGTGTGAACGCGGCACGCAGGAGTGCGTGCGCCACGATCTGCCTCGACGACGCCTGCCGGCGCGCGGGCTCGGCGAGAAACCGGAATATGCGGAAATCTCAAGCTCCCTCAAAGAACTCCGCGTTTTCCTCCACCCCTCCGCGTTATAAGGGTAAACCTCACCGCACGGATCTGGCGCCGACAAGGCGATGAAAGCGTTATCATAATCGACACAGGAGAGCACTGTGAACCGACGAAGATTCATCCAAAATCTTGCCGTAACGGCGGCTGCCGCCGAGGCTTTGGAAGCGTTCGAACCGCCGCCGCAGGAACCCGCCAGTACCGATGGCTATACGCTCATCGCGGAGCTAGACGGATGGAAGGTCCACGAAGATCTGCGCACACGCGATGGATCGATCGTCTTTACCGGACCGCGCGGCGTGCAGCGCGTTATTACGAAATCGGCCGAAGCTTGTTTCGCCACGGCCGAGCCTCCGTACCTGGGGCTCAAGATGGAAGAAATCGGCATGGCCGGTCCCGATCTGCTGGCGGACAAGCTGCTCGCCCACGGCGATCCCGATCCGGAACAGGTGCGGGCGGCGGCAATACCGCTTGGGTCGAGGCCTCCTGGGCAGGCGGGCGCGCGGCTCCAGTGGAACACGTTCGTGGGCACCAAGGAATGCTACGACACCATGCCCGTGTTTCCCGGCGGCAACACGCGCACGTATCACCCCACGCAATATTTTCCGGAGATCACGCAGGCGGTCACGTTCAACCGCTTTGAAGGCATGCTGGGCGGATGGATGCCGGCGGTGCGAAAAGTGTTCCCGCTGGATGATGGCGCATACATCGAGGCCATAATTTTCGGCGATGTGGAAGCGCACGACAAGTTCATTGTGCAGACGTGGCACCGCACGGCGCGCATTGAGAACGGCAAGATGGTCAAGGTGGCGTATGGGTACAGCTACCCGGCGTTTCCGCCGCGGCGGCAGGACCCGAAACCGGAGGAGTTCTACCGTGCGCTGCGGACCTTCGCCGATTACTGGGACCGGCTGATGCGCTCCTTCGTCCCCATGAACGCGCCGCATAACGTTTGGGTGGATATGGCGAAGCACGCGTTTGCGAAAGAGCTGATGGTGCGGCCGGGCGGCGTGTATCCCAAGTATGGCGCGGTGGATCGCGATTACTACGGCTCCGAATACGACGGCTTCCAGGACATTTTCACCATGTCGATGTACGCCAACCTGGAATGCGGGCGGTTCGACGAAGCGCGCGCCATCATCGACAACTATTACACCGATTTCGTGGATGCCAAGGGCATGATCAATATGCGCGGTCCGGAGACGGCGCAATTCGGGCTGACGCTTTCGCTGCTGGCCAAGTACCAAAACTACACCGGCGACCACACGCTGTTCGCCAAGCATCGCGCGAAGATGGAGGCGACGGCGGGCGTGCTGCTCGACATGCACGACGAGAGTTTGAAACTGCCGAAGGATTCGCCAGGGTACGGGCTGATCGCCGGCTGGAGCGAATCGGACGCGTGCCTGGCGGCCCAACCGATGACGTGGTGGCAGCCGTATTTCGCCAACAGCGCCTTTGCGGCGCGGGGGCTGAAGGACATCGCGCGCGTGTGGGAACCCATCGACCGCGCCAAGGCTGCCGAGTGGACACGCCGCGCGAAGACGCTCGAGGACGCCACGGTGGAGAGCATCCGCAAGAATGTGCGCAACGACATGAAGCCGCCGTATATCGGGCCGCTGCCGGGAGCGAAGCTGACGTTCCGCGAATCGATGGCGACCGAACGGCCGAGCCCGCAGCAGTGGCCGCACCGCCCGTACACGGAGCTGGTTCACGCGGATATTCTGCCGGCGGACCTGGAGAATACGGTGATCGATTGCATGCGCGCTTACGGCGCGACCACGCTGGGAGTGGTGGCGAACGTGGGGCGCGCGAATCCCAACGGGCGCGCGATTTTGGGCTTCATCTCATACGGATATGCGCTGCAATTGCTGCGGCTCGATCGCGTGGAGGAGTTTCTGCTGTTTCTATATGCGCACCGCTTCCACGACCACACGCCGGGCAGTTGGACGGCGGGCGAAGTATCGGGGATCAACGGCGGCACGGCGACTTTCTGCATTCCGGCGCAGCAGACCATACCGTTGCTGGTGCGGTGGATGTATGTGCTGGAAGATTCCGACGCGGACCGGCTCTATCTAGCAAAAGGCATGCCGCGCGAGTGGGTCGGCGCGGGCAAGGAGATCGCCATCGACCGCGCGCCCACGCGCTGGGGAAGGGTATCGCTGAAGATGAAGGCCGACGTGGCGGCCAAGCGAGTGACGGCGACAGTGACGTTGGCGCGCGCGGGCGCACCGAAGGAGGTGCACGTGAAACTAAGGCTGCCGGAGCAGTATTCGCTGGGCACGGTGACGGTGAATGGGCGGCCGGCGCAGGTAGGCGGACTGCATAAGGATACGGTGATTGTGGCAACGGGGAGTGAGAGTAAGTTTGAGGTGGTGGGGATGTTTGGGTAGCCAGTGGGACAGGCCTCCTGGCCTGTCGCTTGAGTTTCTTGGTCTAAGTGGCGCCTTTCGCAGACAAGCTAGTGACTTATCCGATTAACCCGGTGTCCGCCAAATGCGTGGATAGTCCTCGTGCCAGCCACGACCTCACCACTGTGAACGACGCCCCGCGATATGAGATACTCCTCGCCGCCTTTCAACGGGATGCGCAACCCATCGATAATCAGCGTGTAGCAGCCTTGTACAACTACCATATATTCGTCGTAGTCGTGAAGGTGAGCTATGGATACTGCCGTCTCATGGCAGGTCCAAAACGCCATCTGGCTTCCGTCCGCCCCATCGAATACATAGCCCTCCACTCCCGGCGTCGATTGGTCGCTGGTGGCGATTCTATTTGCGTTTGGCGCATGAAATTGGGGAAGTCGTTCATACTTGTGGATCAGTGTCTCACGGTTGCGTGTGTGAATGGCATACTGCGAGCTGTGCCGCAGTGGATGTTGCGAATTCTGTGGGTAGTCTATACGGCCCACTCCTTAAGCTCGATATGCATGCAACTCGTAGGGCTAAGCCGAACGGTTTGTGCAGACGGCCGCCCATGTCGCCCGGGATCGAGGGGGCGGAACGGACGATGATGTATCATTTTAAAGGAGGCTAGGAGTACTATGCCTCAATGCCATTGAAGAGCTCGGGACCTGCCCACCGATCTGAAATTGAGTACGAGTTGCATACATGCTCCTCCGAACATTAACTATCGAGAACTTCCGGAGTTTCCGCAAAATCGTCGTCGAATTGGACGCCGCGACTATTCTCATTGGAGAAAACAATACCGGCAAGACGAGCTTTTTAGAGGCGATTCAACTGGCCTTGACCCGCAATCCTTCCAGGCGCGCGAACATCTTTGACGACTACGATTTCCATCTTGCCGATGCCGCTGGTCGACCTGGCGATGCGGGGCCAATCAGCCTGACTTTGGATTTCGCTGAGGCTGCAGAGGGCGACTGGCAGACGGATGTTCGACGAGATCTTTCTGACATCATAGTGTATGACGGCGGGAATTGTGGGCACGTAATCCTCCGGATCCGTTGTTCGAGGGCTACCGAGCGGAGTGAATCTGAGCTGGACTGGGCGTTCTTAGACGCCGCTGGCAACCCGTTGAGTGTGGACAGGCAAAAAACGGCAAATCTCTTTAAGCTGCAAAATCTGGTCCCGGTGTTTTATCTTTCAGCCCTTCGGGACGCCGCCCGTGAGTTCCAGAGTCGTGGCCGATACTGGAGCCCATTTCTCCGGGACGCTCCCATCGAATCGGGAATAAGAGCCGACCTGGAACAGCAGTTGACAGAGTTGAATGCCAAGGTGGTCCAAGCCCACGAGCCCTTAAGGGACGTTCGTGACTACTTGCTCAAAGCACAAGGGATCGTCGAACTCGCCTCCACCGAACCCGTCACTATCGACGCGCTGCCGGGCCGTGTATTTGACATGCTATCGCGGGCCCAAGTGAACATTGCTTCCAAGACAGGCGCTAAGTTGCCGCTTGGCAGGCATGGTGCTGGAACCCAGAGCCTCTCTGTCATTTTGCTTTTCCAGGCTTTTGCCAGCTCGATGCTGAAGAAAGACTACGACGAAAACAGCGAGCCCCTTTTGGCCCTGGAGGAACCGGAGGCACACTTGCACCCGAGTGCAGTGCGAGCCCTCGCCAGTTCTCTTCTGGCACTGCCGGGACAAAAGGTTGTTGCGACACACTCCGGGGACTTGCTTTCTGCTGTGCCTTTAACGAGTATCCGTCGCTTCTGCCGCAAGAAGGGTGACCTTCGTGTTGGCCAGATCCGCCCCGGCATCCTTTCTCCCGAAGACGAACGTAAGCTTAACTATCACGTCCGGATGAGTCGAGGGGAGCTCTTATTCGCCCGCTGCTGGTTGCTCGTCGAAGGCGAGACCGAGTATGTCATCCTCAGAAACACCGCGGACCTCTTGGGATTCGATCTCGATATGGCGGGAGTCAGGATTGTATCCTTCACTGCCGCTGGCATCGAACCATTTCTGAAAGCGGCCGGTGCCCTTGAGATTGAGTGGTTCTGCCTAACGGACTCGGATCAGGCTGGCCAAAACTATCGCCGAACGGTGGTAAGGAACTTGGGCACGCGCCCTGAAAAAGAGCATCTAGCCTCGCTTCCCGAAGTGAATATGGAAGTGTTTCTGGCTGCGAACGGGTTCGGTTCCATATTCGAGAACCACGTATCAGAGCAAAAGCGCAAGAACCTATTAAAGAAGCCCGGCCAGAAAGACTATTGGGAGAATGTCGTGCAGTGCGTCGGCGACAAGGCAAAACCTTCAATCGCTCTCGAAGTCGCCAATGCGATGAGGCAGACTGGCCGCCAAGCCGTTCCCGCCTTTTTGGAAGGCGTTCTGGCAAGCTCGCTGACTCTGGCCCAACGGTGATATATGGAACTCTCACAATTGAACGAAACTCAACTGCTCGCAGTGACATGGAATAAAGGGCCGCTTCTTGTTCTAGCTGGCCCCGGGTCAGGTAAAACGATGGTCCTGACGTCTCGTGTTGCGCGCGTTATTGAAGAGTCGCCGACCAAGAAGTTCCGTGTCCTCGGGCTGACTTTCACGAACAAAGCAGCGGCGGAGATGAGAGAAAGGCTTGAGAAGCTGGTCCCGAATCTTCGCGAGCGCGCGCTTCTGACGACGTTCCATTCATTTAGCGCTGACATTCTGCGGCAGCACGGCAGTCATCTCGGTCTTCGTCCAGATTTCACGATTCTTAATCAGGACGCAGACCGAGAAGGTGTGTTGTTGGATGTCATAGAGAGCCTTCGACGAATTGATGATGAATTCGACAAAAGTGATGTCAAGCTTCTGCCGATGATCGACCGGTTACGCGAAGACTGCATACCTCTTGATGAACTGAAGGCCCGTATTGCGGACCCTATCATTTTGAAGAAGGTTGCGGCGTTGCTGCAGGGATATCGCACGGAGATTATCCGTACCAATCGACTGGATTTCACAGGTTTATTGTCATTGGCCTCGGAGCTTTTGATTGCAAGACCCGTAATTTCGCGGCAACTCCAGGCGGTGTACTCCCACATTTGCGTTGACGAGTTCCAGGACACGAATATCGCGCAGTATCGCCTCCTCAAGCTCGTAGTTGGAAAGGAGTCTAAGAATCTATTCGTCGTAGCAGACGACGACCAGATCATCTACCAGTGGAATGGCGCCAGTCCACAGCGCCTTAGAGATTTAGAAGGTGATTTCGGCGTAGCCGTAGTGCAACTACCAGCTAACTATCGTTGCCCTGCCGCGGTGATCGAACTTGCAAATAATCTTATTAGGTACAATTTGGATCGGGCCGCTGGCAAGATGCCCTTGGTCTCGGTCAAGACTGATGTCCGCTCCGACATCGTCCGGCTAAAGCATTTTTCGTTCGAATCCGATGAGATGGCGTGGATCGCTGCGGACATAGCATCGCGTGGTGACACAGAACTAGCCGATTGCGTGATTCTGGCGCGTACGAAGCGGCTTCTGGACTCTGGACTGGAAGCATTAGCTCACGCAGGTATCCCGGCGGTCATACCGGTCAGGAAAGCTGAGTTTGCGAGCGCGCCTTGTAGATGGCTTCATTCTGTCCTAAGGCTAGCGAATGCCCGGGGCGACCGGGAGCAGGCTCGCAGGATTTGCAAGGCGTTTTACGAGCTTGAGGGGATTGATATCGACCTCGCGGACGTGACGGCGTCTGCTTCTGTTTTTGGCGGAGATATGCTCAGGAGTTGGTTCGAACTCGCACTATCCCAACCTGCTCTCGAACCGTTCACGCGCGATTTTCTTAGTGGCGCTACGAAGCAGATTGTGGACCGGTTCTCATTTTTGGAGTTTATCAACTCGGCCCATCAATGGTTCTCAGACGTGGAGAGGAAATTGACTAATCAGGGCGAAGACGCCTTCACTGATTACGAAGACGAATGGAAAGCGTGGAGCGAGCTTCAAAGGGCGGTGATCGACAAGTACGGACGTGGTGAGCTTACTCTGACGATTTTACTTCAGGAGTTTGATTTGAGTCAGAAGGTGCCTCCGCCACCACCGAATGCGGTGAGATGTTTGACGATTCATAGCGCGAAGGGCATGGAGTTCAAGCATGTGTACGTAACGGGCTTAGCGGAGGAACAGCTTCCGTCATTCCAGAGCATCAAAAAGGGTCCTGACAGTCGGGAGATGCAGGAGGAGCGCCGCAATTGCTTTGTGGCCATCACGCGTGCTGAGGTTTCGCTGACTCTTACGTACTCCGAATCATATTTTGGATGGTCTAAACTGCCGTCTCGTTTTTTGCGAGAAATGGGTCTGCTTAAGCAAAGCCGGGTAGCATGAATCACCCCGAGAATGTTTGAGGCGCGTAATGGTGTTGGGGCTTCGAATCCACTATTGGAAATCTCCGTCGGTGCTCACCCAGCTGAGAAACTTGCTCGCAATACCTTGTTAGCGGTGCTGGCCGCCCCATGTGCGTTAGCGAATCTCGGAAGTACTCTTCACCTCGCGAGGTCGATCCGCCTCTCTATCTCCCCCATCTCCACGCCCTCAATCTCCACCACCTTCATCCGCCCCGCCGCGCCCTGCGCGATGCGGACCGCGCTCCGCGGCACGCCCGCCAGCGTCGCGAAGAATCGAATGCACTCCGCATTCGCTTTGCCATCCACCGGCGGCGCCTTGAGATCCAGCTTATAAGCCTCGCCCAAACGCCCTGTAATGGCCGTCCGCTTCGCTCGCGGATGCACCTTTATCGCGATACGCGCCATTCCACTTTGGCCCTCAGATTGGCTACGCCGGCGGCGACGCGCGTGTCCACTACGTCGAAGGCGATGGCGTCGTCCAGCCAGTCGTGGCTCGACCCGTCGGCGTTCTGCGTGGCCACAGTCAGCGTGTAACTCTGGGGCGTCAGCCAACACTCGATCAGGAAATCGACTTCCAGCTCGTCGCCGGGTTGGAAATCGCCCAGCGGCGCGTGCTCGATACGCGTGTTCGTGCCGTAAACGTCCATGCCGATGCGGGTGCGGATCAGAATTCCGGTCATCGGGTCCGCAGTGGCTTGATGGAAACGCGAGCGCACGCGCACCGTGACGGGCTCGCCGCTGGCCACGCTCTCGGCGGGCTCGCCGCGCGCGTTGAGCAGGGCCACGCTCAAAATCTCGCTGGCGCCATCGCCGTGACGGAAGCTGGAACGCAGGCGCTCCGCCTTCTTTTCGCGGGGCTCCCGGGCCAGCACCAGGCCGATGTACCGGTTAATTACGTCGCTGGGTTTGCCCTCGGCTTCGATGCGGCCGTGGAGCAGCAGAATGGCGCGGTCGGAAAGCTGCTTCACCAAGCCGAGATCGTGGGAGACGAAGAGCACGGTGATCTTGCGCTCGCGCAGCTCCTGAAACTTGCGCACGCAGCGGTTGGCGAAGACGGCATCGCCCACGGCCAGGGCTTCGTCGACGATGAGAATTTCGGGATCGACATGGATGGCGGTGGAGAAGGCCAGGCGGACGTACATGCCGCTCGAATACTCCTTGACGGGACGCTCCATGAATTCGCCAATCTCGGCGAAGGCTTCGATGGAAGGCATGGCGCGGTCGATTTCGGCGCGGCTCAGTCCGAGAATTTCGCCGTTGAGGTAGACGTTCTCGCGTCCCGTGAATTCGGGGTTGAAGCCGGCGCCCAGCTCCAGCAGCGCGGCGATGCGGCCGCGGGTGACGACGCGTCCGGACGTGGGCTGCAGGATGCCGCTGACGATTTGCAGCAGTGTGCTCTTGCCGCAGCCATTGGGTCCGACGAGGCTGAGAGTCTCGCCCTTTTCCACGCTGAAGCTGATATCGCGGAGAGCCCAGAAATCGGTGTGGAGCTTGGCGGCGCCGGGCAAAAGCTCGCGCAGGCGGTCGGCGGGACGGCGGTAGAGGCGGTAGAGCTTGGAAACGTTTTGGAGCAGGACCAAATCCGATGGTAGAACATTGGGTGGCCCACGCAGCGCCAAAGGGGAGGCGGGTGCTTAATCGATCTGGGAACAATCGCCGGGATCGCCGGTTGACAGGGTCGAAAAAAACCGGCCTTGCGGCCAGTTGGCAAGCTGAAGCGTGCCCCACCTTGCCGCATCAGCTTTCCGCGTTGTTTTCCACCCAGGCGGCGGCCGCCATGGCGGTGTCGAAGCCGGTTTTTGTTTCGGTGAAGCCCGTGCCCGCGCGTTGGTTCCGATAGACGTGGCCGGTCCAAACGCCGCCCTCTTTGCGGACAGTGCCCACCGGCGAAATCCACGCGTTGGGGGCCCGGTCCCAGTGGATGCGCTCCGGCTTCTCTGGCATTACTCCACTACTTCCACCCTTGTTAAGATTTCCTCGCGCGGGATCAACGCAGGCCAGTATGCCACGATTTCGCGCACCGCGGGGCGGCCTTCGCCGAAACCGGTAGCGCCGGGCGGGCCGTTGAGTACCAGCGGAATCAGCTCCCGCGTGAACCGGTCCACGGCACTCCTTTGCTGGCCGCGCACGCCGATGCGGATTTGTACTTCCGGCGGGTCCGGATTCGGCGGCGCCGCGGAACCATGGCAGGCGCTCACGCCGAAATATTCCGTGCAGATCTCGTCGAAGCGCAGCCCGAGGCGGTCCAGCCGCTCGCGCACAATCCGGTCCGCGGCGCGGGCTTTCTCCATGGCTTGCGGCCACGAATAAACCAGTGTGCCGATGGCTTTCCATCCATTTGAGTAACTGATGGATAGCTTGAGCGAAGGCGGGCGCGCGCCGCCGCGGATGCCGGTGACGCGCACGCGGTCGGGGCCGTCCTCGGCGAGTTGGATGCTGGTGAAATCGGCCACGCAATCGGGCGTGATGTAATTCCGCGGGTCGCCCAGCTCATAGAGCAGTTGCTCCTTGACGCTGTGGGTGGTGACGCGGCCGCCGGCCCCGGCGTGCTTCGTCACCACAAACGTTCCGTCCGGCTCGGCTTCGACAATGGGATAGCCGATGTCCGCCATATTGGGGATGCTCTGCCAATCCACCTGGCAGTTGCCGCCGGTACACTGCGCGCCGCATTCGATGATATGGCCGGCGATAGTTCCCGCGGCGAGCTTGTCGTATTCATCGGCCTGCCAGCCAAAACGGTGGACCATCGGCGCGAGCGTGAGCGCGGTATCGGTAGAGCGGCCGGCGACCACCACGTGCGCGCCGGTAGCCAGCGCGTCGGCCAATGGGAACGCCCCGATGTAAACATTGGCGCTCTGTATCCGCCCGCGGATGGCGCCGATGGCCTCGCCGGTATCCATGTCGCGCATCTGGTAGCCCTTGGCGAAGAACTCATCGAGGCGCGGGTAGACGTCGTCGCCCAGCACCACAGCCACTTTCAGTCCCGGCGCCTGCCGCACCACTTCGCGCGCGCAGGCGATGGGGTTCACTCCGCCGGCATTGGCGATCACGCGCACGCCGCGCTCGCGGATGTGGCCGGCGATGCGGGCGATGAGGGGTGGGAAATCGCGGGCGTAGCCGAGGTTGGGGTCGGCCTGCTTCTGCTTTTGCAGGATGGACATGGTGATCTCGGCCAGATAGTCGAGCGCCAGGTAGTCGATGGGGCCTTGCTCGACGAGGCGGACCGGCGCTTCCAGCCAGTCGCCCCAGAAGCCCTGGCCGTTGGCGATGCGGATCATTGGCAAGACTCCAAGGAACCGGCGGCAAGACCGCCGGCGTTACCGGGCTGGCCGTTGGTGACGCCGATCATTGGTGAGACTCCAAGGAACCGGCGGCAAGACCGCCGGCGTTACCGCTGCACTCTAGCGCGAAGCTTAGAACTTGGCGTGATGTGAGCGGGTCGATGACGCCGTCGCAATGGCCGCGCGCAGCGGCGTATTTGGCGTCGAGCCAGCGCTCGTAATCGGCGCGCGTCTTGGCGATGGAATCCTGCAGCTCCTGCGGCATCGGCGCGCCTTTGTGCTTTTCGATCTCCACGGCGAAAAGCGCCTGCACGGCCGATTCGCCTTCCATCACGCCGATACGCGCGGTGGGCCAACTGAAGATGAAGTTGGGGTCGAAGCCCTGCCCGGCCATGGCGTAATACCCGGCTCCGCTGGCGTGGTTGAGCGTAAGCACTATCTTGGGCACGGTGGCGCAAGACATGGTCTCCACCATCTCGGCGCCCGCGCGGATAATGCCCGCACGCTCGGCTTCGGGGCCCACCATGAAGCCGGAGACGTCCTGCAAATACATCAGCGGGTGGCGCAGGCGCTCGGCGGTTTCGACGAAGTACGCAACCTTGCGCGCGCTTTCCGCATAGACGATGCCGCCAATGCGCGGGCGGCCTTCAGCCTTCAGGAATCCGCGGCGGTTGGCGATGATGGCCACCGGCCGGCCGCACAGGCGCGCATCGGCGCACAGCATTTCCGGAGCGTATTCGGGCTGGAACTCCACATAATCCTGGGAATCGAAGATGCGGAAGATCACGTCTTCCATGTCGTAAGGCAGCCGATGATCCGATGGCAATACGCTGTGAAGCTCGGCTGGATTGCGTAAAGGGTTGTGCGCGGGGTGATCGCGGTCCGGCGGCGCGGGCGCGGGTTCCGGCAACTGGCGGATGCGCTGGCGAATGCGCGCCAGGCAATCGGCATCGTCCTTGGCCATGTAATGCGCCACGCCGCTGACCGCCGTGTGCATCCGGGCGCCGCCCAGCGGCTCGGATTCGATCACTTGCCCGGTGGCGCCCTTCACCAGGTTAGGGCCGCCCAGCCCCATGAAGCTCACGCCTTCCACCATGATGATGACGTCGCTCAGCGCGGGCAGATACGCGCCGCCCGCGATGCACGGACCCATCACTGCCGCGATCTGCGGAATGCGCAGGCGGCGGCGCATGATCGAGTTGTAATAGAAGATTCTGCCCGCGCCGTATTGGCCCGGGAAGATGCCATCCTGATAGGGAAGGTTCACGCCCGCGGAATCCACCAGATAAACGATAGGCAGCTTGTTGCGCATGGCGATTTCCTGCGCGCGCAGAATCTTGGTTATGGTCTCGGGCCACCAAGCGCCGGCCTTGACCGTGGCGTCGTTGGCCACCACCACGGCGGTGCGGCCTTCGACGCGGCCGAGCCCGGTGACCACGCCCGCGGCCGGGGCTTGACCTTCGTACCGGTCATAGGCGATCAGCAGGCCGATTTCGAGGAAGAAGGCGCCGGGATCGAGTAAAGCGGCGATGCGCTCGCGCGCGGTCATCTTCCCGGCGCGATGCTGCTTCTGAATGCGCGCAGGGCCGCCGCCCTCGCGCAAGCGCTCTTCGAGCGTGGCAAGCTGATCCACCATGAGGCGCATGTGCGCCGTGCGTGCGGCGTCCACGTTATTTCAGTTGCGAAAAATCCGTCGGATCGAGGAACAGCGAATCCACCTTGTTCACGATTTTGCCGTCCTTCTCGGAGTCGGCGGCAACCTTCTTCCATTCGGGGTCGCTGCTGAATGCGGCCCAGTTCCTGGTGGCGGCGGCGCGGCTGGGGTGCACGATGAGATAGACCAGCGTGTTCTTGGAGGTTTCCGGGTCTTGCGGAACCCAGTAACCGATGCTCTCGATGCCGTGGCGCTTGAAGATTTCGATGGTGTGGTCGCGGAAGCGGGCTTTGAGAGTTTCGAGCTTACCTTCGTTGCAGTGGTAAGTGCGAAGTTCGTAGACGCGGTCCTGCGCCATGGCGCAGGCGGCTAACAACGTGAAAAGCAGAAAGAATTTTCGGGTCATGAGGATAGTGTAGCCAAGATCGCAGCGGCGCTTTGAGACGGCGATGCGAATGCGACGTAGAAGCGCCGGAACGGTGCCATGCCAATGGACCAAATCTGAGCGTACACTATACTTGCCCGGATTTCGGCTTGCGCCACTCGTGCTACGATCTGGTTATATTGCTGGATATAAGGAAGGGACTCGGGCATGCGTATCACGCCGCAGAAGCGAGCGCTGAAGAACTACCGGAAGCGCCTCAGCGAGCGCGGGATGGCCCGGTTTGAGGTTCTCGGGCTCGACGCCGATCGCGAACTGATCCGGTCGCTCGCCAGGCGGCTCGCCGTCGACGGCCCCGATTCGGCGCAGATTCGCGCCACGGTACGCCGCACCATCTCAGGGGAACAGCCGAAGAAGGGGGGCATCCTCAGCGCATTGCGCCGGTCGCCTCTGGTCGGCGCCGATTTGGATCTCCGCCGCCCGGTAGCGGCTGCTCGCAGGGTCGATTTGTGAGCCGGTATCTCCTCGATACCAATATCATTAGCAATGTCACCAAACCCATGCCATCGGAAGCCCTCGTAGCGTGGATGGCTGAGCAAGCCGACGAGGATCTGTATATCTCCTCCCTGACCGTCGCTGAGATCCGGCGCGGGTTACTGGAGAAGCCTGCCGGAAAGAAGCGCAAGGAACTGGAGCGTTGGTTCTCCGGCCCCGAGGGCCCGCAAGCGCTGTTCGCCGGTCGAGTTCTCCCGTTCGACGAGAAGGCCGGCCTCGTCTGGGCGCGGCTGATGGCCGGCGGGACGGCGACCGGACGGCCACGGAACCCGCTCGACATGATCGTTGCCGCGGTCGCTGAAGTGAATAGTTGCGTCGTTGTCACCGATAACGAAAGAGACTTCGCCGGCCTGAAGATCGTCAATCCCTTGCGGGTTGCTAACTGAAACGGGCTTGAATCGGGAATTCCCTGTGCAGGGCCTGGTACTTGCGAAATTCCCCGATCTCTCGCTCGGCCTTACGTACGGCGGCTCGATTGGGCAGAGACTCAGTGACAGTCTTTCCTTGGATCTTATAGGTAAGACCGAGGCTGAGTCCGTGACCTGGAACTTTGGGTTGATGGCAGCGGCAATTTGGGCTTGCCGCATCGGCCGGCAGGCGAGAGGTCCGGTGGTCCGGTAGACACTGCGGCGTCACTCGGGACTTATTGAAGCCTGGGCTCCTGGCGCGTTCACTGCACAGCAATGGTGACGGTATTCGATGAGTTCATCACGACGGGGACAGCCTCACCGCTAGGAGCACCTGCAGGTACCTGCACGTTGACCTGATAAACGCCCACTGTACCTGGCGCTAACCCAGCGAAAGTGACGGGCGCCAAAATACCGCCGATCCATACGGTGGGAGTTAGCGATCTGGCCAGGGGATCGGCCGGGGCTGGGTTGCCTGCCGCGGGTGCGTTGGTCACAGGTCCAAGGCCAAGGCAGTAGATGCTGAGGGATTCACCGCGCCCGACCGGCCGAGACAGAGCGCCGGGAATGCTGCCTGCCGGGGCCGCTAAGATACTTGTGTCAGCGATTTGAATCGCCCCTTGACCACTGCCCGAGGAGTCTGCCGAAAACATCGTGAAGAAGGTGCCGTAGGCGCCTGCCGCCACCAAAACGGTATTACTGGAAACGCCGTTGACGGTTACTGTCACCGGCATTTGCTCGGTGCAGCAAATCTCGTAAGGGAACTGGAAGTTGATCTGCGCCGGCGAGACGGCGAACAAGGGCACGGCAATTCCGCCGATGGTAACAGTGGTTCCGCCGAGGGTAGTGGGCAGCGGCAAAGTGGTGGCCGTAACCGCCGAGACCGCCAGGCCGGTACCGAACAATGAAGCTATCGAGCCGCCTGAAGGGGTACCCAGGTAGGCCGCTCCATCGACGATGCCGCTGGACACGCCGTTGACGGTCCTGGCGCTAATAGTGGGAACCGGAACGCTCTGCGCCGCACCGGTCCGCACCACCATCGCCAGCGCGTACGTCACGAGTCCGATTCGGCGGTACATGTGAGACATGCAGGAAGCTCCATCCTTATTCAATCGGAATCCTGGAATCTCCGACGACATCAGTGTACAACACAACTCTGGTTATAGAGCGATTTGCTGCGGGTTCTGTTTTGTCGAGGCACTTGGGCGTGAAACATCCAGCCCTATTCGCAGCGCAGCGTCAACGCAGGGTCGATGCGCGCGGCCCGGCGCGCCGGTATCCAGGCGGCCGCCAGCGAGACCATCGCAAGCAGGGCCGCTACCGCACAAAACGTCGCGGGATCATATGGCGATACGTCCTTCAGTTGTGAGGCGATGAGGCGCGCCACGGCCAGACTGCCGGCTGCGCCCAGTATCAACCCGGCTGCCACCAGCGTCAGCGCCTTTGCCACAATCCCACGTACAACCGATTCGGGCCTCGCTCCGATCGCCACGCGAATGCCGATCTCGCGCGTCCGCTCAGCGACGGAATGCGCCATGACGCTGTACAGACCGATCGCGGCCAGCAGGATCGCGAGCAAAGCGAACCCCGCCAACAGAGCCGCAGCCGCCCGTTGCGGGCCCAGCGAACGGTTCAGCGCATCGCGGCCCGTGCTCACCCCCAGTAGAGGCACGCCGGGAGCCATGGCGTCCCACTGGCGCCGCATTGCTGCAAACAGATCCTCCGCTTTCCCGCGCGTTCGCACCACCAGGTAAGCTCCCGCCTGCGCGCTCTGGAGGATCGGCAGATAGAGATGGGACTCGCTCTCCTCCCACACCGAATGGTATTTCGCGTCGCGTGCGATGCCCACGATTTCGATGGGTGTGGCCGTGGCGCGTCCCTGCCGCAGCACGATGGTCTGGCCGACCGCATCCCCGCCAGGCCACAGGCGTGCGGCCAGAGTCTGATTCACCACGGCGACCTTCGGCGCCTGGCCATCGTCGCGCCTTGTGAATTCGCGGCCACGAATCAGCGGAATCCCCAACGTCCGCAGAAAGTCCGGCCCCACCAGATCGCCGTTCGCCGAGGCCATGACGTTCGCAACTTCCGTGGAGCCCGAAACTTCATAAGCCACGTGGATCGCGCTGAGCAGCGGATGGCTGGTGAGCGCGGCGGATTGAACACCCGGCAAGGCAGAAACGCGATTCAACACGTCGCGCCGGAAGGCCCGCACACGCTCCACCGAGGCGGAAGCTGGAAAACTGAAGTCTGCAATCAACAGGTTCTGCTCGCGGAAGCCTGTATCCACGGCATAGGCTTTGATCAGGTTGCGGGCGAAGAGTCCGCCGCCCAGCAGTAACACCACCGAAAACGCCACCTGCACCACCACTAAACCGCGGCGCAGCCAATCGCGGCCGTGAGCCGGCGGCCCGTTACCCGAATCTTTCAGCGATGGCCAAACCTCGGGCCGCGTGGCCTGGAACGCCGGAAGAAGGCCGAAGAGCATGGTGGTTGCCAGCGAGACAGCCATCGAGAAGAAGAGGACGCGACTTTCGAGCGATAAGTCGAGATTCAAGGCGACTCCGAAAGCGCCGGGAAAGCGCAGCAGGACTTCCTCGAGGCCCCGTGCAACCAACAGGGCGCAACCGAAAGCGGGGATGGCCAGCAGCAGACTCTCGGCCATCAACTGGCGCACCAACCCCACTCTGCCGGCGCCGATAGCCAGCCGCACGGCAAATTCCCGACGGCGCTTCAAAGCCCGCTGGAGCAGCAGATTGGATACATTGGCGCAGGCCAATAACAGCACCAGACCGGCCGCACCCGCAAATACGATGAGCGAGCGCGTGAGCGAATTGCGGTATGCCGGCCAGAACTTCGAACGGCTGAGCTCGAACGCTCTCGCGGTCAGGTCGCGGTCGGTGGCTGGCTGGTCGCGCGCAATGCCGGCCGCGATGGTTTCCAGCTCCGCCTCCGCCTGCGCTACGGTAACCGCGGGCCGCAGCCGTCCGGTAACCACCAGCCACGGCAGGCGGCGGTGGAAAATGTCCGCAGCCGCAAATCCCGGCGCCACCAGCGGGCAAGCGTGCAGCGGAATCCAGATCTCGGGCGGATCGTCCCAGTTCAGATTCGTACCTTGGAAGCGTTTTGGAACCACGCCGACGATCGTGAATCGATGGTCCTCGATGGCGATGTCCTTGCCCAGTACAGCGCTCAGTACGGCTGCATCGCCCCCGAACCGTTGCCGCCAGAGAGTCTCG
>PLDF01000177.1 GCA_003135055.1 Bryobacterales bacterium | reverse complement strand
GTCTGTCCCACCTCACACCATCCAACGCTACCTCACATCCGAGCCTTCCCACAACTAATGCGGGAACGGGCAGAGTCAGCGACATTGGGTTAGCAATCTGCCCTACAACCCGTCCATCATCGTCGTCGGGGCCGGCATCTCCGGCCTCTCGGCAGCCTACTATCTCGCCCGGGCTGGCCAGCCCTCCCTCATTCTCGATCCGCGGCCGCGCGCCGGCGGCGTCATTCAAACCGAGCGCGTCGAGGGCTGCACCATTGAGGGCGGTCCCGACAGCTTTCTCGCGGCCAAGCCCGAAGCCCTGGCGATGATCCGCGAGCTTGGCCTCGAAAGCGAAGTCATCGCGTCCAACGACTACCAGCGTAAGACCTATATCCGCAGGCACGGGCGAATGGTCCCGATGCCCGACGGCCTCATGATGGTAGTTCCCACCAAAATCATGCCGATGGCTCTTTCCGGGCTGCTCGGCTGGGGCGCCAAGATCCGCATGGGCGTGGAATTCTTTCGCCGGCCCGGGCCACCTCGGCCTGATCGCTCCATCGCCGAATTCATCCGCGATCACTACGGCCAGGAAGCCGTGGACTATCTCGCGGAGCCGCTCCTTTCCGGCGTCTACGGCGGCGACCCGCGCGATCTCAGCGTCGACAGCGTGCTTCCCCGCTTCGCCGAACTGGAAAAGCGTTATGGCAGCCTCACCCGGGGAGTGCTGGCGACTCGCCCCAAACAGAGCGCTGGCCCGCTGTTCCGGACGCTCAAGGGTGGCCTGGGCCAGTGGGTCGACGCCATTGTCGGCGCCATCCGCGGCAAGTGCGAACTGCGCCAAATGGGCGTGGACGCCATTGAGCGCACATCCGCCGGGTTTCGAATCAAGGCCGGTGGCGATTGGCTGGAGGCGGTACACATGGTACTGGCCTGCGAAGCGCACAACGCCGCAAAGCTGCTCGATGGCCGCCTGGCGGAGCTGCTCGGTGGAATCGCTTACAGTTCCTCGGTGGTGGTGGCGTTAGGGTACGGAGGGCCGCCCCCGATGCCCGGTTTCGGTTTCCTCATCCCCCGGAAAGAGCGGCGGCGGATTGTGGCATGCACGTGGGTGGGAACCAAGTTTCCCTACCGCGCGCCGGAGGGCACAACTCTGGCGCGCTGCTTCCTGAGCGGCGAAGACGAGCCGGATATCGGCGCGGTCCACCGCGAGCTGCAAGACTTGGCGGGCGTCCGCGGGGAGCCGCGATTCCATCGTATTTTCCGTTGGCCGCGCGCCATGGCGCAGTATGGCGTGGGCCACGCGCAACGCATAGCGGAGATTCAGGAGCTGGCCGCCGAAGTTCCCGGACTGCATCTGGCCGGAAACGCGTACAGCGGCATCGGCATCCCAGATTGCGTGCGCACTGGCAAGCAAGCCGCCGAAAAGATCCTCGGACCTTAGGCGTGGCTTAGGGCCTGTCATCGAAGCATTCGTGGCTCAATCCGGCGCAATCCGGCTCGATCCGGCCGGACGCGTTCACACGATTGTGACCGCTGCAAGCAAGAGTGCGTGCGCCACGAACACCAAAAAACATTGCCAAGGCCCCTCAAACCAAATTTAACCGGCCCTACTTCATGTTAAAACGTTAAATTCCTATTGGGGCTCATCACGCTTGGAAGCACTCTTCTCCCCGAGTGATACAATTCCTCTAACACCATGGCGACATCTCTTGCTTCGGGGCGGGATAACGGGGCGCCGCCAAACGACCCGAACAGAGCCGAGCTTGCCGCGGTGCTGGCGTCGGACGTTTTCAAGCGGTCCCCGAAACTCTCCCGCCTTCTGGTCTACCTCTGCGAGAAATGTTTTCAGGGTTTGGCGGGCGACATCACGGAGTATGGCATCGGCCTCGATGTGCTCGGCCGCGACCCCGGCTTCGACCCGCAACAGGACGCACTGGTGCGCGTGGACACGCACCACCTCCGGAAACGCCTCAAAGAATACTACGCGACCGAGGGGAGTGAACACCAGATCCACATCATCCTCCCCAACGGGAAATACGCACCGCAATTCGTGGTAAGACAGGCCTCCCGGCTTGTCTCCGGCGACCCATCCGAAGCGCAGGACGTAAGACAGGCCTCCCGGCCTGTCTCCGGCAACCTGTACGCAGAGCAGGAAGCGCCCGGAATCGAGCAGCCGGAGACGCCAGGTCCCCAGAGCTCCGGCGCCAGGGTCAAACCGGTATGGCTCGGCGCGATGGCAGCCCTGCTGGTTTTGGCAGGTTGGTGGTTGCTGGCAGCCGGCCGGGAGAGGACGGCGCCGAGGCCTGCAGCGCCTGCGGCAGCCCTTACCACCGCACAAGCCGCGCCAATCCGCATCGCCGCCGGTGACCGGCATGGCGATTACACCGACCATATCGGCCGCGTCTGGATGTCCGATCGCTTCTTCCAGGGCGGCGTCGCTTTTCGCCGCGGGCCGTTGCAAATCCAGCGTACGCTCGACGGCGAGTTATTCCGCGGCGGCCGTGAAGGTCAGTTCGTCTACGAGATCCCGCTCAGTCCCGGAACCTATGAGCTCCACCTCTATTTCGCCGAGACGGGCGTGGCCACGGAGTCGCTGCGCAGCGTGAGCATGGCGATCAACAGCGTTCCGTTTTCCACTGTGGACATAGCGTCCGATGCCGGCGGCGTCGCCACCGCTACCGTCAAGATCTTTAAGAACATCTCGCCCGCCCAGGACGGCCTGCTCCATCTGACGTTCCTCGGAACCGGGCCCAGTTTTCTGAATGCGCTCGAGATCGTGCCCGGCATTCCCGGAAAGATGCGGCCCATTCGGCTGACCGCGCGGGACAGCATATACCGCGACCACCAGGGGCAGATCTGGATGCCGGACGAATCGAGCGCCGGCGGCCGCCGCTCCACCACCACGGCGCAAATCGAGGGAACGGCCGATCCGGGTCTTTATCAAACCGACCGCGTCGGTCATTTCAGCTACTCCATCCCCGTCGTCGAAGGCGGCCGATACACGCTCCGTTTGCATTTTGCGGAGCCGTGGTTTACCCAATCGGACCGCGGCATCGGCAGCCGTGTCTTCGATGTCTACTGCAACGGCACGACCCTGTTAAAGGATTTCGACATTCTGAAGGAAGCCGGCGGCGGGAAGCGCGCGATCGTCCGCGTATTTCACGGAGTCGCCGCCTCGCCGCAGGGCAAACTCGATCTCACGTTCGTTCCCGTAGTCAACTACGCCCTGGTGAACGCGATCGAAGTCGTCGAAGAATAAAGTGGCGCGGGCCCGTGGCCTGCGAGGACCCGTGACTGGACGCCATCCAGCCCGGCGGTTGCCGCCGTCACTGATTCGGCGAAACCCAAATAATCCAAAGCATTGGTCACAGAGCCGCAATCGCAAGCGGTCAAGTCACCCACAGCCCGCCTTCCGTTAAATTAACCTACTAAACTTGATCTCCCCCGGCCAACCCGCATAAACTGTCCGTAATCTTCAATGAGAACGCTAGCGCGATGCGGCGGTCCGTCTTGCTTAATACATTGTCTCCGAAGTGCAGTCGCGCGTCCGGCCTGGCTGAAAACGCTTACAGCGGCATCGGCATTCCCAACTGCGTACGTAGCCGTACCGAGACCGCTTCGAAGATCTTGGAATCGGAGCCGTTCTGAAGCTTTTACGCAAACTTTAGGCTTGTACAGCCGCTCCATTTGCGCTTATAATTGCGGAAAAGGTTCCCACGGTTGCGGCTTGAACAAGCGGCTGCGAGCGTAAGGTAACGATATCAGGGCTTAAGGAAAGAGGTTAGCTATGCAGGGTCTACGTTCGATCTTTTGCTTATTACTGCTGGCTGTTTTTAGCGCCAGCTTAGCTTTTTCACAAGCAGTAAGCTCCACCATCATTGGCGCCGTCCTGTCAGAGGTTAGGATATGAATACCTGCATACGGTCAAGCGCCCTCGGATTGTGCGTGGTAGCAGTAGTGCTACTTTCTCTTTTTTCCGTTTCTCTGTTTGGCCAAGCGGTGAACGCCACGCTTCTAGGATCGGTATCGGATGTATCCGGGGCGTCGGTGGCCAACGCCAAGGTGACGCTTACTGAGTCCAATACCAACGTCAGCCGCACAGCTCAAACCAACGAGAGCGGCAATTTTGTTTTTTCCGATCTGCCCCCGGGCAATTACACTGTCGCGGTGGAGATGACCGGATTTAAGAAGGAGGAGCGCAGGGATGTTGCGCTGCTGGTGAACACCATCCAGCGTGTGGACATCAAGATTCAGCCCGGCAACATCACCGAAACCGTCGAGGTCACCGGCGCTCCGCCGGCGTTGCAGACGGACCGCGCCGACACTGGCCGCAACATCGATACGATGGTGGTGTCGGAACTGCCGGTTCTGGTCAGCAACCGCAATTATCAAGCCCTGCTGGCCTTGGTGCCCGGCACGTCGCCGCCGACGGAGGAGCACTCCCAGTTCTTTAACGCCTCGGACTCGCTGCAGACCGAAGTCAACGGCGCCCCGCGCGTGGCGAATAATTACCAGATCGAGGGCATCGACGACAACGAGCGCACCGGCTTGTTGCAGGTCCTGATCCCGCCGCTAGAAGCGATTCAAACGGTGGACGTCTCCACCAGCAACCACTCCGTTGATTTGGGACGCGGCGCCGGCGCGGTCACTAACGTGATCCTGAAGTCGGGGACCAACGGGTTCCACGGCTCCCTCTACGAGTTCGTTCAGAACGGCGATTTCGACGCCCGCAACTTCTTCCAGCCCTCGGTGGCCGCCGTCCACTACAACTATTTCGGCGGCACCATCGGCGGACCGATCAAGAAGAACAAGTTGTTCTTCTTCGCCGACTTCTTGCGTACCAGCGATCACGAAGCCAACGCCAACACCGAGACGATACCGTCGCAGCTGTCGCGCACCGGTAACCTGAGCGAGGCCTTGGCGGGCTCCAGCCCGGCTCTGGTTTACGATCCGCTAACCGGGAATGCGACCACCGGTGTAGGAAGGACTCCATTCCCCAACAACGTTATTCCCACATCGCGCCTGAACCCGATCGCGCTCAAGATTCTGGCCCTGGTGCCCAACCCCAACGAACCGTACAGCACCCTGGCGCCGAACAACAACTACTTCGCCCTGCTGCCCTTCACCAAGGACAACGACTTCACCGACGGGAAGGTGGACTACACCATCAGTGAGAAGGACCGCCTCAGCGGCCGCTTCAGCTTCCAGCGTCCGGTGGTTTACCAGGCGCCCATATTTGGTATGGCCGGTGGCGATGCCAACGGCGCTTTCGAGGGTACGGGATCTCAGAAGACCTACAGTAGCGGCATGAACTGGGACCACGTTTTCTCGCCTACCCTGCTGAACGAATTCCGCTTTGGCGTGGCGCACTACAACAACGTTGCGCAGGCTAGCGACTATGGATCGAGCGATTCCACGAACCTGGGAATCCCTGGCATCAATATCAGCCAGTTCGACAGCGGCTTGGTGGGTATCAGTATTGGCGCATTTACCAGCCCGCTGGTGGGATATTCCGCCAGTTTGCCCTGGGTCCGTGCGGAGGCCAACATCGATTTGGTTGACAACGTGACCAAGACGCACGGCAACCACACCTTTACGCTCGGGTTCGATATGCGCCGCATCCGTGACGACCTGCTGCAAACGCAGACCTATAGCCCGCGCGGCGTCTACACATTCGGCGCTTCCCAAACGAACTGCGCGGGTAGCTGCTCGCTCGCCAACGGCACTACAAGCTCGGCGACGACCCCGAACAGCACCACCTCGTGGGCCAACGACCTGGCGAGCTTCCTGCTGGACAGCCCCGGGGCGTCCGGCACCGGCCGCGACTTCAGTGGCACGTTCCCGACGTACCGGGCCTGGTACTTCTTCCCCTACGCCGCCGATAGGTGGCAAGTCAACCACAAGCTGACTGTGGATCTTGGACTGCGCTGGGAATTCTATCCGCCGGGCCTGCCCGCCTTTCCCGGCCAGTTTTCCAACTACATTCCGTCGAACAACACGCTGGTGGTCGGCGGCGTGGGCGGCAACCCAAACAATGGGGGCTTGGCCGACCACCTGAACTACCTTGCGCCGCGTTTGGGCGTGGCGTACCGCTTGGCGGAGAAGACGGTTCTCCGGACGGGGGTCGGCGTCAGTTATACGCCGTTTGAGGACAATACCTACATTAACAACAACTATCCGACAAAAGGCAACATCGGAGCGGTACAAGGCGCCAGCGCCTACACCTCCGCGTTCTACAACGGGTCCGTTCTGAACTTCGAGAGCGGTCTCCCAGTGCCCGCGCCGCAGCCCATCCCGTCCAACGGGATTTACAGCGTCGCGGCCTTGGGCTTCAATGGTTCTACGGAAGGCTTTTTCCCGACAAACTTCAAAAACCCTCATATAATCGCCTGGAACTTCTCGCTCCAGCAGACGTTGCCGGCTCATTTCACGATGGACGTTGCGTATGTGGGCAATCACGGCGTGGACATGGGCTCGTCGCAAAACATCAATGCAAGTCCGGTGATCGCACCTGCCTCCGCCGGCGACACCGCCTACCTGCCGTACTTCCCGCACACGGGCACCGTATCGCAGTATTTCGTGCCGGTGTCCTCAATGTACAACGGCCTGCAAGTGAAGATTGACCGGCGCTTCGCCTCCGGGTTAAGCATCACTTCCTCGCTCAGCTATCAGAAGGGCATGGCCTACTACAACGGCGGCGACGACGATGGATTCTACGGCTTCTATCTGAACGGGCAATATCACCGTAATTGGGGGCTGAACGATTTCAATCGTACCGTAAGCTTCGTGCAGAGCTACGTCTACCAACTGCCCTTCGGTAAGGGAAAATCCTTACTGGCCTCCGCTTCGCGAGGGCTGGACATGTTTGTGGGTGGATGGCAGATCGAGGGCATCCTGACGGTCATGACGGGAACTCCCTTCACGGTGACTTACAGCTCGACGTACTTGAACCTCTCCCAAGGCGGCACTAACACGGCTATCCAGGTGGCTCCCGCCAACATTCTGGACGGAATCAACACTACCTCGAACGGTGGAAGCCCGTGGTTTAATCCAGCCGCGTTTGCCGCGCCACCCTGCCAGTCGGCAACACCTAGCGCGTCCTGCCCGACCGGAGCCATCGATCAGGTCGGCGGCGCTGCCCAGCAGGTCGGCAACGTGGGACGCAATTCCATGATCGGGCCGGGATTCTTCAACCTGAATGCTGCCTTGGCCAAGACCATGCACTTCAGCGAACGCGTCGCCCTGCAGCTTCGGCTGGAAACTATAAATACAACCAACACCCCGCAGTTCGCCAATCCGAACGGCGGTTGCTGTACCGCAAACAACGCGAACTTCGGATTCGTGACGGGCACCGTCGGCAGCGGCTCAGGCTCGGTCAACGCCGGCACCGGCGGCCCTCGCAGCCTCCAATTGGCGGCGAAGTTGACGTTCTAGCTTTTCGAGAAGCAGCTTTGGCCACCGGGGCGGCGCTCGCCGCCCGGTGGCTATCGCTGTTTTTCGAGACGATCCAGCATTTGCCGGATCTCCGGGTCGGGCTTGATGCGCAACGCCGCTTCGAAATGCCGGATGGCCTCCGGCATTCGGCCGGGTATTCCCGAGAACGCAATCCCCAGATTGACGTGCGCGTCGGCGGAATTGGGATCGATGCTCAACGCGGCTTCAAAATGTGAGATCGCCTCCTGCGCCCGCCCGGCGCCCGCCAGCACCACTCCCAGATTGTTGTGCGCGTCCACATAATCCGGCCTAAGCCGCAAGGCTTCCTCGAAGTGTGGGATCGCCGCCTCCGGCTTGCGGCTCTTGGCCAGATCGATACCCATGTTGTATTGCATTTCGGCGGCATTGGACTGGACCTGCGCCAGGTTTTTTCGCGCCTCCTCATAATCCGGCTTGAGGCGAAGCGCGGTTTGATACTCCGCGATCGCCTCCGGCACGCTTCCGGGAGTCGCTGCTAAAGCGTTGGCCAGATCGTTGTGCGCGATGGGCGAATCGGGAAGGACTCGCAGCGCCGCCTTATAATGGGCGATCGCCTCCGGGATCCGCCCGGATTTTGCCAAGGCATTTCCGTAGTCGGTTTGCACGTTCGCGGCATCGGGTTCGATTTGGAGCGCGGCTTGATATTGCGTGATCGCTTCGGGGAAGCGCCCCTCGTCGGCCAAGGCTACGCCGAGATTATGGTGCGCAAGGTAGTTGCCGCTGGTCACATCGAGCGCGTGACGAAAGAGCGTCTCGCTATTCCGCCAATATTGGATCTGCGCCTCGCACAGCGCCGCACACGCCAGGCACGCGACAATGGCCGCGGAAATGGCGACCTTGCTCTTAAGAACTTCCGCCAGGCCCCACACCAACATAATGCTCAAGCCCACCATCGGGAGGTACGTGTACCGATCCGCACGAGCTTGCGCGCCGACTTGGATGAGACCAATGACCGGCACAAGCGTTCCCAGATACCACAACCATCCCAACGCAAGGTAAGGACGCGAACGCCGCTCCCGCAGCACGACCATCGAGACGCCCGCAAGCAGCAGGGCCGACAGCGCAATTTGCCATACCGGCAAGTCGTGCGGATAGGGATAGAACACCGCCAGCCTCGCCGGCCAAAACATCTTAACGATGTAGATCGCGTACGAGACCACGGCGTTCTCCACCCGTAACCCAAGCGGGAATTGCCCGACTTCGCGGACCGCGCCGCTGCTTCTTTGGACCAGGTAGGCGGCGGTTGCGGCGGCGGCGGATAGCCCTAGCATCGGAATCTTAACTCGCAGGGCGGAGCGGAGCGGCTGGCGTAGCGGCCATCTATCGAGTAACAACAGCACAAACGGAAGCGTCACGACCATCGGCTTGGACATGAGTCCCAGGCAGAAGGCCAGCAGCGTAAGCCAATAATGCCGGCGGACATAGCTCCATAGCGCAAGGAACCAAAAGAACGCGCTGAGCACGTCTTTTCGCTCCGCGATCCAGGCGACGGATTCCACGTGTAAGGGATGCACGGCGAAAAGCATGGCCACGAATGCGCTGGGCCACGTCGCGCTGGTGGCGGCGCGGAGGAATGCGAAGAGGAACACCGTGGCAAACGCGTGAAGGAAGGCATTGGTGAAATGGCGTCCGCCTGGCCGGAGATCGAAGATCTCCACATCGAGCAGGTGCGAAAGGCGGGTCGCGGGAAACCAATTCGCGGCCTCGGAGCTGGTAACCGCCCAGACGACCCCGTCCATGGTGAGGCCGCCGCGCACGTGCGGGTTGTTGGTGACGTAGTCCGGATCGTCGAAGTTGACGAAGCCGAAACGGTAAACCGGCGCATAGACCAGTAGCGTTGTCAAGAAGAGCCCAAGACTAATGCCGAGTATGAGAAGGCGGTTCGGCGCCTGCCGAGTTGTCTCAAATGTCGCCTTCGATGACGGCGCGGGAGGTTGCTCGGACATGCTCCTGCTGATACGAGGAATTTTCTTGCGCAAGGGTGCTGCAAGCCTCCAGCTATGATTCTACATTTTCAAGCGGGACTTCGACCTCAAGCGTGTTCGCGACGATAAGCCATGCCAGCGGAACCAACCCCACCAGGCAGTCGGAGAAGTTGGCGACGCCGAATCTGGTCGAGCAGATCGAAGGTGACATCGTGTTCCACCAAAACTAGCGAGTGGCTGCGTGGCGCAATGTTCGAACCGCGCGCGTCAACCAGCGGAGCTTCGTCCGCCGCGGAACCGCGGAGTTTGGCCGCTAGCCCGAGCCGCCCTCCCAGCTCACTCTATGCTCCCGGTTCTTCGCGATTCGTTTCGCGCCAGCCTTAGCGCCCCTTAGCCGGCGGAACATTCAAGGTGAACCGGTCCGGTGTTCCGTAATACCTCAGCTCGAATGGGTCGCCCTTCTTCATTCCCTTCGGCTTGGGAAAATAGAGGTAGCCTGCAATTGGCTTCGATGTCTTCGCATCCGGCAGTTCGTTGTCCATCAGCGCGCGATACAACTCGAAGTTTTTGTCCGTCCGAGTGTGCGCCGGTGCAGGCGCGGACTGTCCGCCGCGGCTGTCCACCGCTACGCCGACCTGAGTATCGGTATACACGCCGCGGTTGTAGGGGCCGGACGAATACCCGATGGTCTCCCTGACCCGCACGTCCACCGGCGAAGCCGACCCCGCGGACGGCGTCGTGCTCATCGGCTTCGGGCCCGGCACAATCGCGTCGGCATCCGCCGGACTCAAGCTGTCCGCATCCGCTCCCACGCGTAGCATGAAATCGCGCGGCGCCACCGTCAGTTGTTGGCCGCCTTGCGGATACAGGGCCACCTCGAAGAAGAGATAGCGCGAGGTCCAGTCCCATCCGAATACCTTTCGCACCTGCGCGGACGCGGCGGCTGAAGCTCCCACGGAGACGCTGGCGGAATCGGCATGCGCCGCATAATCGGCGCTGCTCGGGCGCGGCGGAATGCCCAGGTAGTCGGCGAAGAGCAAAGGGGCCGCGGACAACACGATAAGTCGGCGAACGTTCATGACGGGCTCCGTTTCGATTGTATACGTCTGCCGGCCTGCCGCGGTTACAGGCCGGATGATGCCGTTTCACATGGGCGGTAAACGAGTCACGGCCCAGGCAACTTTATCTTCTCAACCGCATCAATCACTTACAGCCATCTACCCCCAAACTCCGCCAACCGCTCTGCTACCCTGAAGCCGGTAGAGCGTGGGCCGCCACATCCCGGTACAACAGCACGCACAGCGAAAAATCCGATAAGCCCCGCCGCCGGAAACTATGTCTTCAATCCTTAACCGGAAGTGTCTCCAAACTCACCCCCGCAACGCCACCACCAGATTCCATGGCGGATGTCTCCGCTTCCTCGACGGCTCGACCGTTGCGTTTGAATTCATCCATTTCACCTCTCATAAGACTCCGCGCCGAGCTCAGCGTCTCAGCGTCGAATTCCGTATCTGCTCCACCAACTCCAACACTCCGGATCACTGCCGGGAAATTGGGTTCGTTCCGCGCCTTCTGTTTGGCCACCAGCCCCAAATTCTCAGCCCCGCTCAAATTATTCGATTGACACATTCCGGCTTCTCTCTTAGACTGAGTAGCGGGATACGATATACGTCGTTTCATCATGTGAACCAGCGATCTCCGATTTGAAGAGCAGGTTGAAGAGTAAGCTGAGAGTAATATGTCGAACAACGGAACCAGCAACGGAACCTTCCCCATCGATGAAGCCGGATGTGTCCGCCGCGGGACGCACAAGAAAAGAGGCCGCACCGAGTGGCTGGCCCCGGGCACTGCCGCGGTGCGTTATCTGCACTATGGCCGCATCATTCCGGATGCCGGCGGCAAGATCGACTTTTCCACCGGCGAGCGCGAAACCGGTCTCATCTGCCTGCGCGGCCGGGCCGAGGTGCGCACCGCATCGCAGAGCTATCCATCGACGGCCCACGAATTGACTCCCTACGACGCGCTCTACATTCCGCGCGATTCCGAGGCGCAGGTACTGGCGGGCGCCGAAGGCTGCGATCTGGCGGAGATTTCCGCGCCGGTTACGGGCAGCTACCCGCTGCAATTCGTGCCCTACGCCAAGGTGCGGCAAGATCCGGCGCTGCACTTCATGGCCGGCGGCGAATCCACCACGCGCGATCTCAATATCGTCATCGGGAAGAACGTGGAAGCGGGCCGCATAGTCGCCGGAGTCACCTTCAGCCAGCCCGGCAATTGGACTTCGTGGCCCCCGCATGAGCACGCCGCCATGCTCGAAGAGGCGTATCTCTACATCGATATGCCGGAGCCCGGGTGGGGCATCCAGCTTGTCTACACGGACCGCAAAGATCCCGAGTTAGTGGCCGTCGTGCGCGAAGGCGATTGTGTGGTGATGCCGTCCGGGTATCACCCGAACGTGGCCGCGCCCGGCGGCTCCATCGGCTTTTTATGGATGATGGCCGCGCACCGCGAAGTGGCGGACCGGCAGTTCGGCGTCGTCAACGTGCAGCCGGAATACGCGGCGGCCGGCACCGGCCTTGAGGCCTCGCAGAAAGACCCCACATGAGACTCGTTCAGCCCACTCGTAGCCAACGAGGCGAACATTTTGTGGGGCAGGTTGTCAGGCCTGCGGCCTTTGTGGGGCAGCCAATCCTGGCTGCAGCCGGCTTTCAGCCGGCTCTCTTCACCTGCTCACTCCTCGGTTTCCGCCGCCAGAGACGTTCCCGCCAGGGATCGTCCCCCGCTCGTGTGAACGCGTTCGCAATCGCCGCCCTCACCGCGCTAACCGCGGCGTTCGCCACCGCCGCCCCGCGCACCAAAGTAATCAAGCTCGCAGTAACCAATCCGACTTCATCCAACCGTCCCGCCGAAGATATCGTAGTCTCCGTCTCCGCCCTCAAACGCATCGCGCCCGACTTCTCCGCGGGCAGCGCGATCGTCACCACCAGCAACGCCGCCACGCTCGATCGGGATGCGCGCACTCTCGAAACCACCGAGCTACCGTCGCAAGCCGACGACATGGATGGCGACGGCAAGTACGATGAGATCGCGTTTCAGATCGATCTTGCGCCGCATCAGACGCGCATTGTGACCATCGCATACGGCGAAATGGCAACCATGCTGCGCTTACGTTCTCACTATCCCAAGCGCACTGATGCCAGGTTCGCCACGCGTTACGAAGGGCCGGGTTGGGAGTCCGAAGAGACCGCGTGGCGCATCTATTTCGATAAGCGCAACGCCATCGATCTCTACGGCAAGCGCCGCCCGGGCCTCTATCTGGAGCTATTCGCATCGCCCGAGTATGTCTATCACATGGAAGGCCCGTTCGGCCGCGATATCTATGGCATCGGCAAGGCGCTGGGCGTCGGCGGAATCGGCGCGCTGGTGGATGGCAAAGCCGAGCCGGTGGCGGACGTCGCAGACCGCAAGTGGCGGGCCGTCAGCGCAGGCCCGGTGCGTTCCGTGCTGGAATTCGAATACAAACAGTGGAAAATCGCGGGCCGCACGGTAGATCTAACCAGCCGCATCACCCAGTGGGCGGGTGAGCACGGCTTCGATCATCGCATCTCCGCCGGTAACTCCGATGGGTTGACTCTGGTCACCGGCCTTCCTTATAAGTCCGCAGTCGAAGACTTACAGACGAGCATTCCGCAGATAGACGCCGTGGCGACATGGGGGCCGCAAGTAGTCCTCAGTGGTAACAAGGCGCAGACGGTGGATGTGCCCGATGAGAATTTAGGCGTTGCCGTTTTGCTGCCGCGGGATCAGGCCGGCGATATTTCGAAAGACGACGCCAACCGCCTGATCGGCGTGCGTCCGCACGATGGTTCCGCGCATTGGTACGGCGCGGCGATGTGGGATCAGGAAGGCGCCGAAAGTCTCATCGTGAATTCGTCCGCGCCGTATGAGCGGCAGCAGGGCGGGACCATCCGCCCGAACGTGCTGCGGCCCACGCGCGAGCGGTTCCTGGCCTATTTGCTCGATATCGGGGGCCGCATGGCGCAGCCGGCCAAGGTAGAGATTCTCTCCAGGTCCGCGGAGCCGCAGAGCGCGCCGCCCGACACGCTCACTCCCGTGAAACGCACTTACACCGAAGCTATAGCTTTGATGCGGCAGGCGGCCAGCCGTACCGCCGCGCAGTTCGAGCCGTTGGTGCGGCAGAGCCCGCCCGGCACAGTCGAAAAGACCGTAGGACAAGGCTTCTTTACCGATGGCTCCAACGATGGCGATTGGAAGCCGGGCCGCGGCTACTTCTGGACCGGAGCATTCTGGCCGGGCGAGCTGTGGCAGCTCTTCGGCATCACGCACGACGCGAAGCATAAGGATTGGGCCGAGCTTTGGACCTCGCGCATCATGGGCATGCAATCGAAGCAGAACCACGACACCGGGTTTCTCAACTTATATTCCTCCGTGCTCGGCTATCAGGCGACGAAGGACCCAAAATACCGCGCCGAAGGCTTGCGCGCGGCCGCGCGATTGAAAGAACTCTTCAATCCGCTCACGAATCTGGTCTCGTCGTGGGGCGTCAACGGCGACGATACCATCATCGACACCATGATGAACCTGCAGATCTGGTGGTGGGCGGCGCGCGAAACGGGCGATACGCAGTGGCTCGACCTGGGCCATAAGCATGCCCTGAAGTCGGCGCAATGGCTGGTCAGGGACGATGGATCGGTGGCGCAATCGGTGCACTACAATCCCGGCGACAACCGGCAGACATTCACTTCCAGCAATATCGTCTTCGATTTCCCCAACCACGCGGCGCCTGGCGCGATGGTTTTCACGCACACGCACCAGGGTCTCTCGGCGGATTCGGCGTGGTCGCGCGGGCAGGCGTGGGCGGTCTATGGGTTCGCGGAAGCGTATCGCGCCACCCGCGACGCGGCGCTGCTGGCCACCGCGGAAAAGACGGCGGCCTTTGCGCTCGACCGTCTGCCCGAAGACGGCGTGCCATGGTACGACTTCAGCGATGAGGGAGTCTTCTTCCGCAATCGCGATTCCTCCGCCGCGGCCATTCTAGCCGGCGGGTTGTTCCGCCTTTCAGAAGTGGAGAGCGATCCCACTCGCGCATCGAGTTATCGCCACGACGGGGAGCGGATCGTACAGTCCTTAATAGACCGGTATCTAAGCTCATCGGGCGCACTCCGCCACGGGTGTGGGACGCGGCCGGCCGACGGTATGCTGATTTACGGCGATTACTACCTAATGGAATCGCTAGTCTGGTTAAACGAGCATTAGTAGCCATTAGTGGCGCGGGCCCATGGCCTGCGCTGTCAAAGGGCAGTAATAAACTGGGATAACTACTCGCTAAAACGCGGCCGCATTCCGAGCCGCAACCGTTGTAGAAAGACGTGGGGCAGGGCGCTATTCTGCGCTGCGGTCGCCAACCGCCGCAATCACTGGGACAAGCAGCTTAACCAGTGTAAACGCTCGCTAGCGCACGGGCCGCAATCCGAGCCGCGACCAAAAGGGAGCGGTGTGTCTGGCAACAGAGTCTTAGGAGGTTAGAGTGAGAACAACGTCTGTACTATCAGTGTGCCTTTTCGCTGCGTCGTTCTTGAACGCGCAGACGACCACAACGCTTCTGGGGACCGTATCCGATAAGAGCGGCGCCATTGTTCCGGGCGCCGAGGTTACCGCGACCCATACCGGAACTAACCTCATACGCGCCACGAAAACCAATGCTCAGGGAGAGTATCGCATCGATTTTCTCCCCGTGGGCGACTATAACGTCGAGGTATCGGCCAATGGCTTCAAGAAGTTCTTGCAAAAGAGCGTCACGCTGGAAGTCAACGTGACGGCGCGCGTGGATGCGCCTCTTGAGGTGGGCTCGCTCACCGAAGAGGTCAACGTCACTGCCGCTCCATCGCAAGTCGATACCAGCAACGCCCAGATCGGCCGCTCGGTGGGAAATGCGGAAATCAACAACCTGCCGATTGTCGGACGGAATGTCTATACGCTGCTCTCGCTCACGCCGGGCGTGGATTCAAACGCCAACGGTATCGTGCTTGGATATCCCGAGCAGCGCACCATGATCAATGGCGGCGTGGATGGCGGCGCCGGCTCGGTGAACTACTATCTGGATGGCGGCACGAACATGACCGGCTTGCGCAACACCGGCAATATCGTTCCCAATCCGGACGCGGTGGAAGAGTTCCGCGTGGTCACCAACAGTTACAGCGCCGAATATGGACGTTTCGCCTCCGGAGTGGTGAACATCATCACCAAATCCGGAACCAACGCCTTTCACGGTTCGGCGTTTGAGTTCTTCCGGAATACCGATTTGAACGCTTACACCTGGCTGTCGCTCACCGCGTCGCCGCTTCACCGTAATCAGTACGGGGGCAGTTTTGGCGGACCCATCCGCAAGAATAAGACTTTCTTCTTCGGTACCTACTCCGGGCTGCGGCAGATCACCAGCTCATTCCTCAACACCGCAGTGGTTCCGACCGCGCTGGAACGCGCGGGCAACTTCTCGCAGGATAAGACGCAACCCAAGGATCCGCTTACCAACACGCCTTTTCCGGGCGGAATCATTCCTACCAACCGGCTGGACCCCACCGCGATGAATATTCTGAATAAGCATATTCCCCTAGCGAACCTGCCCGGGAATATCTGGCAGGGGTCCGTACCCAGCCCTTACAATACGAATGAAGTCTTGTTGAAGGTCGATCACTCGTTCAGCGAAACCAATCTGTTCACCGGAAGTTATTACGAAACCAGCGGGAATAATTCCGTCTTGCCGGGCGGAAATCTTCCCTGGTCCATGCAGAGCTTCAACTGGCGGCAACAGAACGTGAACTTAAGCGATACGGCGACTCTCAGCCCCACGCTGGTAAACCAGTTCTGGGTCACTTATGCGCGTAATTTCGGCGGCCGCTTGAACACGCCGCAGATTTCGCTGGGAGACCTGGGTTCGTCATACGCCATTCAAGGCACGCCATCGCTGCCGCAGATTACCGTGACTGGATACTTCACGCTGGCGCAATCGATTTCGGGTCCTGTGGCCGGCACGAATTTCTACTCATCGCGCGACGTGCTCAGTTACACGCGCGGCCGGCACACGCTCAAATTTGGCGGGGAGCTGGCGCTGGATAAAGACATTCAGCAGACGCTGCTGAATAACTACGGCGTGTTTTCCTTCAGCGGCGCTAAGAGCGGCAACGCGCTCGGCGACTACCTGCTGGGCGCTCCCGTGACGATGAATCAGGATGCCCCAATTACCGCCATGGACGACTTTTGGACCGGCGCGCTTTTCGCGCAGGACGATATCCGGATTCACCCGCGGCTGACGCTGAATCTGGGGCTGCGTTGGGAGCTGCAACAGGCCCCAACCGATCCTCACAACCGCGAGGGTACGTTTGAAGAGGGCGTGCAGTCGCAAACGCTGAAAGGCGCAGACGTCCCCAACGGATTGCTGGTAGTGGGCGACCCCGGCCTCACGCGCGGCATCGTCGCCACTCCATTGAAGCACTTTTCGCCCAGGTTAGGCTTGGCTTGGGATCCGTTCGGCGACGGCAAGACTTCCATCCGCGCCGGCGCCGGCGTGTTCTGGGGCAGCGTTTCGGGCAACGAGTGGAACTCCACCTCGAATTATCAGCCCTTCGCGGTGCGTGAGCAGTTCAATAACGTGCAATCGCTCACCAACCCGTACGGTCTTCTGCCCGGCGGCGTTTCGCCGTTCCCCTTCTCGTACAATCCGGCCAGCCCGCAGTTCATCTTCCCGGCCGAAATTTACGGCATTGCGCTGAACTTCAAGTGGCCTTACACTTATCAACTGAACTTCTCCGTGCAGCGCCAGTTAGCCAAGGGATTCACTGTTACGGCTGCTTACGTGGGCTCTTTGGCGCACCGTTTGCCGTTTGCCGACGACCTCAACTATCCGTACTACAACAGCACCGCTACTACTTCGAACGTAAACAACCGCAGGCCCATCGAGCCGGGTACGCTGGCGCAGATTTTCCTGGTGGAATCCATCATGAACACGTCGTACAACGGTCTCCAATTCACGGCCGAGAAGCGCATGGGCAGCCACGTAAGCGCCAAGGGCTTTTACACTTTCTCCAAGAGCATCGATGACGCCGAGTTAGAGAACAATACTACTAACGGCGGAGCGCAGGATTATCGCGACCTTTCCGAGGAGCGTGCCCGCTCGGATTACGACCGGCGCAACGTGACGGTGGCGGAAGCGATCTGGGACATGAGTTACTTCGGCAAGTCCAATCCGTTCCTGCGCGCGGTAATCGACGGCTGGTCGCTCTCGGCCATTACGACCCTGGAGAGCGGCACGCCATTCTCAGTGACTACCGGCAAAGATAACAACCTCGACGGCAACACCACCGACCGCGCCAACATAGCCGGCGCCGCGGCTCTCGACCCGCATCGCGGGCAGGCGCTGGTTTCCCTGGAATGGTTCAATACCGCCGCCTTCGCATCGGGAGCGAACGGAACCGACGGCACATCGGGGCGCAACATACTGGATGCTCCGGGTACGAAGAACGTGGATTTAGCCTTGTTCCGCAACTTCAAATTCCATGAGCGCATGACGTTTCAAGCGCGGGGCGAGTTCACCAACGCATTCAATATAGTAAATCTCGGCGCTCCCACAACCACGCTAAGCTCGAGCCTGTTCGGACAGATCCGCTCAGCCTCAGCCATGCGGCAGACGCAGTTAGGCCTCCGCCTAACCTTCTAACGACGTGGCGCACGCACTGATTTCCGCCGGTGCGTGCGCGATGTCTTCTCAGCCGCTATTCGCCGCGCAGTGCCACCGACGGGTCCATACCCGCCGCACGCCTTCCGGGAATCCACGATGCCAGCCCGGCAATCAACAGGAACACCGCAATCATAGCCGCGAACGTGACCGGGTCGGTCGGCGTCACGTCCACCAGCAGCGAAGCAATGGCGCGCGTGAGAACCAGCGCAGCCGCGAAACCGGCGGCGATCCCCATGGCCGCCAAGCGGAATCCGTGGCCCACCACCAGGTTGAAGATGCTGCCGGGCGCCGCGCCCAAAGCCACGCGGACCCCTATCTCCGCGGTGCGCTGCCGCACCAGGGTCGCCAGCACGCCATACAATCCCACGGCCGCCAGCAGCACCGCGATGGCGGCGAACACGCCGATCAGCAGCAGCGAAAAACGGGTCGAGGCCTCGGATTCCACAAGGTAGTGTTCCATCGGATACGCCTCGGTGAAGAGCAGGTGCGGATCGACTTTAGCCACCGCCTCGCGGGCGGCGCGGGCATAGTTACCCGCGTCGGCGGAGGTGCGCAGCGCCCATTGCCTCACCACGCCGAAGCCAGTGTAGCTGTCCGTGAAATAAAGCTGCTCGCGTCCGGGCTCGGCTAGCGACGTAGCGCGCTGATGCGCTACCACGCCAATGATTTGGACCCACTCCGCTTCCGGCTTCGCCACCCGGACCAGGATGCGTTTTCCCACGGCCGATTCCATGGGGTAGGCCTTGGCGGCGAGAAACTTGTCGACCACTACGAGGTTTCGGTCCGCCGCATTGTCGGCTTCGGTAAACGTCCGGCCGTCGAGCAGCGGCGTTCGCATGGTCTCGAAGTATCCGGGCAGCACCACTTGAAAATCGACCGCTTGAAACTTGCTGGGGTCGGAAAGCGCCGGCGCGGTCCCCCAACGGATGGGGCTAAAGCCGCCGGAGAGCGGCAGATTGCTGCTGGCCGTGACGCTCTCGATTCCCGGAAGCGCGCGCAGGCTTTTGGCGATCTGGCGCACGAATGCCGCGCGCTGTTGTGGTTGGTTCCCGCCGCGGTTGCCCGTCAGATTGAACGTCAGCAGCCCGCGCGGATCGAATCCGGGGTTGATGCGCTGCAGGGCCATGAAGCTTCGGATCATCAGTCCCGAGCCTACGAGGAGAACGAATGAGAGAGCCACCTCCGCCACCACCACGCCGCTGCGCAGCAATCCGCCGCCCAAGCCGGCAGTGCGGCCGCTCGCGCGCAGGACTTGCATCACGTCGGCGCGTGAAGCGCGAAACGCCGGGCCCAAGCCGAAGATGGCGGCGGCGCCCAAGCCTGCAAGCGCAGAGAAGAAGATTACCCGCCAATCGATGCCCACCGAATCGAGACGTGGCAGATTGGCGGGCGCGATGGCGCGCAATTCGCGGATACCGGCCCATGCAAGGCCGAGTCCCATGGCCGTGCCGAGGCTCGCCAGCATCAGCGCTTCGGCGAACATCTGGCGCATCAGCCGCCAGCGCGTGGCGCCCATTGCGGTGCGTACCGCGAGTTCCCGCTCGCGCAGCGAAGCGCGCACCAGCAGCAGGTTGGCCACGTTGGCGCAGGCGATGAGCAGCAGGAAAATCACCGCCCCCATGAGTACCAGGATAGTTTGCCGGACATGATCCACCAGATTCTTCTGCATCGGCTCGATGCGAATGGTCCAACCCGACGTCGCATGAATGATGAAGTTCCGGCGCGACTCCGCCACCACGGCATCCGCCTGCGACTGAGCGCGCTCCACGGTGACGCCCGGCTTCAATCGCGCGACCACCTGCATCGAGACGTTGTTGCGGTTGGCGGCATCGTAGGAAAGCCGGTTGGCAAGCCAGACATCGGGCGTAAGTTCCTGATTCATGTCCGGCGGCAAGAGAATCTGGGTATGAGGCTCCAGCACGCCCACCACTAGCGACCCCTTTCCGGGGGGCGGCAGGCGCGTTCCAATCACGGCGCGGTTGCCGCCGAACCGGCGCTGCCAGTATTCGTAACTCAGGATGGCGTTAGGCGGCGTTTGCGGCTGCTGCGCTCCGGTTGCCGCCCCGGCGGCTGGGGCGTTTAGGGGAATTCCATCGGCATCGTTGAAGTCGCGGCCAGCCACCACCCTTCGGCCGAGCAAGCGGAAGAAGTTGGTAGTGACCATGGCGAAGCTCGCCCGTTCCAGCGAGCCGTCTTCGCGAGGAAGCGTTCCGCGGCCCGTGAAAACGCCGGCGATATCTTCGAACGACGACTTCGTGCCGTTGCGCAGGTCGATGAAATCGGCGTTGGAGAAAGGAAAGTCGCGGACGCCGCGGCGGGTCATATCGCTGCACGCCAGCACCAGGGTTTCGGGGTTCTTGTAGGGCAGAGGACTCAGCAGGACCGCATTGGCGACGCTGAAGATGGCGGTGCTGGCGCCAATCCCGAGCGCGATGGTGACCACGGCGGTGACCGTGAAGATTGGATTCTTGCGCAACAACCGCGCAGCGTGCACGAAGTCTTTAGCGATCATATTTCACCAGTGGCGCGGGGGCTCATGGCCAGCCCATGGCCTGCGATGTCGGAGCCGCTCCGAGCGCTCGCTCTTCGGCGGCAGCCTCTCCAACAGCCATGCGGTACTCATCTATACCCAATCCGTACCAGCGCCGCATCGCCCAAAGGTTCGCGCAACTGCTCCAGGTACAGGCTGACAGGCTCCACAGCGCGCCCCGGGCTATCGTAAATCCCTTCGGGAATATCGCCGGCCTTAGTCCGTTCTCCCGAACATCCGATGCACCAGTTCATCGCGCCCAGAGGCTGCTGCACCAGCAGATGCGGCGACGCGACGTTCCATGCCACCGCCCAACCGACATCCCATCCGTGGCCCGACCCGGTCGTCTTGCGATTGGAAAACGCAATGCCCGGCGTGCGTGCGACGGCGCCGGGCAAACGTGCGCCATCCACCAAAAGTCCGGTGGCCCAGCGCTGGTGCGGCGAAACGCCCGCGTGGGCATTGCCGCTGAAGTTGAGGACCACATCCGGTCCGGTGACGGAGGCTTGCGTCACCACCGGCCAGGTTCCTTCGCCATCCACTGAGCAGCGATCGAGCAGAATCTGCGTGCCGGCGATGGAGAAATCGGCGGGGGCCGCGGCCCCGCTATGAGGCGCGCCGTGGACCACGCGAACGCGCTCGGAGGTGACGCGTTTGGCGCCGGAGCCGATCACAACGCCGTTCTGCGTCTCTTGAATAGCGACGTCTTTCACCCACGCGTCCATGCGCAGCACGGCGAAATCCGGGCTGGCGATGGCGACGTCCGTGAACGGCGCCACCACGCGCAGATTCTCCACGCCCAACTGGGAGATGCGGCCCGGGAATTCGTACTTAACCATGCTTGCGCCCTGGGTTGTCCCAAGGGTTGTTCCAGGGGTTGTTCCACGCGCCGCTCCCGGCGCCTCGAGGAACTTCGCATCGAGCGAATCGGAGAGCGCAACGTCGAGCGTGATCAGCTTTCCGGAAATGGCCCGGATGGCGCGGTCGGTGTGGATGAAGCTGCCGGCTTTGATCCAGGTTTGCGCTTTGCCGTCGCGGACCAGCATGTCCTTGCCCATGAAGTGGATCCACGCTTCCGTAACCGGCCGCAGAACCACCACCGCATCGCCCACATGGAATGCGGAGGCGTCGTCCACATGGAATGAGTTGGCGACGGAGGGAATGTAGGCATCGGTAATTGCCGCGGAGTTACCCACTGCGCGCAAGGCGCCGGCTCCACGGATTTCCAAAAAGCGGTGCGGCTCGCCGGCGAGATGGATAACGGTTCCGCCATCGGTTGATCCGCCGCCGCGCAGGACCACGCCGCTGGCCGCGATGGTGACCGTGCCGTCGACGCGATAATCGCCGGCTTTGAGTGCGACGGCGCCGCGAAGGCCGTTGGCATCGGGAGTCCGCGCGGAAACTTCGTCGATGGCCGCCTGAATCTGCGCCGTATTGTCGCCTTCCAATGGCACCAGCGTCTTCACGGCCGGCGCATCCGGCAGTCGCACGCCGCCAGCCCGGTAGCCGGCGTAGGAGAAATCCATGATGCGGTTGCCGCGTTCGTCGGTGCGGTAGTGCAGCTTATGGCCGGGGCCGAAGTACACCCACCGGGACGGAGCGAAGGCAATAAGCGGTGGCACAGCGAAAGCAGAGAGCGTGGCGGCCAAGGGCAGCGCACCGAGAAGTGGTTTCGTCCTCAAATCAACATCATGTCATTTTTTCGCGCGGCTGCGCTTAGCCGATCCAGGTGAGCCGGCTTTCGGCAAACGGCTCCCTCACGGTCGCGGCTCTGTCAGCATCGGAAAACGCGCCGAGTCCGTAACCGAGCCGCGACCGTCAGAGCGAGTTACGGCACGGCCGCGACGCTTCTTTTGCAGAAGGGCGCATTCTCAAAGCAGCGCAGATTCCATCCGGCCGGCAACTCCACCGTCTCGCCTCGCCGCAGTCCGCCGGTTTGTCACTGCCCGGCAGTCACCGCCACCACCGCCTTCGCTTGCGTTTGCACGGCGCCGGCGGTCATCGTTAGCGGAACTTCCACCACCGCCCCAGTCCCGCCAACCGTAGTTCCCGCCGGCAGAACCACATTGAACTGGTAGAGCCCCGGCCCGGTCAATCCGCCAAAGCTTACTGTCGCATGAATTCCGCCCACCGTGACCGTGGGCAGCAGCACGAGCGGCAATGCCGCCGCCGGCAATATCCCAACCGGGGCCGCGGGATTGGTGGCGCCGAATCCCGTTCCATAGAGCACCATGGTTTCGCCCGCGTTGAACGGCGCCGATGTGACTCCGGTTACCAGGCTGGGCGGACCCGCTATGGCGCCGTTGGCATGCTCGGACGCGATATAACTGTTGCCCGTAGTAGCGTCCGCCGCGCCCAAAGTAAAGAACGCCGGCGCCGTGGAAGTAGTCGTGACCGCTGCCGCCGCGCTCGCCAGGCCGTTGTTGGTCACTACGATCTGCGCCGTGCCGGATTGAATGTCTGGGGGCACAAGGAAGTTGACCTGCGTCGGGCTGATGTAACTGACCGCCGCCGGCTCGCCGTTCACCGTAACACTTACGCCATTGAGCTGAGTGGGCATGACAGTGCCGATGAAATCGGTCGCCAGCCAGCCGCGCGTGGTCGCCGACATTCCGCCGCCTTTCAAGATGCTCGCCCATGTATTCGGAGCAAGCGCGGCCAGGAAGCTCGCGCCATTTACGATGCCCGCGGACGTGAATGCCGGCGCAGCCTGAACGCTTCCCAGCAGCCCGTCGCTTTCGTCGTTCGGACCCGAGGTGAAATAGAGCGTAGCCGCATCGCTCTTCGAGCCGTTTCCGAAATTGAGCGACCACAAGCCGGGGATCACGATCGGGTTCCCTTCCCTGTCGTTCAGGGTTCCCATCAAGACGCCCGTGGCCGGGTTATACGCGTTGATCTTGCCGTCTCCGAAGTTCCCCACCAGCAGCGCGCCGCCGAAATCGCCGAAAGTCGCGGGTGCGATAGCCAAGCCCCACGGCGAATTCAGATTGCCGGCGGCAATCAGGCTCTGCAGCAGATTGCCGGACAAATCGTAAACCGAAACGTACCCGTTACCCGGCCCGGCCACATCGTCGTGCTTCTCCGAATCGGGCTTGGCATAAACCACGAATACCTTGGCGTTGATAACCTGGACATCGAACGGAGCAAAACCCGCGGGCACGGCCGCGTTGGTAAACGCGCCGGCGGTCGCTATCGGGTTCATATTCGCGTCGTAGACTTCCACTTTGCCGCTATTGAAATTGGCTACGTAGAGCACCGGCCCGGCGGTTGTGGAGCCCATGGCCATACCCTTGTAAACGGCATTGTTCTTTGAGTTATCCAGCAGAACTTTGGCGTGGGTGGCGTCTACCGAGCTGTTCCACCCGCTAATCACGCCGTCTTCGGAACAAAACATGAACTGCGATTGCTTGCCCGGCGCCAACAGAAAGGCCGTGGTCACGCTGTTGACAATCACGCCGCTCACCGGACCATTGGCGCCGCCGCCGGCTGCCGGAATCTCCACTACCAGCGCGGTGGCCGTGCCAGTCCCGTCGTAGAGAGTGGATACGCCCGTACCGTTGTCGCCAATCCAAAAAGGGCTGCCAGCGCTGAAGCCATTGCCCCAGGGATTCACCAGATTCGGATCGGTATGATCGGCAATTCCGGGTTGATCGGCGACCAGATTATGCACCAGATAGGCGTTGGCCGCGCTCAGCGGGCCCGCGAACGCGCCAAGCAACGCGCCGGCGCACAAGCAGTCAGAGAGAGTCTTGTAAGTGAGTCGAGACATAGTTTTCGGTTGTCCTCGGACAGCGAGATTCGGCGCTGCCGCGAAACCGCTTGCCAGCGTGCGCGGTTTCGATCGGAGCCACGACCGTGAGGGAGTGGTTGCAATCAGCAGCGCGACATCTCGTGGTCCGGGAGCTAGTAAGTTATCCTTCCCTGCAAAGATAACAGGCGATCGGCCCGTATTAGTCCGGAAGATGTAAAAGCGCTGTAAAAAGAGCGCGCGATATTACGCTCGCTGCCGCTTGGGCGGGCGAAGCAGCTTCGAAGGGAGTTTGGAAAGATACGTTAGCCGCTCTACCACCGGCATCAATCGGCGCACCGTGCGGCCGTGCAGCATCAAACTGCCGGCCACTAATGCCGGATGCGGAATGGTGGTGCAGCAGCGCGAGCAGACGTCGATTTCCCCGCCCCGCCCAGAGGCGTGCAGCCGCCGCATTTCCTGCATGGCCGCGGAGTTCCAAATCTGCGTAAGCGGCTGCTCCACCACGTTGCCGACGGGTGCGCCATCCAGCGGGTAACTCTGGCAACACGGGTAAACATCGCCGTTGTACTTCACATAGAGGGGCCCGCGCCACAGATAGTGGCAGGGGTGTTTCCAATCGCCGGCCGCGTGCCCCGCGTCGGGCCGCATCAAGTTGGTCTCGTCTTCTTTGATGCGAATCAGATCTACGCCGGGCGTGGCGCGCCAGAAACCTATGAAGTCGTCCACTTCACTGGCGTTGCCTTCCATGCGGACTAACTGGGCGACAATTTGCAGCTTCGATCCCCGCTCTTTCTTCATCCGCGAAAAGCGCACGAAGTTATCGCGCACCTTTTCGAACTTGGCGCCCTTGCGGTAGAACTCAAACGTCTCTTTTCTGGCGCCGTCGAAGCTCAACGTGATCTGGTCGAGCGGCGTATCCAGCAGCCGCGCGGCAAAGCGCTCGTCCAGCAGCGTGCCGTTCGTCGAAATCAGCGTCGAGATACTGTGTTCGTGGCAGAATTCGATGCGCCGGATAATCTTCGGGTCCATCAGCGGCTCGCCCAGCCCGATCAGCATCATGTGTTCGGCCGAACTGCCCGCCTGGCGGATGAGACGCTCGAAGACATCGTCCGTCATGTCCTCTTTGGGCTGTTTGTGCGTCTCGCGCGGGCACATGGGGCAATACAAATTGCACTTGGCGGTGGTTTCCACAATGTATTCCACCGGCAGCGCGCCCAGCCTGGAACGGCGGGCGAGGTACCCCCACAACAGCTTCGTGCGGTTCCAGACTCTCATGTAAGCTCCATTGTCCCATGTGTGCGTGAACCCGGTTTGTGGGGGGTGCTTACACGTCTTCGGGAAAGCCTGTGAAAACGGCCGCTCCGACGGTTGCGGCTCGGTGACTATCTGCAAACACGCGCAGCCGGGACAGAGCCGCTTAAGCACCCTTGGTGGGGCAGATTGTCAATCCTGCGGCGGATCCTGCGGCGGATTGTGAATCCGCCTGCCGGGCTTTGACGCTCCCCTGCGAGTAAGCCAAACGCGGACTCTGAGTCTCTACATTTAACCGCCAGGGAAGTTCCTTCAGCGATGTCGGGATGCCCGCGCGGGTAACTCCAGCAGGCGGATTCACAATCCGCCGCAGGTTAACAACGGATTTCTATCGGAAGCGCTCCGGCTCAATCGGGTCGCCATATGCTTGGCCTCCTACGCAAGAGCCCTTGAGCTACAATGCTCTTCGTTATGACGGAGGAACAGATTCGCCAGCTTCAAGTCGAAGGGTATCTTATACTCACGGGAGTGATCGACGCCGCGTGGCTCGAAGCTTTGCGCACAGCCACAGCCCGGCAACTGGACCTCGAAGGCGAAAATGCGGGCGCGGAATTTCGCAAAGAGGAAAACGCCCAGCGCCTCGCCAACTTAGTCGACAAAGGACAGGTGTTTCAGCAGGTGATCTGCCACTCCGAGCTGCTGGAGGCGGCCGGGGCGGTGCTGGGGCCCGACTTCAAGCTCGGTAGCTTGAATTACCGCGCCGCCGAACCGCTTTCCAACTCGTCGCAACCGCTGCATTGCGACATGGGATTGCTGCCGGATGCGAAGGGCAATGCGGTTTTCAATTCCATCTGGCTGCTGGACCATTTCACGCCCGAGAACGGCGCCACCCGGTTCGTGCCCGGATCGCACGTTTCGGGAAAGCTCCCGCAACAAGCGTTGCGCGACCCGTGGGCCGCACATCCGGAAGAGCGGCTGGCGCTGGGCGCGGCCGGCGACGTAATCCTGATGAACGCCCATCTATGGCACGGCGGAACCGCGAATCGCACGGCCGCGCCACGCCGTTCTCTGCACGCCTTCTTCGTGCGTGGCGATCAGCCTCAGCAGCAATACCAGAAACGCTTGCTTCGGCCGGAAACGCAGGCGTCGCTGTCTGAGGAGCTGCGCCGGATATTGGCGTTGGACGACGAGCGCAACGACGCGTTGAGCCTGCAATCGAGCGGCCGCAGCGGGTTTCTGCGATAAGGGCGAGCTCAGCGCGATAGGCCGGCGGCCAGCGCCTTTTCGCGCGGCTTAGCATTTGGCTTAGCGTGCACTCCAAGAAACCGCTCTGGTTTGCGGGCGTTTGTCTACTATCGTTGGTAATCTCAAGTAACCCTCTTAAGTTAACAACCCGAATCATGCCGATAGTGGAATTGAAATACACGCCACGTTCCACCATAATCGCCTGTAGACGAACCCGGAATGTCCAGATCTGCCATCTCGCCGCACGGAGAGCCAAACGCCGGCCGCGGCACGGAGGAAAGCATGGAATTGGAACTATCGCAAGTTAACGTCATTGAGCAATTGTTAGCGGGCTCCCACACCCCGGCAATCGGGGCAAGGAGCCAGGGTACGGCGACATCCGCGCACCCCATTCACCTCCCTAAACGGCTCAAAATGTCCCGGTGCCGCTGCGGCGTGTGCCATACGTGCACCGAAGAGGCGCGCTGGGAGAAGGTATTCAGAGAGAAATTCGCCGACCCAACCTACTATGGCGACCGCCCGCCGAGATTCTCATCTCCTCTATCGGAGATGTAGGAGCAGCCGCCCCCAGGGCCCTACCGCGTCGCGCGAGGACCCAAGCGCGTTCACCCGAGTGTGAACGCTGCACGCATGGGCCCAGAAGGCGCCCCGTGCGCCACGAGCCCTGGCCCGTTCGTGTGGCACACTGGAGACTCTGTTCTCCATGCTAGGCCAGACCATACTTCAGTATCAGATTCTACAGAAACTGGGCGCCGGTGGCATGGGCGACATCTACAAGGCCCAGGATACCCGCCTGAACCGCACCGTCGCCATAAAAGTGCTCGCGGCAGGCAATTCGGGCGATCCGGAGCGCCGGCGGCGGTTCATTCAGGAGGCGCAGGCCGCTTCCAGTTTGAACCATCCGAACATCATCACCATCCATGACATTGTGTCTCACGATGGCAAGGAGTTCATGGTGATGGAATTCGTAAATGGGAAGCCGCTTACGGAGCTCATCGCGCCATCCGGGTTGCCCGCGGCGGATATCCTGAAGTACTCCGTGCAGATGGCGGACGCGCTGCGGGCGGCGCACGCCGCGGGCATTATCCATCGCGACCTCAAGCCCGCCAACATCATGGTGACGGAATCCGGGCTGGTCAAGATCCTCGATTTCGGACTCGCCAAGCTCACGGAAAACAGCATGCTCACATCGCTGACCGACGATACGCTGCCCGTCGGGCCGGATCCCCTGACCATGGAAGGCTCGATCCTGGGCACGGTCAACTACATGTCGCCGGAGCAGGCGGAAGGCAAAAGAGTGGACCCGCGCTCCGACATCTTTTCGTTTGGCGTGGTGCTATACGAAATGATTACGGGGAGGAAGGCGTTTGCCGCAGACTCCATGATCTCGACGCTTTCCGCAATTCTGCGGGACGAGGCCCAGCCCATTGGGGAGATTGTTACCGTCGCTCCCGAGCTGGAACAACTGGTTCACCGCGCCCTTCGGAAAGATCCGGAGCAGCGCTGGCAGTCCATGGGAGAGGTGCATTCCCAATTGGCGGCACTGAAGCAGCGGTCCGATTCCGGCGTGCTGAAAACCCCACCGCCCGTGGCCGCGAGGACGCCCGTGGCCGCCAGAATGAGGCCGCAAATCATCCCGCTTGCCCTGGCCGGCGCCTTTCTGGCAATTCTCTTAACGGCCGGAGCTTGGTGGTGGATGAATCGCAGCGCGGCGCGGCGGGCTATGCCGCCGGTCCCAGGGAAGGCTGCGGCCAAACCCTCGGAGATTAAGCCTTCACCACTGGCCGACGCCGTGCTCACCAACGATGGCGTGCTGGAGATGGTACAGGCGAAGGTTTCTACGCAGCTTATCATCGGTCAGATCGAATCTTCCAAAACGAAATTCGATTTGTCGACGGCGCAGATCATTCGTCTGACCAAGGCCGGCGTTCCGGACGCAGTGATTCAGGCGATGCGCAATCCAACCGGCGCGGGGAATCCGGCGCCGGCGAATGTCGCGGCTCAGACTGTGAGTATCGCCAGCGGGACGCCGGTTGCCACGACGTTGCTGGAGGATGTTCCCGCCGACGCTCCGCAGGGGCTGCGGCTGCGATTTCAAGTAAGCCAGGACCTTATGATCGGCGGTGCAGTGGTGGTCGCGAAAGGGGCCATCGTCACCGGCGAAATTGTGCAGAAGAGCAAGAAGAAGTTCATTATCAAGTCCAGCAAGCCCACCTATAGGCTGCTGGAGGTTACGGCTGCCGACGGATCGCAACTGAAGGTTCGCGCCACGCCGGGCAACGGCGCCGGCAAGAGCGAACGGCAGCTTGATCCTCACGACCGTGCGGCTCCGAAGGATTTGGCTGCTGCTGCCGGCGATGAATTCATCGCCTACTTCGACGGCGATCAGACGGTGAAAGTACGGCGGTGAGGGTGGCGGCGCACGGACGAAGCGCGTTCACACGATTGTGAACGCTGCACGCAAGAGTGCGACGCAAGAGTGCGTGCGCCACGGTGTAAACTGCTTTCGTGAGATCCCAACTATGAAGCGGCGTCAGTTTCTGGGAGCGATGGCGCTCGCAAGCCTCACTCGCGCGGCGTCTCCGCGGGTCAATGCCGGCCGTCTGCGCCAACGCCTGGAAGCCCTCAGCGTTTTCGGCCGTCCCGCCGGCGGCGCGTTTGCCGATGGCGTCAGCCGCGTTGCCTATTCCGATGCCGACGTGGCCGGACGCCGCTACGCGATGAGCCTGATGGAAACGGCCGGCCTGAAACCGCGGATCGACGCCGCAGGTAACATCGTCGCGCGACGCCAGGGCGTCGACTCTTCCCTGCCCCCGGTGCTGTTCGGTTCCCACATAGATTCGGTGCCCAACGGCGGCAACTTCGACGGCGACCTGGGATCTGTGGGCGCGATCGAAGTCGTCCAAACCATCCGCGAAGCCGGCCTTGTGACGCGACGTCCGCTAGAGGTCGTGATCTGGTCGAACGAGGAAGGCGTGGCATTCAATAACGGGCTCTACGGCAGCCGCGCGGCAGCCGGCGATTTCGCCGCCGCCGAATTGGATCTCGTGTGGAACGGCATGAAACAGGCCGACGCCATTCGCAAGTTGGGCGGCAACCCCGAGCGCATCGCCGATGCGCGCCGTACGCCCGGCTCGTTCCACTGCTACCTGGAACTGCATATCGAGCAGGGCGGCACGCTGGATAAAGCCGGCGTCCCCATCGGCGTGGTGGAAGGCATTGTCGCCATCGACCGTTACGACGTCGAAATCCGGGGCGTGGCTAATCACGCCGGCACGACCCCCATGCCGGACCGCCGCGATGCCTTGCTTGCTGCTTCCCACCTGACCATCGCGGTGAACGATGTAGTGCGGCGCGAACCCGGCCGCCAGGTCGGAACCGTCGGTCAGCTTTCGGTGACGCCGAATGCCGCCAATGTTGTGCCCGGCCTGGTCCGGATGACCATCGAGCTGCGCGATCTCTCGGCGGAAAAAATCGCGAAGCTCGCCGAAGAGATCCGGACCCGCGCCAAGGCGATCGCCGCACAGACCGGAACCGAAATCACGATTCGTCCGGCGGCGCATCACGATTCCGCGCTGGCTTCGCCGGAGATTCAGAAGTCGATTGAAGCGGCTTGCGCCCGGCTGGGCCTGCAATCGAAGCGTCTGCCGAGCGGCGCGGGACACGACGCCCAGATGATGGCGAGATTAGGACCCATGGGTATGATTTTCGTCCCTAGCGTGGACGGAATCAGCCACGCACCCAAAGAGTTCAGCCGCTGGGAAGATTGCGCCAACGGAGCGAATGTGCTGCTGGAAACCGTCCTCGAAAGGGCCAGCTGAATGGCGCGCACGAGGACTACAGCGCGTTCACACGAGTGTGAACGCTGCACGCAGGAGTGCGTGCGCCACGATCTGCACTGATACCGAGTTTATGAAAGGGCCAGCTAAATGAACCCCACACGCCGCCAATTCCTGCTCGAAAGCGCGGCCGCCGCCGCACTCGCCTCGGCTCCCCTTGCCGCTCAGGACACCGGCCTGCTGCGGCGCCAGTGGACATCGAAATGGATCTCCGTGCCCGGCGAACACCCCACCGAATACGGCGTCTGCCATTTCCGCCGCACCTTCGAGCTGCCCGGCAAACCAGCGCGGTTCGTGGTACATGTGAGCGGCGACAACCGCTACCAGTTGTTCGTCAATGGCCACCGGGTTTCCTGGGGACCTGCGCGCGGCGACCTGTTCCATTGGCGCTACGAAACCGTGGACGCGGCGCCCTATCTTAACGCCGGCAAGAATACGTTCGCCGCCGTGGTGTGGAACTTTGGCGACCTGGCGCCCGAAGCTCAGATCACGCTCCGGACGGGATTCGTGCTCCAGGGCGATACCGCCGCCGAACGCGTGGCCGATACCGGCGCGCAGTGGAAATGCGCGCGCGACGAATCCTACGCTCCGTTGCCGGCCACCGACGTTCACGCCTACTACGTGGTGGGTCCGGGCGATCTGGTGACCGGCGCCGCGCATCCTTGGGGGTGGGAAGGCGCCGATTTCGACGACTCGCATTGGCCCGCGGCGGCAGTGATAGGCCCCGCGGCCGGCCGCGAAGCGCGCGATGTCCACTCGCGCTGGATGCTGGTTGCGCGCCCTATTCCCGCCATGGAAGAGCGGCCTGAGCGGTTGCAAAGCGTGCGGCGCGCGACCGGGATTCCTCAGCCTGCCAACTTCCCCGCACAGCCGCAGCCGTTCCGGATTCCCGCCCACACGCACGCCACTCTGCTGCTCGATCAGAGCTATCTCACCACCGCTTATCCCGAGCTGACTGTGAGCGGCGGCAAAGGCGCCGTGGTCAAGCTCGGCTATGCAGAGGGGCTCTTCGAGGCCCCTTCCGGCGGAAGCCGCACCATGGAGAAGGGCAATCGCAATGAGATCGAGGGCAAGCAATTCATCGGCAGTCACGATCAATTCGTCGCCGACGGCGGCCCGCGCCGCACCTTCCGCCCGCTCTGGTGGCGCGCCTATCGCTACCTGGAACTCGACATTCAAACCAATGACGAGCCACTAACCGTGGAAGATCTCCGCGCCACCTACACCGGCTTCCCGTTCGAGCGCCACGCGCAGTTCGACGCCGGCGCGCCGGAGCTCAATCGCATTCTGGAAGTGGGCTGGCGCACCGCGCGGCTCTGCGCCCACGAAACCTACATGGATTGCCCCTACTACGAGCAACTGCAGTACGTCGGCGATACGCGCGTGCAGTGTCTGGTCTCGCTCTTCAACAGCGGCGATGCGCGCCTGATGCGCAACGCCATCGACCAGATCAACGACTCGCGGCAGAGCAACGGTTGCACCATGAGCCGCTTCCCCACGCGCCTCGAGCAGTTCATTCCCGGCTTCTCGCTGTGGTGGATCGCCATGGTTCACGATTATTGGTGGTACGCCGACGATCCCGATTTCGTACGCGCCATGCTGCCCGGCGTGCGCGCCGTGCTTAGCTTCTTTGAGAGCTATCAACAGAAAAACGGCGCGCTGGGGCCGCTGCCGTGGTGGCGCTATTTCGATTGGGTGCCATCGTGGCCTAATGGCGAAGCGCCGCAGGAGGTCGATGCGCCGGAACCCAATAACAGCTCCGCGATATTCGATCTGCATCTGCTGCTTGCCTACCAATGGGCCGCCGAGCTGGAAGGCGGGCTGGGGCTGCGCGCCATGGCCGATCTCTATCGGGAGCGCGAGCGGCAGCTCCGCGAAACCGTGCAGACGCTCTATTGGGATTCCGGCAAGCAGCTTTACGCCGATACGCCGCGCAAGCAGCAGTTTTCGCAACACGCCAATACATTGGCGGTGCTGGCTGGCGTAATTGATGGCGCCCCCGCGCGCCAGCTCATGCTGCGGATTCTTACAGCGGGTTTGGCCGAACCCGGATTGTTCTTCCAATACTATGTTCATTGCGCGCTGGCTAAGGTGGGCGAAGGGGACAGTTACCTCGACCGACTGGCTCCCTGGCGCGACATGTTTGCCCGCGGCTTGACCACGTTCGCCGAGACGGTGGACCGGCCAGGTGAGTCGTCGCGCTCGGATTGCCATGCGTGGAGCGCCAGTCCGAACATCGAGATATTCCGCACCGTGCTAGGTATCGATTCCGCCGCGCCAGCGTTCCGCCGCGTCTCCGTGCGCCCGCACCTGGGCAAGCTGACCGGCGTCTCGGGGTCAGTGCCGCATCCGCGGGGAAGCATCGAGGTGCGCCTGGAGCCGCGCACTTCCGGCTTCGAAGCAAGCGTCGTGCTGCCGCCGGGAGTGACCGGCCAGTTCGAGTGGCGCGGCGTGCGCCATGATTTGCAACCGGGCATGAACCGCTTCCTGGTAGCTTGACCGGTAGCTTGAGATGCTCCTCTGCCCCGTTCATAACTGCCACCTGGCGCTGGCGCGTGAGGAGCGGCGAGTGGTGTGTCCGCGTGGACATTCGTTCGACATCGCGCGCAGCGGATACATCAACCTGCTTCAACCGCAGGAGCGCCGGTCCAAAAAGCCGGGCGACACGGTGGCCGCCGTGGCAGCGCGGCGGCGATTGCACGACCGCGGCGTGACGGGGCCGTTGCTGCACGCTATTGTGGAGACCCTGGCCGCCTCGCCGGGCGACAGCGTTTTCGATGCCGGCTGCGGCGACGGCTTCTACCTTGGCAGCCTCGCCGGCCAGACCGGCTTCAATGCGCATGGCGTCGACATCTCCATTCCGGCCGTGGATGCCGCCGCGCGGCGCTACCCCGGATGCGAGTGGATCGTGGCCAATGCCGACCGCTTCGTGCCGTACGCCGACCGCTCGTTCTCGATGGCGCTGTCGATCACGGCGCGGATGAATGCGGGCGAATTCCGGCGCGTGCTGCGTGACGACGGACGGCTTCTCGTGGCACTGCCCGCGCCTGACGACTTGATCGAGTTGCGCGGGGTGGGGCGCGACCGCGTGGCCCGGACTCTGGAGACGTTCGCACATGGATTCAGGCTTGTGGGCCGGCGGCGAGTGGCTACGGTGGCCGATCTGGACGCTGTAGGCGTTGGCGACGTGCTGCATTCAATTTACCGGCCGATGCGATCGAAGCCTGCGGAAGCGATGCGAGTGACGTTTAGTTTGGATCTGCTGCTGTTTCGAGCCGCATAGCTGCTTTCAGGCTTACCAGGCCGTGGCGATCTTTGGTGTAACGCGTGGCGCACGTTCTCAACGTGCGGCGTTCACACTCGTGTGAACGCAGGTTCGATCTCTCGCCGGCAAAAGACGCGTTCACACNNGAGTGCGTGCGCCACGAGGCTTTCTCACGTCATACTGGTTGTTTGTCTGCCCCTCTCGTCAAAACGCCACACTACGCATGGGCACAGTGGATCGGCCCGGAGACGCTGCTCTCGCAGGTCCAAAACACCGCCCCGTTCCTGAGATTGCCGGCCCCCAAGCCCGGCCGGCTTATTGAACTGGGCGACTCGCCCGACGGGTTCCTGCGCATCCTCGCCAATTGGGAGAACATTCTGCGCCCCACCCTCAGTCCCGAGGAGCAGTTGCAGGACTACTTCGCCCTTTGCCTGGCCTGTCACCACGCTACCGTTGCCACGTTCGTGCCAACGGATGTCGACACCAAAATCCGCGGCATCGTCTGGCACGAATCGCGCGACCCCGGCGTACTGCGGCCCATGCTGCGCCTCGCACTCGCCTCGCGCGCCTGGAGTGAAGACGGCATCTCGATCCGCGCCATCCGCGGCGTCAGCGGTCATAACGGCGAACAGTGGAGCGCCATTGCGGGCGGCCTCGGCCGACTGCTGGAACTCGGCGACGCCGTTTCCGCCGAGGAAGCGCAGGCCGCCATCGAGGGCGAGATCGATCGCGAACAGGCGGTCTTCGATGAAGTGGCCGCGGAACGCGATGCCGAGATCGACCTGCTGCGCCTCTCTATGACCTTGGCGCACAATCGCGGCGACCTCACTCAGGGAATGGGTTTCTGGAAGCACACTCCGGTCACCACGCCGCTGAGGGAGCATCTCTCCGCGCGCGGCCGTTTCGCGCTGGCGGTTCGCTTGTATCAACACACCGGGCTCTCGGCCGAAGGCCATAGGCACTATCCGCTGCGCCCCGTAAAGTCGCTGCGCCGGTCGGCGGCAACTCTGCTGCCGCTCTGTCCGTTCCTCGACGAATGGGGCGGCGTGGTGGCGCAACTCGAAGACAGCCACGAAGTCTTGGCGGCGTTGGTGACCGGTTGTCAGAAGGTGCAGGGGCAGCAGGGTTACTACCGGGCGATAGCCGGAATGCGCGCCGCCTCATCGGGCGCTTTCGACCGCGCGGCCGCGCGCATGCCCAACGCCGCGCAGCGTCTGCTGCGCGACGCGGAACTGCGCAAGCTCATCGACGTGCCGCGGGTCTCGTTCGAATCCATGATGAGAAAGCGCGCCCGCGCGGCGCTGGCAATGTTCAGCGGGAAGGGCTAAATGCATCGACGAAGCGATGGACCGGATGAACCGCTCGCCGAACGCGTACTGGTGCAGCCAAGTGGGACAGACCATCGTTTCTCGCGGTCTGTCATGGCTCGCGAAAGCGGGGCCGGTTGACAGACGGCAAAAGGCGATCGTCTGTCCCACCGCTGCATATCCTCGATGGTGGTCCGGAAGCCCTGGGCAGTGACCGTGCCCTTGTACACTCCCGGCTGAAGATTGCTGAACCTGACTTCTCCTCAGGACGGGGGAGCGAGATTTCGTTGCTACTTCAAACTATATACGCGCTCATGCAGGTACGACGTCAAGGGTTTACCCTAAATTTGGACATTCTCCGATCCCGGCTGGGAGCTTAGAACGTCCGGCTCCGGGTATTGCGCCGCCTTCACCTTCGTATCGGAATTTGGGCGCAAAACCGGCAATTGTTGTACGATGAAACTAATTGTGAAGATCCAGGACATTCGCGCGACCACCGTCACGGTCCCGCTCGAAGCCCCGCTGCGCCACGCCAATGGTTGCCACTGGGGCCGCTTTGTCCGCACAATTGTGGAAGTGGAAACCGATAACGGCTTGATTGGCTTGGGCGAAATGGGCGGCGGCGGCGAATCGGCCGAAGCCATGTTCCGGGCCATGAAACAGTATCTGGTGGGCCGCGACCCCGCGCGTCTTGAGGAGATGCGATTCCTTATCGCCAACCCGACTGCCTCTTTGTATAACAACCGCACGCAGGTTCTGGCGGCGCTCGAATTCGCCTGTCTCGATATTCTCGGTCAGGCTTGGAACGCGCCTGTTTGCGACATCCTTGGCGGCCGCCTGCGCGACCGCGTACCGTTCGCCAGCTACTGCTTTTTCCGCTATCCCAACCCGAAGACCGGCGCCGGCGAGGTCCGGACCATCGATCAGCTCGTGGAGCTGGCCTGCTCGCTGAAGCGCCGCTTCGGCTTCACCACGCACAAGCTCAAGGGCGGCGTCTTCCATCCGGATTATGAGCTCGAAGCCTACCGCGCGCTGGCCACCGCCTTCCCGGAAGACTCGGCGCGCTTCGATCCGAACGGCGTCTGGTCCGCCGAACAGGCCATTCGTTTCGGCCAGGCCATCGAAGGGTTACGCAACGACTATCTGGAAGACCCGGTCTTCGGTCTAAACGGCATGCGCCGCGTCCGCCAATCGGTCCGGGTTCCGCTGGCCACCAACACCGTGGTGGTCAACTTCGAGCAGCTTGCCGCCAACGCGCTCGATACCGCCGTTGACGTAACTCTTCTCGATACTACTTTCTGGGGCGGCATCAGGCCCTGCATTAAGGCGGCCGCGGTGTGTGAAACCTTCCAGCTAGGCGTTGCCGTCCATTCTTCGGGCGAGCTGGGAATTCAACTCGCCACCATGCTGCACCTGGGCGCCGTGATTCCAAATCTTTCCTTCGCCGCCGACGCGCATTATCATCATTTAACGGACGATATTATCGAAGGCGGCCTCATGCGCTACGAACAAGGCGCGATTCGGGTGCCCGTCGGACCCGGTCTCGGCGTCAAGCTCGACCGCGAAAAGCTGCGCGAGTATAGCGAACTTTACCGCCGGTTGGGCGGCTATCCGTATGACCAGGACCCCGGGCGGCCGGGTTGGACGCCCATCATTCCCAACGACCGGTGGGCGGACCCCGGCGACGACCGCGCCGTGAGCGTGCCTTATTGACGGCGCCTTGATAAACATGCCTTATTGAAAGAGAACCGACTATGTTGCCGGAACAATGGGAAATATTTAAACGTGCGGCGCGCCGCGAGACGATGGACAAGATCCCGATGGCCCTGATTGTCGATAGTCCATGGATTCCCGGCTATCTGGGAATCAAGCACCTGGACTATTTTCTGAACCCGGAAGTCTGGTTCGAAGCGAACCTGAAGATCATGCGCGAGTTTCCGGATATTATCTTCGTTCCATCCTGGTGGATGGAGTATGGGATGGCGGCCGAGCCTTCGGTACTCGGCTCCAAAATCAAGTTCTGGCAGGACAACACGCCCAGCGAATACCATACGCTGTACCGGCTGGAAGACATCGATCAATTTCCCGAATATGAAGTGGATGCGGATGCCTTCGCGGCGCTTACGCTGCATCGCATCGGAATGGCCAGGCAGCGCATTCTGGACCACGGCTACATTCTGCCGATGGTGACGGCCCGCGGCCCTCTTTGCACCGCCGGGTTTGTGCGCGGCACCACTCACTTCATGATCGATCTGGTGGAAGATCCGAAAGGCGCTCACCGGCTGATCGACCTATGCACGCGCGTAGTCATCGACTTTCTCAAAGCGCAGCACAAAGTCATGGGCGACAAGGTGGAGAGCATCTTCATTCTCGACGACATTGTGGGCTTCATCAACGAGGAACACTATCTGGAGTTCGCGCACCCTTACCTCAAGCGCATCTGCGACGCCTTTCCCGCGGACTGGGTGAAGATCTACCACAACGACGCCGAAGTGGACGCCTGTCTCGATCACATTCCCGACGCCGGTTTCAACGTCCTCAATTGGGGCAAGCAGAAGAATATCCGCGAAGTGAAGCGGAGGGTGGGCAGCCGCATGTGTCTCATGGGCAATGTGAACCCGCTTGAGATCGCCGTGCGCGGCACGCCCGAGGAAGTCAAAGAAGAGACGCTCGACGTCCTCGAAGGTTCCGGCGGCGAGGGAATCATTCTCTCCGTCGGCGGTGGAACCAGCCCCGGCATGCCGCGTGAAAACATCGTCGCCATGCTGGAGGCGCTCGAAGAGTTTAATAACTGCCGCGCATTGCGGCGAAGGAGTCCGTGAATGGTTGATTATGCACTGATGAATCAGCATCTGTACGACGGCAAGGCCAAGGAAGTCGAGCAGATGACCAAGGATGCCCTGGCGGAGGGCCGGACCGTTCAGGAAGTGCTCAACGAAGGCCTGATCGCCGGCATGAGCGTGGTGGGCGAAGATTTCAAGCATAACATCCTCTACGTGCCGGAAGTGCTCATCGCCGCGCGCGCCATGAAGGCCGGCATGGCCGTGCTCAAGCCGTTGCTCAGCGCGAAAGAAAATGCGCCTAATCGAGTCGGCGTTCTGCTGATGGGAACGGTCCGCGGCGATCTTCACGATATCGGCAAGAACCTGGTCTGCATGATGGCCGAAGGCGCCGGCTTTGAAGTCTACGATATCGGCGTCGATCAGAGTCTCGATAAATTCATGGCCGCGGCGGCGAAATGCAACCCCGATATCATCGGCATGAGCGCACTTCTCACCACCACCATGACTTACATGAAGACCGTGATCGACGGCTTCGAGGCAGCCGGTTTGGGAAGAATTAAAATGGCGATCGGCGGCGCTCCGATCAGCCAGATGTTCGCCGACGAGATCGGCGCCGACGGCTATGGCGCGAACGCTTCCGCCGCCGTCGATCTGTTTCTGCGGCTCGCGGCAAAGAGTGACCAAAATGGCGACTTACAAGATTCTATACTGGCAGGAAATACCTTCTCAGATTAAAGCCGAGGACGACGAGGAGGATATCACCCTGCCTCTGCCCGATAAGTTCATGGAGCGCATCGACATCATGGCGGCCAAGCGGGGATTGCAGGGCGCGGACGACTATCTCGCCCAGTGGCAATGGAGCGAGGAAGAGGAGCGCGCCGGCTCGGCCGCGGAAGTAGCGGAAGCCGTGAGAGCCGAGTTGGAATCGAAGGCCGCCTGGTAACTCCGCGAATGACTATGCGGCGCTTTGTGGGGCAGCCAATCCTGGCTGCAGCCGGCTTTCAGCCGGCTCTCGCCACCTGGGATTGTGAGCCAGTTGGCAGCCGGTGTTCGGCGGAACGGAAGGCGCCCTCTGGCGGCGGCACCCGATGGGTCACCAAGCGAAGAAAGCCGGCTGAAAGCCGGCTGCAGCCAGCATTGGCTGCCCCACAGAGGCCATGACAGCCCTCACCATCAACGGACAGACAGTCGAAGCCCTCCCCGGCCCTTCGCTCTTCGACTATGCCGAAGGCCTCGGCGTCCAGGTCCCCACTTCCTGCCGGAAGCAAGGCAAGTGCAAGGAGTGCATGGTCGAAGTCGTCGAGGGCATGGAGCATCTCTCGGAACTCACGGAAGAAGAGCGCCACCTCAAAGGCAAATTCCGTCTTTCCTGCCGCACCAGCGTAACCGGCTCGGGCGCCGTCCGGTGCCACACCATGCGCCGCGGCAACATGCGCATCGAGCGGCGCGCGCTCGGACTCCCCGCCGGCAACGGCGCCCTGAAGTTAGACCCGGCCGTCACCCGCTCCGGCGACCGCATCCTGATCGATGGCGAAGAGGTGGCACGCTCCGCCGGCCCCATTTACGGTATCGCCATGGACCTCGGCACCACCACCGTCGTGCTGCGTCTCTTCAATCTGGAAACCGGAGAAATCGCCGCCGAAGCGTCTTTCGAAAATCCGCAGCGTTTCGGCGGCTCCGACGTGATGGCCCGCATCCAGTACGATAGCGATAACCGCGGCAAGCTGCTGATGCGGACTCTCGCGGGTTACCTCAGCCACGCGATCGAAGCGTTTCCCGTCGATCCCCGGACCATCTACGAAATGGTGGTGGTGGGTAACTCCACCATGCGCGATCTCTTCTTCGGACTTAGCGTCTACACCATCGGTCAGAGTCCGTACCGCTCCATCACGGAAATCGAAATGGCCGAGGGCAAGCGCACCGGGGTCCACTCGGCCGACACCAGTCTCACCAGCACCGGCCGGCGCTGCCTGCTGCCTATCCATCCCAATGCGCGCGTGTATGGAGGCCCGATCATCAGCGGCCACGTCGGCGCCGACGCCGCGGCCTGCATGCTCGCCGTCGATTTAGCCCATGAAGAGCGTCCGGTCGCGATCATGGATATCGGTACCAACACCGAGCTGATCGTCGGCAACCGGCGCCGGATTCTGGCCGCGTCCTGTCCCGCGGGCCCCGCATTCGAAGGCGGCGCCATCGCCTGCGGCATGCCCGCTCTCGACGGCGCCATAGAGGATGTGGTTATCGATAGCGCCGGCGCGTTCCATCTGGGCGTGATCGGCGGCGGCGCTCCCGAGGGCATCTGCGGCTCCGGTCTGGTGGCTCTCATGAGTGAGCTGATCCGCACCGGCCGCATGAACGATCTGGGCCGCTTCGAGGATGGAGAGCATCGCATCACGCTCGACGCGGAACGCGGCATCTACTTCACGGAGAGCGACGTCAACGAACTGGCGCAAGCCAAGGGCGCCAACGTGGCGGGCCTGCATGTGGTCTTCAGCCAGTATGGCCTCGATTTCGACGACATCGGCGCCTTCTACCTCGGCGGCGGGTTCGGGCGGCACTTAAGCGTGGAAGCCTCGCAACGTATCGGCCTCATTCCCAACGTGGCAAAATCGCGTATCGTACAGGTGGGCAATGCAGCCATTGAAGGCGCTTCCATCGCCCTGCTCTCCAAGGCCAGGCGGCATGAGTTGGAAGAGCTGGTTCGGAGAGTGGAGCACTGCCGCCTCGAAACGCACCCGCGGTTCTTCGATTTCTTCGTCGAGGGGTGCCAGTTCAAACCGGTTGAATCGATGCCCCAGGTGATCGCATGATCGAGCTGGCCGATACCGCTCCGGTTGTCGATATCGAACCCGCCGAATACAACCGGTTGCTCGGTTATCCGCCCGGCTGGGCTTTGGAAGGCCGCGCCCAGAAGCTGGCGGAAATGGCTGCAAATTGGTTCGCGAAGAACGGCCGGCCATGGGTCTACGCGCGCCAGGCGGAAAGCCTGCACACGGCCCCTGGGTTGACCCAAGTCGGCTCGACCCAGGCCGGCTCGACCCAAAACGGATCGAGTCAAAACGGATCGAGCCAGATCGGATCGATTCAAATCGACGGCGTCCCGTTCAGCAGTCCGCGCCTGCAAAGCACTTTGCAGC
>PLDF01000334.1 GCA_003135055.1 Bryobacterales bacterium | reverse complement strand
TTCTGGGCGGGCGGAACGCCCCGTGGTGGGCCATCAGCCTCTCCATCGTCTCGGCCGAAACCAGCACGCTGACCATCGTCGGAACCCCGGCCCTGGCCTTCACCGGCAATATGGAATTTCTGCAGATCGTGCTCGGCTATCTGCTGGCGCGCATTGTCATCTCTGTCCTGTTCCTGCCGCAATACTTCCGCGGCGAGATGTTTACCGCTTATGAGCTGATGCGCCGCCGGTTCGGCGAGCGTATCCGCAAACTCACGGCTTTCATATTTTTGGTGACGCGCGCGCTGGCCGAAGGGGTGCGCGTCTTCGCCATCTCGCTGGTGATTTCCATCGTGCTCGGGACCGGCGAGATGACGTCCATCGCGCTCATTGTTCTACTCACGCTGTTCTACACTTTCGAAGGCGGCATGACCGCGGTGATCTGGACCGATGTCGTGCGGATGAGCCTCTACGTGATTGGCGCGGTGGTGAGTTTCTTCGTGATCCTGGGGAAAATCCCGGGCGGTTGGGCGCACGTTGCGGCCGTAGCCGGCGCGGCCCACAAATTCACGATTTTCGATTTCCGCTTTTCCCCCGACATGGCGTTCTTCTCGCGTACTTACACATTCTGGGCTGGGCTGGCGGGCGGCTGCTTCCTCACCACCGCGACCCACGGCACGGACCAGCTTATGGTGCAGCGCCTGCTGAGCGCGCGCAATGAACGCGAGAGCCGCGCCGCACTGATGACTAGCTGGGTGGTGATTCTCATCCAGTTCACGCTGTTCCTGCTGAACGGGTCACATGATATTCTTCCGGGCTCAGTTGCCGGTGCCACTCGGCGTCCGTCTTGACGACCTTGCGGTTGGGCCGGATTGCGGTACTTGGCAAGATTGAGGATGTCAGACCATTTCAGCATCATGGTGTATTTTAATTGGTGATTTCGTTGGGTCGGAAGTTGTCCGAAAGGCTGCCTGCACGGCACGGCGTCGCGGCTTGCGGCGTGCTAAGTTCAAGTTCATGTGGCGGTCGACCCGAATCGCGCTGTATGGACTGTTTCTGTACCCGGCTCTCGCGCAGACCCCGCCCAATGTCGCGGAGATTCTGCAGAGGGTTAGCCAGACGTACAGGGCTGCGTCGAATTACGAATTTGTGGCCGATGCCACCTTGCGCGAGGATGGGGCCAACAAGGGCTGGTCCAGCCACGTGCTCTTCGCATTCGAGAGCCCGAACAGGTACCGAATGGAGGGCGCATTTCCTGGCATGGGAAGTGACGGCTCGGTCCCCGGCAAAGCGGTCCTCGTCCATGATGGATCTACCTTATGGTGTTATTTTCCCGAATCGAATCAGTACGTCACTTTCAAGGCTAGTGACCTTACTAACAACGCCCCGGGCGACCAAGGGGATGTCGCGCCGGCCGCCATGGACCATTTCATGATGTGGCGTTACCGCGGCGCAGCGGATTTCAGCGACACCAGATTTCTTCGGGACGAGACACTCGAGTTCGCGGGCGCCAAAGTGGATTGCTACGTTGTGACAGTTGCGCAGAAGAAAGGCGGATATGCCTACACCTGGTGGATCGATAAGCAGCGCTCTCGTATTCTGCGCGAGGACAACGCCGAATCAAGCACAGTGTATACAACTGTCAATCTCGACAAACCGCTCCCTGGCGAGCTGTTCAAGTTCGAGCCGCCTCCCGGTGCACGGAAGGTAGAGAATCAACGCTGACGTGGGCCGCCAGCGTCGGGAGCACGGTACGTCACGCAAACTCTACCTCGGTATCCGGCAAGACTTTGACAGACAGCTTCGCCTCCCGCAAGGGCGGATCTTACGCCGTTGCGGGGGGATTATGTTTCGGGTCGGCGCGAATTGGATAATGGAAATTCGGCTCAATTGAAACCGACAGAAAAAAATGGAGGGTCAATTTGACTGAAGCCCGCTCGTCCGCTCTCCTGGATAGAAAAGTTCAATCAGGCGGAGACCTGTCTCCTTTGGATGCTTTTCATCGCCATTGGTGCGCGCTTCATCTGAGCCATAGCGAGGGTGCCCGTCTCCGGCGGACTCGCCGGCGCGCACGGATTGCTCTGCAGCAAGATGATGATATCGTAAAGTCACTCCCAGGCCATGCGCTACGCCGATCTCGCCGTCATCCTGGCCTATCTGGCCGGAATCACCTGGTTCGGAGCCCGCTTTCGCTCCAGCCAGAAGAGCCTGCGCGATTATTTTCTGGGCGGGCGGAACGCCCCATGGTGGGCCATCAGCCTCTCCATCGTCTCGGCCGAAACCAGCACGCTGACCATCGTCGGAACCCCGGCCCTGGCCTTCACCGGCAATATGGAATTCCTGCAGATCGTGCTCGGCTATCTGCTGGCGCGCATTGTCATCTCTGTCCTGTTCCTGCCGCAATACTTCCGCGGCGAGATGTTTACCGCTTATGAGCTGATGCGCCGCCGGTTCGGCGAGCGTATCCGCAAACTCACGGCTTTCATATTTTTGGTGACGCGCGCGCTGGCCGAAGGGGTTCGCGTCTTCGCCATCTCGCTGGTGATTTCCATCGTGCTCGGGACCGGCGAGATGACGTCCATCGCGCTCATTGTTCTACTCACGCTGTTTTACACTTTCGAAGGCGGCATGACCGCCGTCATCTGGACCGATGTCGTGCAGATGAGCCTCTACGTGATTGGCGCGGTGGTGAGTTTCTTCGTAATCCTGGGAAAGATCCCGGGCGGATGGGCGCACGTTGCGGCCGTAGCCGGAGCCGCCCACAAATTCACCGTTTTCGATTTCCGCTTTTCCGCCGACATGGCGTTCTTCTCGCGTACTTACACATTCTGGGCCGGATTGGCCGGCGGCTGCTTCCTCACCACCGCGACTCACGGCACGGACCAGCTTATGGTGCAGCGCCTGCTGAGCGCGCGTAACGAACGCGAGAGCCGCGCCGCTCTGATGGCGAGCTGGGTGGTGATTCTCATCCAGTTCACGCTGTTCCTGCTGATTGGAATTTTGCTCTTCGTTTACTACGGCGATGCGCGCCTTGCCGCGCCGGCGCAATTGGACCGGCTTTATCCCGAGTTCATCTGGAACAATCTGCCGGTGGGCGTGGCCGGCCTCCTGATCGCCGCGATTCTGGCAGCGGCCATGGCCAATCTGAGCGCCGCTCTGAACTCGCTCTCCTCCACCATCGTGGTGGATTTCTTCCACAGCGGCTCCCTGCGCCTGGCCCGCGGCGCCACCATAGTCTGGGGCCTGGCGCTGCTCGCTATCGCGATTGTCCTACGCCATTCGAAATCGGTGCTGGAGGCAGGGCTGACTATTGGATCGATCCCCGCCGGCGCTCTGCTCGGGGTCTTCCTGCTGGGCATACTGACCAAGAGGCCGCGCGAGACGGCGGCCATGGTCGGCGTGGCGGCTGGCTTGACCACCATCCTTCTGGTACGCTTCGAAACGCCCATCGCCTGGACGTGGTACGTCCTGATCGGCACGGTGGCCACTTTTCTGGCGGCGCTGGCGGCTTCGCTGTTGGAGGGGCAGCGGGACGGGCCTCCCGGCCTGTCTCCGGCGAGGCCTGAATCTGAAATCTCAACCGTTGAAGGCGATTAGCTGAAGGAGTGCTATGGAACTAAGACGCGATCTGGGAACGGGGGCGGCGGTGTCGATCGTGATCGGCACCGTCATCGGCAGCGGAATCTTCCTGGTGCCGCACGACATGATCGCCCGCGTGGGCACTCCGGGGATGGTCTTTTTCATTTTCGTCTTCGGCGGGCTGCTCTCGCTCGCGGGGGCGCTCAGCTACGCGGAGCTGGCCGCCGCTCTGCCCGAAGCGGGAGGCGAGTACGTTTATCTGCGGGAAGCGTACGGACCGATGTGGGGATTTATCTATAGCTGGACCCAGATGTGGGTGGCAAAGAGCGGATCAATTGCCACATTAGCCACTGGATTTTTCCTGTATTTAGCGAATTTCTTCCCTCCATTGGAACAGGTATTCCTGAAATTACCGCTTCCGCTGGGGCCGAACGGGACGCCGCTCGAGGTCAAATACGGCCAGATTTTCGCGGTCGCGCTAATTCTTGCCTTGGGCACGCTGAATTATTTCGGCGTCAAGCTCGGCGGCGACGTGCAAATCGCCGTAACGGTGGTAAAAGTAACGCTATTCTGCGCGATTATCGTCGCCGGCCTGTGTTTTGGGCACGCGCATGCGCCGGAAGCGGGCGTGGCCGCGCCGCTCACCACGGCCGGCTTCTTCGCGGCGCTGGTAGCCGCGCTTTGGGCTTATGACGGGTGGAACAATGTCAGCATGGTGGCGTCGGAGATCCGCGAGCCGCAGCGTAATCTTCCACTGGCTCTAATCGGTGGAACCATAGCGGTAATGGCGATCTATCTATTCGCAAATTGGGCCTATTTCCATGTTCTAACGGCGGCCCAGGTGGCGGCGAATCCGCGCGTGGCCGGAGAAATGATGCGCCAGGTGCTGGGGGCCGCGGGCGCCAACGCAGTATCCGTCGCCGCCATGATCAGCATTTTCGCGGCGCTGAACGGGTCTATTCTAACCGGCTCGCGCGTGCCTTACGCGGCGGCGCGCGATGGCTATTTCTTCCACGCCGTGGCCTACGTGAGCCCCCGTTTCCGCACGCCGGGCGTATCGATTCTTGCGCTGACGCTTTGGTCGTCGGTCCTGATCGCGCTGTCGGGCGGCTACAAGGAACTGTTCACCTACGTGATCTTCGCCAGTTGGATTCTTTACGGAATGGCCACCGCGGCGGTAATCGTGCTGCGGATAAAGCGGCCTGAATTAGTACGGCCGTACCGGACGATGGGGTATCCATTTGTGCCGGTACTATTTGTATTTGTCGCCTGTTTATTAGTGATATCGACGCTCAGGGATTCTCCCTGGGAATCGATGAAGGGGATTGTAATCATTCTGGCCGGACTTCCGTTCTATTACTACTGGAAACAACGGCGCATGTACTAACGTTCACGCGGGAGGCCTGTGATAACCAGGAATTTATGCTTATTTTTAAATATTCACTTGAAATTGAAACAACATTCGAGTAAAAATCGATAATGTAGATGGACTCTTAAATTAGATTCCATGTGGTTTCGTCCGTCGGGCGGGAATGCCGCGGACGCCGGGGAGGGAACGTAAAATGGATGTCAGCAAGATTCTTGCGGAGTTGCAAGAGGAGAGGGCTCAGATTGAAGAGGCCATCCTGAGTCTCGAAAAACTTGCGCGGGGACGCGGCACGCGGCGGGGCCGGCCTCCGGCCTGGTTGGCGGAAGCGGAGGCTCCCAAGCGCCGGGGCCGGCCGCCGGGCAGCAAGAACAAGACCGCTACGGCTGGTACGGCGGTCGCCTAACTTAGCAAAGCTGGCAACCTGCGTAGGACAGGCCTCCTGGTCTGTTTGAATGGGCCTTCGGCCCGCGAAATCCCATGAAGAACCCTGCGAGGCTCGGGGGGATTTCCCGATATGCGTGGTTCTTCGACCCTGTTGGGATGGGCGTTCCGCCCGCGAAACTTCATGAAAAACCTCGCGAGGCTCGGGGGATTCCCGGATGTTCGGGATGGTTTTTCGCCCCTGTCACTTTGCGATCGTATCCGACGAAGACAGGCCAGGAGGCCTGTCTTACGCACTAGAGTTTTTGTGGCGCCGAGCCCAGCTTGACCTGGATCTTTTCCTGCCGCCCATTTCGCGACACGGTGAACTCGATCATATCGCCGCCGTGTTTCCGGTTCATGATGCGCTTGAGCAGATCGCCATCCTGGACCGGTTGGCCGTCGATCGCCACGATCAAATCCCCTCCGATTCCCAACGGATAATTGCCGACGATCACCGTCTGGCGCGGGCCCCGAAGACCGGCCGAATCCGCCGCCGAACCGCGCTCCACTTGCTGAATCAGCAAGCCGGCGCGTTTCGGCATCTCGAGCATCTCCGCTAAATCGTCGGAAACGTAAACCTCCCTGATGCCCAGCGTGGGCGGCGATACATGGCCGCTCTTCTGATACCCCTCCAGCATCGACTTCGCACGGCTGATGGGCATGGCGAATCCGATTCCGATATTGCCTTGCGATCCCAGAATCGCCGTGCTGATGCCGATCACATCGCCGTGGGAATTGAGCAGCGGACCGCCGCTATTGCCGGGATTGATGGCGGCATCGGTTTGGATCATGCCCTCGAGCGGCTGGTTGTTGTCCTCGGTCTGGATGCTGCGGTCGAGCGAACTCACCACGCCTGTAGTCAGAGTGCCGCCGTACCCGAACGGATTCCCGATGGCCAGCACTTTCTGCCCCACCACCACGTTGTCGGAATCGCCCAGATGCAGCGAGGGCAGCTTGCCGCCGGTTTCGATTTTGATCAGCGCCAAGTCGTGGGCTTCATCGACGCCCAGCACTTTCGCCTTATAAAATTTCTTGTCGGACAGCGTCACCGTGAGCTCCGAGGACCCGCGGATCACGTGGTTATTCGTCAGAATCTCGCCATCCGCGCTGATGATGAAACCGGAACCGGCGCCCTGCACAGGGTACAGCTCCATAAACCAATTCTGCCGGTACGTCTTCGACGTAATGTTCACCGTGGCCTGGTGGGCATCGCGGTAAACATCGATATTGTTCTGTTCGTCGGCGGTGTAGGCGGACGCCGCCGCAGCCGGGCCGCTCCAAATCGGGCTGCTCCAATTCGAGCCGCTCGACATCGGGCTGCTCCAATTCGAGCTGCTCCAATTCGAGCTGGACGAATGCACCGGCGCCAGCCGCACCGCGGCGAAAAATGCCGCTACGATCGCCAGACTCCAAAACAGGGTTCGCAACACTCTCATACTTCCATTCTCCGCAATTCCTCATAGACTGTGCGAGCCTGCCGCAAAGTATCTTCCTTCGTCCCGGACGTATCTATGACGAAATCGGCGTACTTTCGTTTCTCTTCGATAGGCATCTGATGGCCGATCCGCGCGCGGATATCGGCTTCCACCGCGCCCTCGCGGCGCATGGCCCGCTCAATCTGCCGCTCCTGAGCGCAGAATACCAGAATCAGCTTGTCGAAGCGGCGATAGCTGCCGGTTTCGATCAGAATGGCCGCTTCCACCACCGCGATGCCATGCGGCTGGCGCGCGAAGAATTCCGCCGAAAGCGCCTCTTCGCGGCGGATCACGGCGGGATGCACGATGGCGTTCAGCCGCGCCAGCTTCCCGGCATCCGCGAATACCAGCGCGGCCAGGCGGCTGCGATCGATGTCCCTACGATCGATGTACGTGGCGTCGCCGGAGCCATCGGCCGCCAGGATCTCGCCGCCGAATTCGCGCACGACATCCGCATACGCTTCGCCGTTGGGCGCGAGAACCTGGTGGCCGATCTCGTCCGCTTGAATCACAAAGCAGCCATAGCCCGCCAGCGCCTCGCCCACCAGCGACTTGCCGCAAGCGATGCCGCCCGTCAGCCCGACCTTCAACATATTCCGGCCCGGCGCTCGGCCGATTCGACGGTGTTCGCCATCAACATGGCAATGGTCAACGGACCCACGCCACCCGGCACTGGCGTGTACGCCGAAGCCTTCTCCGCCATAGCGATGGGATCGACGTCGCCCACCAGCACGCTGCCGCGCATTTCCAGAGCCGCCAGCTTTTCCGGCGAATTACGGAAGATGCGCGCCACGTCCTCGCGGCGGTCGAGACGATTCATGCCTACGTCGATCACCGTGGCGCCGGACCGGATGAAATCGCCGGTGATCATGGCTGCGCGGCCGATGGCGGCGACCAGAATATCGGCCTCGCGGCAAACCGCGGCGAGGTCCGGCGTCTTCGAGTGGCAAACCGTGACGGTGGCGTTTTCGTGCAGCAGCAGCAGCGCCACCGGCTTGCCGACGATGTCGCTGCGCCCAACCACCACGGCGCGTTTGCCGGCGATAGCGATGCCGTAGCGCATGAGCAACTGCAGAATGCCGGCCGGCGTGCAGGCCCGCGGCCCGGGCAATCCGGTGGCCAGCCTGCCCACGTTGCAGGGATGAAATCCATCGACGTCTTTCTCCGGAGCGACGGCCAGCAGGATGCGCCTGGCATCGACTTGCGGGGGCAGCGGAAGTTGGACCAGGATGCCATCGATATCGCCGCGTCCATTCAATTGGTCCACGGCGGCGAGCAGCTCATCGGTAGTTATGGTCTCGGGCAGCGTGAGCGATTCCGAGTAGATGCCCAGATGGTGACAGGCCTTGATCTTGCCGCGCACGTAGATTTCGGATGCCGGGTTGTGGCCGGCCAGAATCACGGCGAGGCCCGGCGGCCGGCCGCCGGCGGCGAGAGCTTCCACGCGCGGCTTCAGCTCACTGAGGATTTGGTCTCGAACGCGATTTCCGTCCAGAATCAGCGGCATTCCATTCAATGATAGCTGCCAGCGCCGCGCCGGCCAATGTGCGCCTACATCGTCGCAAGCTTGCGGGCATCAACCGACATTGGCCGAAATCATATGTCCGAACCCGACAATCAGTGGCCCTTCGCGCATTGTGAAGGTAGCGCCAGGAACGACATCGTCGTAGCTCTCAGCCGGCCAGTGCGGCATGTATCGTGCTCGATTAGGCAGACGAGAACGCTCCAGGCTGGGTAGCAGCACTACTTTTGCGCGAACGGAAGGCGCGATTATCGCTAGCTCATTCGTGGCTAATTCATTCGGCCCGTCTCAACACCAGCGCCGAATTCTTGCTTCCGAACGCAATGCAATTCGCCACGGCGTACTCCACGTCCAACCGTCGCGATTCCGCCGGTACATAATCCAGATCGCACTCCGGGTCCGGCTCGTCCACGTTGATGGTCGGCGGAACCACGCCATCGCGCATCGCCAGCAGCGTGGCGGCCACTCCGGCGGCGCCGCACGCGCCTTGCGGATGACCGATCAGGCTCTTGAGCGACGACCCAGCCAGTTTATACGCGTGCCCATTGAACGCCAGCTTCACGGCGCGGGTTTCAATGCGGTCGTTGAGCTCGGTCGACGTGCCATGGTAGCTGATGTACTGCACTTCGCCGGGCGGAATGCCGGCTTCCTCCATCGCCAGACCGATGGCGCGCGCGGGCTCTTCGCCGCACTCCTCCAGCCGCACGCGGTGGTATGCCTCGCAGGTGGAGCCGTAGCCTGCAATTTCGCCGTAGATATGCGCTCCGCGCGCTTTCGCCCGCTCCATCTCCTCCAGCACGAAGAACCACGCGCCTTCGGCGATCACGAAGCCGTCGCGGTCGCGCGAGAAGGGCCGCGACGCGCGCTCCGGCTCGGCATTCCAGCGCGTGCTCATGATGCGCATGAGCTGGAATCCGCGCAAGATCAGGGGCGCGATGGGCGAATCCACGCCGCCCGCGATCATGGTGTTCAGAACGCCCGCCTGAATGTTGCGGTACGCGTAACCCAGCGCGTCCGTCGACGAAGTGCATCCGGTGGAGATGATGTGGCTGAATCCGCGAAACCCGAAGCGCATGGAAACTTCGCTGGCCAGCGTGCCGATGGTCCCCGTGGGGATGGTGTAGACACTGCACTGTTTCAGATGGCCGGTGTAGAAGAGCCGGTATTGCTCTTCCGTAAAATCCTGGCTGCCGCCGCCGGAGCCGACAATCACGCCGATGCCGCGCAACTGGTCGCGCGACATGCCAGCCACATTGAGACCGGCGTCGCACACCGCCTCGCCGACGCTGGCGATTGCCAGCGGCACCGCGCGCGACACGTGCGGCCGGTCTTTCACGTCGACGTACAGTTTCTCGTCGAACTCTTCCGTCACCTCTCCGGCAACCTGCACCACGAAGGGCGAGGGGTCGAATCGCCGGATGCGGCGGACGCCGCTGACACCGTTACGGGTGGCTTCCCAAAACCGCTCGCGGCCGATGCCATTCGGGCTCACGGCGCCAATTCCTGTGATCGCTACACGACGTATCAATTGTGCTTTGCCTTTGTCCCACTCGCCAGTATAGGCTGAATTATGGAAGATACCACGGATGCGCGGGTTCCCGCCGCGTTTTCCGCGATGCTGGCCGGGTTGCAAGCTGGAATGGTGGGAGCGCTTTGGATGCTGGCATGGCTCGGAGTCAGCGCCGCGTGGCAGAATCGGGGCTTCTGGATTTCGGAAAATCTCTTCGCCACGGCCTTCTATGGAGGCGACGCCGTGCGCAGCGATTTCGGCGTAAAGACGCTCCCCGGTCTGGCGCTGTACCTGCTGCTCTACAGCTTGCTGGGCGGCATCTTCGCCTTGGCGCTACGCGGGCAGGCTCGCTCCGGCCGCCTGACGCTGGCTGGGATTTTGTTCTCGCTGGGATGGTTCTACATTTCGTTCCACGTGCTCTGGAAGAGCGCGATGCCGCTGGTATACCTGCTGTACCCGGACCGGCCGACGGTGGTAGGCCACTTGATCTTCGGAGCGTGTATTGGAAGATTTCCGGCGCACTATCCGGGGCGGACGAACAAGCCTGTCGCGCCGGACGCGTTGGAATCGGCGCCGCCGGGGGACGCCGTGCAGCCGGAAGGCCCCCAATCGCCCGGCCCAGATCCGCTCAGTGGCCCGCCCGTGGCTCCTTGAGAATTCCCGCGGCTCCTGGAGAATAGAGATGCAGGAATACGACGTAGCCTTGAAGCTTCTGTTGCAAGGACGAGCCCGGCTAACGATCCGCGAGTTGGCAGGGAGCGCCGTGGAGAAGTGGCTGGATATCGAGCTGCCGAAGGTGCAGAATCTGCGGATGGACCTGCTCGGCGAGACGGCCGGCGGGGGCCTCGTCCATGTAGAGCTGCAAAGCGGAAATGACGCCGATATGCCGCTACGGATGGCGGAGTATTGCCTTGGAGTTTTTCGGTTATTCGGCAAATTCCCCCGGCAAGTCTTGCTCTACGTCGGCGAAGCGCCGCTTCGCATGGAGAGCGAACTCCGCGGTCCCGATGTGTGGTTCCGGTATCGCGTTATCGACATTCGAGAGATGGATGGAGATCGCCTCATCGAGAGCGAGGAAGTTGGGGATAATGTAATTGCGATCCTGGCGCGATTGCGAGACCATGGAGAAGCGGTTCGAAAGATCGTGGGAAAGATCGCGAGCCTGGCAGTGGCCGAACGGGAAGCCGCTCTGAGCCGATTGCTGATTCTGGCGGGATTGCGGCGCCTGGAAGAAACGGTGGCAAGGGAGATACGAAGAATGCCGGTTTACATCGATATTCTGGAAAATAAGGTACTGGGACCACCGTATAAGAAGGGCTTGGAGGAAGGCCGGCAGGAAGGCATGCG
>PLDF01000154.1 GCA_003135055.1 Bryobacterales bacterium | reverse complement strand
CAAAGCAAAACTACCGCGACAGCGTCCACTAAAATAAGGGGCTTGCGGGTGAGTTTCCGGAGAGCACCCGCGCCGACGGTCGTCGTCGTTCATAGGGCGAGGAAACTTGAGGGGCGTTGCCGAAGGGGAGGGTGAGCGGAAGGTCGAGGCTGTCAGTTTTAACGCGGAGGCGCGGGTCGTGAGAAAGAATCGAGTTTTTCGGGGTCTTCCACAGCGCAAGTCGTTGAAACATGGTTCGTCGAAAATGATTTTGGTCGATTTTTTCTCACGACCGCGGAGCGGCGGAGGCAGGCGCGGAGTTTTTGCGGAGGTCTGAGATTCCGGTGAAAGAGTCAGCCGATTCGTAGTCCAGGCGATTATCGAGGGCACGGAGGCAGGAGGAAGCGGAGAAATCAAAGCAAAACTACCGCGACAGTGCCCACTGAAAATAAAAGGCTTGTAGGTGAGTTTCCAGAGAGTGTGAACGCTGCACGCAGGTGCCCAGGGGGCGCCCAGTGCGCCACGAATTGCCGCAATCAGAACGCGATTCTGAGCACGCCCTGCAAAGTTCCGTTCTGCCCATACCAGTTGCTGTAGGAGTATCCGGTGGTGGCCGGAAACTTCCCGAAATTCTGCGGGCTGGTGAGGTTCACGGTATTATTCGCAGTGTCGAGCCAGGTTGTCTCCGGAAACAGATTGCTGGCATCCATGCGCACGGTGAGCTTAAACTTCTCGAATGCCCAAGTCTTCGTAAGCGAGTACTGCGGCCACCATACCCATCCGGTGCGCGCAATACCGTTGCCGGCGTTCCCCTCGGTAAAGGCAGCCGGATATGAGAAGGCGCCAATGTTGTAAAAGGGATTCTGAGCCGCCTGCGGAAATACGTTGGGACCGAGGGAGTAATTCGAGACGTTGATGGTCTGGCCCGGTACGATATTCAGGCCGCCCTCCCCGGTGAGGTACTTGTTCGGGCTTCCGGCGCTGGTAAACGACACGGGAAGCCCGCTTCGAATGCTTTGGATGGTTAGGAACGTCCACCCTCCGACGATGGAGTTCAGCACCCCGCTGTGGTTGACGAAGCGGCGGCCCTGGCCGAACGGCAGGTTGTAATTGAGCTGATTCACGAACTGCAATTTCTGGTCGGTTGTCGCCAAGGCTTTGGTCAGAGCCCAGTCGTAGTATTGATAACCGCTTCCGGCCGTTCCCGCGAGATTCTTGCTCCACGTAAACATGAAGTTCGCCGAGAACCCCGAACCGAACCGGTGCTCCAGCCGGGCGATCATAGCGTGATAGGTGCTATGGCCCGGATTACTGGTTTCGGTGATGGTCCCAAACTGGGTATACGGCAGATACGCCTGGCTGTTCGCATAGACGGCGTTCAGCAGGGTTGTGTTCGTGGAACTGTAAATGGACTGTGGAAGAGTGTTGATATTTTCCGTTCCGGTGAGATGCACCCCCGCCGCTCCCTGATACAGAATCTCGGCCAGATAGTTCTGGCGGAATTCATATTGGAAGCCACCCGACCATGTCATGGTATATGGGTTCCGCAGGTGGGGATCGAAGAGCTCCGTATTCCGCGAACTGTAGTTGGTTCCGTTGAACAGCGCGGTTCCCTGCGAAGTAATGCTGTAGTTGACTGGCCCCGGGCCCTGCGACAAATAGAACGCCGGGTAGGGATTGCCGGACAACTGCTGCACCACTGACGTCGCGGTATATTCATCCTGACCGATCTCGGGTACCAGGTCCTGAGTGAACATCCCGAACGACCCGCGAAATACGAAGTTCGGCTTGAAGCTCCAAGCCATGCCAAGGCGCGGCGTGAAGTTGTGCGTGTTAGTGGCGTAAAGACCGCCTTTGGGATGGATAATCCCGCCCATCAGGCCGCTGACCGGATCGGTGGCAGTCGCGCTGAACTCCGAGTTCAGCCCATGCTGCGTGTTAGCCGGCGTCTCCAGGCTGTAGCGGACGCCGAGAGACAGCGTCAGGTTGTGAGCGACTCTCCAATCGTCCTGCGCATATAACTGGTTCATATACCAGCGGGGCAGGTAATTGGACAAAAGATTCGTGAAAGTGGCTGCCGACACCGCCCCGAGCTCGAAGCTCGCGAAGGAATTACCAGTGTTCGGCTGGCCGGTAGATCCTAGCGGGGAGCCGCTGAGGTAGGAGGGGAACGTAAAGCTGCCGGATGGCTGCACGGCTGTAATATCGTTTTCGCGCTGCCGGATCCCCTGGTACCCGAACTTAAAGGTATGCAGGTCGTGGTTCTTGGTAATGTTATCCGCCAGGACTACGTCTTCGTTGAGGGTACGGGAAGATCCGCCGGGGTTAGCGGTCCAGGCGACGGAGCTGCTGCCGGAAGCGACAAGTCCGGGGAAGGTCTGCGGCCCGACGCCGGGAATTCCCAGGGTCTCGGCCCATCCCTGGTTGGCGGTTGTGGCATAGATGTCCTGGTTACGCCGGTTGTACCCGATCTGGAGCTCGTTGATCAAGGTGGGGCTAATGGTAAAGATATAGCCCAAGGCATAGTTGTGCAAGTCGATGGGCTCAGGCAACCCGTAACCGAAGCCCGTATTGTCGAAGATCCTGCCAGGTTCGGCGAAGAGGATATTGTTGCGGCCTCCGATTTCCCGGAATTTATTCCACATATAGCGGAAGAATAGCCTTTGCCGGTTGCTGATGTTTTGATCGATTTTCCACAGATAGGCCTGGCGATCGGTGAGGTAGATGTTCCCCGAAAGGTAGTTGTTGGTGGGGCCGGTGGTAGTGAATGTGGAGGCGAGATTGGGCAGGTTGTAGGGATTCAGCGACAGGAACCTGGCGGATACCGGATCGAAGCGGTTCAGCGGGATGGTGTTGTTGGGAAAGGGCGTGGCAACGTAGCCCGTGCCATTGGCGCAACTCGAGGCCGCGCAGCTGATGGTCTTGGGATCGTAGATGGGCTGCCCCAAACCGGCGAAGGAAAAATTGCCGTTCAATTCATCCTGGGTGGGAACGGAAACCGTCGCGTTATTGGTTTCGTGGTCGTAGTCAAGCCGCCAGCCCAGCAGGAAGAAAGTCTTGTTCTTTCCGTTGTAGATTCGCGGAATCACGACCGGTCCGCCGACCGTGGCGTTGAAGTTGTGATACTCGAACGGAGTGTTGGTCGCACCCTGGTTAAAAACCTGCCTGTGGAGCCAGTCCTTGTTGATGTAGCGCTCCTCCGCGGAGAAGTGCAATTCGTTGGTCCCGCTCTTGGTGGTCAGACTGTATGCGCCGGCGGCCGAATGCCCGATCTCGGCCGGAATACCGGTGGTAAACACCTGCGCTTCCTGTAGCGTATCCACCGGAGGAGTGACCAGCGTGCTGGTATCCCCAAGAACTGTCCCGATCGCCTGCTTGGAGGTAATTCCATCCAGGGTGACGCCCAACTGCTGCTCGGGCTGACCAAGGATATGGTAAGTGCCGTCGTTATTAGCCTGCGAGCCCTCCGAGTAGTACATGAAATGCTGGGGCTTGGACTGCGGTATGGGGGTGTCGTGGATCTCCTTGGCAACGGTGATGCTGCCGACTACCGCGGAATCCGTCGACAGAAGCGGCGCTTGCGCAGTGACCTGGATCTTTTCCGTCATCGCGCCCACCTCGAGTTTGACATCGACGCGCGGCGTTTCACCGGCATTCAGGATCAAGCCCGATTGTTCGAATTTCTTGAATCCCTGGGCCTCGATACTAAGCCGATAGTTCCCGGGGATGAGAAACGGCATGTAGTAAGCGCCATCCTGGTTGCTCTTGCCGCTAGTCACCACCTGAGTATCGACGTCGACCACGGCGACAGCGGCGTTAGGCACAATGGCGCCGGTGCCATCGGTCACGGTTCCAACCAGGGTGGCGGTTCGAAGATCTTGTGCGTGGGCGGCGCAAGCGATGGCGAAAAGAGACACAACGCAGGCGATGGTATTTCGCATAAACTCCCTCCCGAAACCGCGAGAAGGTCCGACGACAAAGCTGAAGACAAGACGACTGAGTCTCGGCGGTTTGCTCTATGACTTTGCTCGATACAATGACACAATGACGCTGAATCCATCGTTTGTCAACGACTTTTGAGGGCGTCTCTTAAACACGTAGAATCGCGTTCGAATCGGACCCTTACCCCTAACTAAAGATGGGTGACTTCGACCGCACGAAGTGTTACAGTTTCAGACGAGCGTCGAACTGCACATGAAGCGTTTTCCATCCCTGCTTGCCGCGGTTGCCATTGTGGCCGTGGCCGCCGACTTGCCGGTCGCGCCGCTGGGGACGTACAAGCCCGCGGAGCGCCGCTACTGGGCGTTTCAGCCGAGACACGCCGCTGTGCCTCCGGCCGCAACCTCCGCGGCCGATGCAGCTTGGGTGAAGACGCCGGTGGACGCCTTCATTCTGAGCGGTCTCAAGAAAGCTGGTTTGAAGCCGGCGCCGAAGGCCGATCGCGCAACTCTGATACGCCGCGTCACCTACGATCTTCATGGAGTGCCGCCTACGCCCGAGGAAGTCGACGCCTTCGTGCGGGACAAGTCGCCGAAGGCATGGGAAAAGGTGGTGGACCGCCTGCTCGATTCGCCTCGCTACGGAGAACAATGGGGCCGCCATTGGCTCGATGTCGTCCGCTTTGCCGAGTCGGACGGATACGAGTACGATACCCACCGGCCGGACGCCTACCGTTATCGGGACTACGTGGTACATAGCTTCAATACGGACAAGCCATACGCCGATTTTGTGAAGGAACAGCTCGCGGGCGATGAGATGGATCCGAAGAACGAGATGTTCCTGATTGCGAGCGGCTTCAATCGCCTGGGACCGCTTCGGAAGAACGCGGGCAATCAGAAAGTCGCCAGCTCGCGAAACGAAGTTTTGGTGGAGATGACGAATATTGTCGGCGCCGCGCTGCTGGGCGTGACGGTGGGTTGCGCGCGTTGCCACGATCACAAATTCGATCCTTTCCGGCAGACGGATTATTACCGGCTGATGGGCTACTTCGCGCAGACGCAACCAGACGACATTATTCAGGCGACGACGGAAGAACAGGCAGCCTGGAAGGTGCAGGCCGCTCCGGTTCAAAAGGAAATCCAAGCGCTGCAAACGAAGATGCGCCGGGCTCCCGAGAATGAAAAGGCCACCCTCGCGATGCAGCTTGACGATCTGGAAGACAAGTTGCCCGCGCCGCTTCCATCCTTCTATTCCGTGACCGACGATGCGAAGCAGGCGACGCCGATCTTCACGCTGTTCCACGGCGATTACCAGCAACCGGTAGCGAAGGTTGGGGCGCGGCCGCTGGGAATCCTGATGCCCGAGACGACGCCCGAGGAGCCAGTAGACATCCCTAAACCGCGGCTGGAGCTGGCCAATTGGATCGCCGACGCGGCAAATCCTCTGACCGCGCGAGTGATGGTGAACCGCGTTTGGCAATATCACTTTGGCCGCGGCATCGTATCTACGCCCAACGACTTCGGACGCATGGGCGCGCAGCCCTCAAATCCGGATCTGCTGGATTACCTGGCCAACCAATACGTTGAGAACGGATGGCGAATGAAGCCGCTGCATCGGATGATTTTGCTCTCGAGCGCATACCAGCAATCCAGCCAGTCGCCGGTGGAGAAGACGGCCATGGAAAAGGATTCCGAAAATGCGCTGCTCTGGAAATTCAGCCGCCGCCGGCTGGACGCCGAAGAGATTCGGGATTCCATGCTGACGATTTCGAATCGTTTGAATCCGAAGGCCGGCGGTCCGAGCGTCATGATCCCGATCGACGAGGACCTGGTGAAGATGCTGAAACGGCCCCAGTATTGGGTGGCCACGCGCGATAAATCGGAGTACGACCGCCGCAGCCTCTACATGATCTACAAGCGCAATCTCCAGCTTCCGTTCATGGGCGTGTTCGACGCGCCGGATACGCTGCTTTCCTGCGCGCGGCGTGAGCAATCGACGCATGCGCCACAAGCTCTGGAGATGCTGAACGGCGCGCTCTCAAATGAATTGGCGGCGGCATTCGCGGAAAGGCTTCGCAAGGAAGGCGGCTCGGATTCGGCGCGCATCGATTACGCCTGGCAACTGGCCACCGGGCGCGCTCCCACGGTCAAGGAAAAAGCTTTGGCGCTTCAATACCTTAAGGAACAGCCTGACGACGCCGTGCGACTGAAGGAACTGGCGCTCGATCTGTTTAACCTGAACGCGTTCATATACGTGAACTGAAATGCCGGAACACATTCGATACAACCGTAACCGCCGCGAATTTCTGACCAATTGCTTTTGCGGAGCCGGCTCGCTCGCCTTCGCTTCCATGCTAGCGCAGGAGCAAGCCCGTGCCGCTCGATTCAATCCGCTCGCCCCGAAGCCACCGCAGAACCCGGGCCATGCGCCCGCGAAGTCGATGATCTTCCTGTTCATGGCCGGCGGACCGTCTCACCTGGAGACCTTCGACCCGAAGCCTCTACTGAATAAGCTGGATGGACAGAAACGCCCGGCGGAATTTGGCGACGTGCAATATCAGAACGTCAATTCGAATTCCCGAATCCTCGGCACCAAGCGCACGTTCAAGAAGTGCGGCAAGTCCGGCATCGAAGTATCGGACCTCTTCCCGTACCAGTCGGAGATTGTCGACGAGATCTGCGTGGTTCGCTCGATGTACGGAGACATGGTGGTGCACTCGGCGGCGCAATACCAAATGATGACGGGCCGCATCATCCCAGGATTTCCAGCGATGGGAAGCTGGGTGGTCTACGGTTTGGGGTCGGAGGCCGAGGCGCTGCCGGCCTATGTCGTGATGCCCGACTCGCACGGAGCGCAAGAGGCCGGCGTGCCGATGTACACCAATGGATTCCTGCCCGCCATTTATCAGCCCACCATGTTCCGCCCCGGAAACAAACCCGTTCTCAATCTCGATTTGCCGAAAGGCGTGACGCTCGATCAGCGCCGGCGGTCCCTCGATCTGCTGCGACAGCTGAATGAAGCGAACATGCCGCCGGGCGAAGACGCCGAGTTCGCCGCGCGCATGTCGGCCTACGATACGGCGTTCAAGATGCAGACGGAAGCGCCGGAGGTGTTCGACCTCTCCAAGGAGCCGAAGGAAACGCTCGACCTTTACGGGGTGGGCGATCCGAAGACCGACGATTACGGGCGCAGATGCCTGATGGCTCGCCGGATGGTGGAAAAAGGCGTCCGGTTTGTGTGCGTGGTTTCGGGCGGAGGCGGTCCGGAAGCCGAGTGGGACGCGCACACCGACATCGAAGAGAATCACCTGAGGATGGCGAGTTGGACGGACAAACCGGTGGCGGCGCTGATTCAGGATCTGAAACGCCGCGGCCTGCTGGACTCGACGATCGTCCTATGGGGCGGCGAATTCGGGCGCTCGCCGGAATCGGAAAAGAGCAGAGGGCGCGACCACCACAATACCGGCTTTTCGATGTGGGTGGCTGGAGGCGGATTCAAGGGCGGGACGGTGTACGGCGCCACGGACGGCATCGGCCTTAAAGTCACGGAGAATCCGGTCCATTTCCGCGACCTTCACACGACCATACTGTATCAGTTGGGACTCGATCAGGACGCCTTGAGCTACTTGCACCTGGGGCGCAAGGAACGCTTGACTGAGGTGAGGGGCGAGATCGTGAAGGACATTGTGACGTGAGGCGCCGGCGGCTGGATAAGTAAGTAGACTAGACGAACGGCTGTTACAGAGGCGAAGTTATCAGATCGCGCTGCGGAGCTCCGTCTTCGGTCCGCCAGAGTGAACGCTACGGCGTCAGGGATGATCTATCCCCTCGTCAACCCTGTCAACTTCCGGATACGCCTTCATTCAGACGCAGTTCTGCTAAACTTGGCTGAATCCTTGACATGCCCCTTTGTGTAGGCGATAAACTCAGGCCGCACCAAATCCCAACGCCGATGGACAAGGTCGGCATCGAGGGGATGGTCCTTTGTTAGACGCGATGCGCATCCTGCGAGATGGTGCATTGCTGTCCGTTGTGGCTTCAACATACTTGCTAGTCTTGCTGCGGTTCAACCCCCGCATATTCTTAAAGCATTTTCCTAAGGAGATCCGGGAGATCGTCCCGCCCAAATCGGAGAAGGAGAGGCGGATGTCTATCTTGCTCGGCGTCCCGCTCGGGCTACTGTTCATCGGGTCTACCTTTGTTTCGGCACTGCTTTGGCAAGCCTCCGCGCAGGGAAGCCTGTCCTTCTGGGAACTCTTCGCGCATGTCTTCGGCCTGTTTTTCCTCTTCAACCTCGTCGATCTGCTCATCCTCGACTGGCTGATCGTATGCAGGTTCACGCCACGCTGGTTGATCATTCCCGGTACGGAGCATATCGCGATGCCCAAGGAGTACCTCTATCACTTCAAGGGATTCTTGATGGGAACCGTTGTTTCAGTGATTGGAGGACTGGCTATCGCTGCTCCTCTGCACTTTCTGTTCTAAACGAGCGGCGGAACCCGTGGAGCAGGCTATGATGCCAACCGGCGGCCAAATTGTGTCCGGATGGTCGGCACTCCGAAGTTATCCCGAAACACCCTTTGGTTGAAGCCGGTCCTCCCGTGTCGCGCAGCGTTTACCCACTTCCCGCTAGAACAGCCTTCATGCCGCCAGCAGCCGTACCGGCGTCCCCGGACCATGTTTTGGGCGTACGCGGTATCAGGGCTGCATTTCATCGCTTGAGATTGGCGCTTTTTTGACGCCTGTGCCGGTAAGCGTCACGTCCCTCCTCCGCCCGTCATGCTGCGCAGCGCTTTCGCTTCCCCGGTCTCCAGGATTCTGGCAAGAAGACGGAAAAGCGCGTTCACACGAGTGTGAACGCTGCACGCATGGAGTGCGTGCGCCACGACTCCGGGTGCGACTCAATTGGCAAACCATTGGTTCGACCATTGAGACTCCGGTTGGTGTAGTGTGGTGATGGTTAGCGTGAATCGGCGCCATTTCATCGGAACTGCTGCGGCTGCAAGTTTGCTTCGGTCTTCACCGGCGCAGGTTGAGGTCGAGGTGGTTCGTCCGCGCAGCCCCTATGAGGCGCTGCTGCGGGATATCGAGCCGGGGCACGACGACTTCCCGCTCGAGAAGGAAGCCTTCGAGATCGCGGCGCGTCTTAGGGAATTGACGCAGGCCCGGTCGCTGCCTCTGGCACCGGATTTCCGCGGCTCGTCGCCTCTTCCGGTACGTCACTTGGCGGTTGCGGAGGGCGTTTCCCGCGCCGAATTCGATGCTTCCGATGCGGCGTTCGATGCCGGCCTAAAGAAGTGGCTGGATTCGCTCGGCGAGATCCGCGCCGCTCGCTTCTTTGTGCTGCCGGAGGACGTGGTGCGCTATGAGATCGCCACCGGCGGCCAGTACCGTGTCGGCTTGTGGAAGCAGACATGGCGGAACGGCTTGCTCGCCGGCTTCTCGCCAATTGAAGAGACGCTGGTATCCGCCCCCGCGCCGCTGTTTCGCGATATCACCGAGTATGCGTTTCGCGGCGTTCGTTCATTCGACGCGCAACTCTCGCACGGCATACCCTATTGGCGCGCGCGTCTGGATGCCGCGTCGGGAATAGACGTCCATGGCCACAACGGTATCGCGGTAGGCGACATCAATGCCGATGGCCTGGACGAGGTCTACATCTGCCAGCCGGGCGGTCTGCCAAATCGCCTTTACCACAATCGTGGCGATGGAGCATTCGAAGACATTACCGAACATGCGGGAGTTGGCGTTCTGGACCCAACCTCCTGCGCGCTGTTCGTGGATTTCCGGAATTCCGGGCGGCAGGATCTGGTGGTGCTGCGCCCCGACGGCCCCCTGCTCTTTCTGAACAAGGGCGACAACCGCTTCCAGTTTCAGCCGCGCGCGTTTCGTTTCCGCACGGCGCCGCAAGGGAGCTTCACTGGAATGGCTGCCGCCGATTACGATCGCGACGGCCGCGTCGATCTGTATCTATGCACCTATTCCTTCTTCCGCGATGGAAGCCAATACCGCTATCCGGTACCGTATTTCGATGCGCAAAACGGGCCGCCCAATTTCCTGTTTCACAACGAGTTGGCGGCAGATGGCGGCGGCATGTTTCTCGACGTTACGGAATCCGCCGGGCTGAACCAGAACAACACCCGCTTCAGCTTTGCGCCCGCCTGGTGCGATTACGATGGCGATGGCTGGCCCGATCTGTTCGTAGCTAACGACTTTGGCCGGAAGAATCTGTATAAGAACGAAGGCGGCAAATTTCGCGATGTCGCCGCCGAGGCCGGGGTTGCGGATATCGGCGACGGAATGAGCGCCGCGTGGTTCGATTACGACGGCGACGGAAGGCCCGACCTGTATGTATCCAACATGTGGAGCGACGCCGGACAACGCATCGTTTCCCAAAAGAATCTGCAGCCCGGAGATGTCTGGCGCAGGCATGCCAAGGGCAATTCACTGTATCGCAACCGTGGCGATGGAACGTTTGAGGAGACCGGCGCAATGGAAGGCGTCGAAATGGGACGCTGGGCGTGGTCTTCCGACGGCATCGACTTCGACAACGACGGGACGCCGGAAATTCTCGTGACCGCCGGAATGCTGACAAACGCGTCCGAGACGGATCTGGAAAGCTTCTTCTGGCGCAAGGTCGCGGCGGCCTCGCCGGCATCGGAAAAAACGGATCCCGCCTACGAAAACGGCTGGAATGCGCTCAGCCAGGCGGTGCATGAACGGTACAGCGAGGCTGGGCGGCAGCCGAACGTCTTCTATGTCCGGAGAGGCGGCCGCTATTACGACTTTTCCGGCGTGAGCGGTCTCGACTTCGCCGAAGACAGCCGGGCGTTTGCCGCGACCGATCTGGATGGCGACGGCAACCTGGACCTGCTGTTGAAGAGCAGGCTCGGTCCGCAGGTTCGCGTGCTCCGGAACCACTGCGGGGTGGGGCGGAAGTCCCTGGCGGTTCGCCTCCGTGGCGTGAAATCAAACCGTGACGGAATCGGCGCACGAGTGGAGGTGGATGGCAAAGTCAAGTTTCTGCAGGCGGGCTCGGGTTATCTGTCGCAACATACTAAACAGCTTCATTTCGGGTTGGGCGATGCCGGGGCCGCGGCGTCTGTGCGAGTGTGGTGGCCCTCCGGCCTGCGGCAGGAATTCCGGGACCTGCAGGCGGGATTTCTGTACGAGATCGAAGAAGGTAGCACGCACGTCCAAAGCACGCCATTCCGACTGCGGAGCGAGATCCCAGGCAGCGCCGTTCCCACCGAAAATATGTCCCTGTTTGCCGATACGTGGCTGCTCGAACCGGTTCCGCTGCCGGAAGAATACTCGGGACGAACTACCAACAAACCCGGGTTTCTCCATCTCCCCGAAACGCTCGCCGCCGATCGCGCAGCTCTGTATGCGATTTTTGCCCGCTACCTGTTCGACCTGCGCGCCGATCTGAAACTGCCCGTCTGGTTTCTGGTGGACGGCGAGAGCCGCGCTCACAAGATTTATTTCAATCCGCCCGATCCGGCGGACCTCAAACGCATGAGCGAGCCCGACCGCGTCGCGGCCGCCTTACCTTTTGCGGGAAAATACTACACGCCGCCTGAGCGCAACTACTCCGCATTGGGAGCGGCGTTCTTTGCGGGCGGGTATCCCGATCAGGCGCTGCGATACCTCGAACTATCGCCGCAGGACAGCGAGAAGATTCTGTTTGCCATCGGAAAGATTCACCTCGGAGAGGGCCGCTGGGAGCCTGCGCGGCGTTATTTGGAACGCGGGTTGGCGCTGGCCCCCGAGTCGGCGGACGGTTGGAACAGCCTGGGCGCGGCGGAAGTCGGCGAGGGCGAAATCGCCAAGGCCCTGGCGCACTTCCGGAAAGCCTTAACGTTCCGGCCCGAGATGACTTCAGCGCTGGTCAATGCGGGCCAGGCCCATATGGCCCTCGGCGACTTCGCGGACGCCGAGAAGATGTTCCGGCGCGCCATGGAAATCGATTCGAAAGATGCCGCCGCCGCGAATCAGATGGGCGAGCTCTGCGTGAAGCGGCAGCGCGACAGCGAAGCGCGCCAATGGTTTCAGCAGGCGATCGCCGCGCGCCGCGACTATGCGCCCGCGATCGACAATCTGGGCGCGCTCTATGTGCGAGCGGGGCAACTGAACGATGCCATCGCGGCGCTTCGCTACGGGATCGAGGTGGCGCCCGACGAGGAATCGCTTTACCTGAACCTCGGCAGTCTCTACGTCTCGATGGACGATCGCGATGCGGCTCGTCAGGTGATTGAGCGTCTGCTGGCGAGGAAACCTGCGAGTCCGCTGGGCCTAAGGGCGCTTCGCGAACTCGATCGCCGCTGAAGCGGCGGGCAGGTGGGACAAACCATCGGCCTCGTCGTCTGTTGCCCAGGGCCTTCGGCCCGCGAAATTTCATGAAAAACCCGGTGGCGCCCGGGGCATTCCCCGATGTGCGAGGTGGTTTTTCGACCCTGTTGGGATGGGCGTTCCGCCCGCGAAACTTCATGAAAAACCTCGCGAGGCTCGGGGGATTTCCCGATATGCCAAGTGGTTTTTCGACCCTGTCAAGCCTTGACACAAGCCTTGCGAACAATTGACAGACGACGAAAGGCGATCGTCTGTCCTACCTCTGTTTTTATCCGCCCACACTCCAACCAAAGTTGGATTTGGCCAAGCCCTTGCGCTGTTAGACTCAAACTCTGTTGCCTTACCGCTACGCATCGGCGGGTTGCCTGACGGTCTTGGCGGCCATTCTCTGCGCGTGCTGGCATAGCGTGGCCGCGCCTGCCGGCCCGGACGTCCAGAGCAATATCCACATCGATGCGAGTGCAGTTCCCGGGCCGCCCGAAGCGCTGCCCTTCGAAGCCGGCGGACGCTCTCCCGACGGTCGAACGCTCGGCATCAACAGCCGCTATCTGACTCTCGATGGCAAGCCGTGGTTCCCCGTGATGGGCGAATTCCACTATTCCCGCTATCCGGCCGGGGAGTGGGAAAGCGAGCTGCTCAAGATGAAGGCCGGCGGCATTCGCATCGTGTCCACTTACGTCTTCTGGATTCACCACGAAGAAGTGGAAGGCCAATTCGACTGGTCGGGCCAGCGCGATTTGCGCCAATTCGTGGAGTTGGCTGCGCGCAACGGCCTCTACGTGTGGGTCCGCGTGGGCCCATGGGCGCATGGCGAGGTCCGCAACGGAGGCCTGCCCGACTGGCTGCCGGCCAAGACGAAAGTGCGGCAAAACGATCCCGCGTACTTGCGGTTCGTGGCGCGCTTTTACGGCGAGATCGGCCGCCAGTTGAAGGGGTTGTACTGGAAGGATGGCGGGCCGATCGTAGGTGTCCAGATCGAGAACGAATACCATTCGCACGGCCCAGGGATGGGCGAAGAGCATATCCTCACTCTGCGGCGGATGGCGCGGGAAGCCGGTATGAATGTCCCGTTCTACACGGTGACCGCATGGGATAACGCCGACGTGCCTGTGCGCAATGTGGTCCCAGTATTCGGCGGGTATCCGGATGGTTTCTGGTACCGCGAATTGGCCGAGCTGGCTCCCAGCCCGCACTATTTTTTCACGCCCATCCGCTGCGAAGAGAACGTGGGCATGAATTTGAAATCGAAGCATCCGGAGATCGATGCGCGTTTCGCGGGGCGGCCGTTCCTGACAGCCGAAATGGGTGGGGGCATGGAACTCGCTTACCATCGGCGGCCCGTGATGAGCGCCGCCGATATCGCCGCGATGGATAATGCCAAGCTTGGCTCCGGGGTGACGCTCTACGGCTACTACATGTTCCATGGCGGCACGAATCCGGAGGGCAAGCTGACCACCTTGCAGGAATCGCAGGCTACCGGTTATCCCAACGATGTGCCGGTGAAGAGCTACGATTTTCAGGCGCCGCTGGGCGAGTTCGGACAGATGCGCGATTCGTTCCGCGATCTCAAGACGTTCCATCTCTTCCTGAACGATTTCGGCGCGGAGTTCGCCCCAATGACCGCCAACTTTCCCGCCGAACAGGCCAAGTCCAGAGAAGACACCGTCACGCCGCGCGTTGCCATGCGCGGCAATGGCGAGCGCGGATTCCTGTTCATCGAGAATTATCAACGGGGCGCGGCGCTGCCGGAGCGGAAGGGTTTCCAGGCGCGCATTAAGCTCGCCGGCGGCGAACTTAGCCTGCCGCGGCAGCCCGTGGATATCCCCAGCGGCGCCTATACGTTCTGGCCGGTGAACATGCCGATCGGCGGCGCCACACTGGCGTATGCCACGGCGCAGCCCGTCAGCCGCTTGCCGGACCAACATCTGTACGTCTTCTTCGCCTGGCCGGGAATCGCTCCGCAATTCGTCTTTCAGCAGACGCCGGGCGTGACCCCGGGCGTGACGATTGAAGCGCCAGGCGGCCGCATCCGAAGGGAGGGCGGCAGGGTCTACGTCGATGGAATTGCAGCGTGCTCCGCGGTGGCGATCCACGTTAGCGGGGGCAGCGGACAGAGCGCGGATATCGTGGTGCTGCCTCGCGAGCGGGTGCGCAATTTATGGAAAGCCGCGATTGCGGGAAGCGAGCGGCTGGTGATTTCGGATGCGGACGTCTGGTTTGCGAAGGACCGTATGGAGCTGCGTTCCAGCGACCGGTCGCGGCTTGCGTTCGCAGTTTTTCCGGGGATGGCTCGCGGTGTGGACGGCTTCCGCCCGGCCGGGCGCGATGGCATCTTTGAGCGTTATACGGCGGCCTTGCAGCCAGCGCAGCCGGTCCACGTGAGTGCTGCCGTGCGCCAGCTTGCCGAAGCCGGCGCGACTCCGCTGCCACACATGGGCAAAGAGGTGGCGATGGCTCCGGTGGACGCGGATTTTTCGCGCGCGGCCCGTTGGTCCATCCAGGTGGATGCATCCGCCGCGGCTCATCACGCCATGCTGAGGATCGCGTATGAAGGCGATGTGGCGCGGATCTATGCGGGCGGGAAGTTGCTCACCGACGATTTCTATCATGGCGCGGCGCTGGAGCTGGGCCTGTGGCGCGTGCCTCCGGATGCGCTCAAGCAAGGCATCGAGTTGCAGGTTCTGGGATTGCGCAAGGATGCTCCCATCTATCTGCCGCCGTCGGCCCGCCCGGCCTATCCGGCTAACGGGGTAGTGGCGAGACTGAAGGGCGTCGAGGCCGTTCCGGAGTACCGCGCGGCGGCCCGGTGGACGCCGTGAAAACGAGTGCTGAACAGTTTTGGCGATTATCGCCACTCAGTGCGGTAATTCGCTCTTACGGTCGCGGCTCCGTTTCGGACTCGGCGAGCTTTCAGATGCTTACAGAGCCGCGACCGTAAGCACGCCGTAACAATTGGCGCCCCGGAAGCGCGGGTGTCAGGCTATTCTAGGGGAGCCGACGGTGGCGGGTGGACGCGGCGCGCGTGGCTTCTTCGACCGCGATGGCAACGCACTGCGAGTGATTACGGTGTTCGATAAGTTCGCGCGAGGTAAATTATGAGCCGGATACTGAGAGAGTTTCCTTATTCGCGGTCGGCTGGTCGTCCGTGGCCACATGGTCGCGGCATTATTCTTTGGCTATCGTTGATCGGAATAACCGCCTGGACACAGGAGACCCGTCCGGTGGTTCCGCTCTGGCCGAATGGCGCGCCTGGCTCCGAGGGCAAGACGGCCGCGGAGTCAGTCCGCATTGCCGCGCCGGGCGGCGACCATATTGTCTCAAGCGTTCACAATCCTTCGATCACTGTCTACCTGCCTAAGACGAACGCATCGGGCGCCGCCGTTGTGATTGCGCCGGGCGGGGGACACAGTGAGTTATGGATGGACCACGAGGGCTACAACGTCGCCGAATGGTTGAGCGAACATGGCGTGGCGGGGCTGGTGCTGAAATACCGGCTGGCGCGCGAGAAAGGGTCCACTTACACGGTGGAAGGCGACTCTCTGGCCGATACGCAGCGCGCCCTTCGCGTCGCTCGTAGCCGCGCGGCGGAATGGGGCATCGACCCGGAGCGTATTGGCGTGATGGGTTTTTCCGCGGGCGGGGAATTGGCTGCGTTGGCAGGCTCGCGCTATGGCGATGCGCCGCCGAATTCGGATGACATCGGCCGCTTGAGCGACAGGCCGGCTTTCCAGGCGCTGATCTATCCCGCCATCCCGCGCGATATGAAGTTTTCGAAGGAGAGCCCTCAGGCATTTCTCGCGTGCGGCGCGGACGACCGGCAGAACATCTCGCAAGGGTTGCCAGAGCTTTATCTGGCGATGAAGCGCGCGGGCGCTTCCGCCGAGCTGCACGTCTACGCTCGTACGGGCCACGGGTTCGGGGTTCGCTCTACCAACCACGGTCCCAGCGCCGCTTGGACTACGGAGTTCCATGCCTGGCTGGAGGCGATAGGTATGCTGCGCAAACCGGGCGCGCAATGACAGCCAGACCGCTTGCTGACGCGCGCGGCTCCGAATCGAAGCCATGATCGTGAGTAGCCGTGGAACAATCGGTTGACAGGCGAAAGCGCCTGCCTCACTCATCAGGCTTTCGTGGCGATGGTCACGGTTGCCGGTTTGAGACCCGGCGATGTGGCTGTCACTCGAATCTGCCCTCCGTTGGCAGTCGATTGCACGATCGCCAGACACATCCCGTGAAAAGCCTTCCTGACTTTGCCCTTAAAGTCCGCTGCCATTTCGGCCATGTTGCCGTTGTCCACGCCAATCAGTTTGCCTTCGCCTTGTATCTCGAAAGTGACTTCGTTATCCGCATCCGGATGCAGCCGGCCCTGAGCGTCGAGCACCTTGACGGTAATGTGCGACACGTCGCGGCGGTCCGCCCGAATCGCTGCGCGGTCTACAGATAAGCCGATAGCGGCGGGATCTCCCGTGGTCGAAAGTTCCACCTCCGCGACCACTTTGCCGGCCTTTGTGCCGACTGCCTTGAGAGTGCCAGGCTCGAAAGGTACGTCCCAAGCCAGATGCAGATCGTCTGTGGTGCGGACACCGCCTTGTGTCCCCGGCGCGTACTGGCCGTAGCGCCCTTGCATGCCATATCTCGGAAACAGGTAGCCTTTGACGCCCACGGATTTTCCGTTGACGAATAACTCGACGCTGTCGCAATTGGTGTAGCAAGCTACCGGAAGGAACTGGCCTTCGCGCCCCTTCCAGTTCCAGTGTGGAAAGAGGTGCAGCATCGGTTTGTCAGTCCACTGGCTCTGGTAGAAGTAGTAGCCGTCTTTGGGGAAACCGCAACTGTCGATACAGCCGGAAGTGGCGCCCCGCGCCGCGCCGCCGGCTTCACCCAGATAGTCGATGCCCGTCCACATGAAATCGCCCGCCACGTAATCGTGGTTGTGTACGAACTTCCAAAGCTCTTCGGTGTCCAGTCCGCGGAACCCGCCGCGGCCGGCCCCGCGCCCGCCAAATTGCCCTGCGGGTGTTGTCCCCGTTGCCGCCGCTGCCACCGCCTGTCCCGTCGCCGCCGGCACGAATCCACGATAGTCGCCGCGCGGTCCGCCCATGCCGGAGCTTTCCGTCCCGATCATGCGCCAATTGGGGTGCGCCAGCTTGTCGAGGCTGTAGTACAGCTCACGGCGCTCCCGCCAACGGTCGGCGTAATTGTAGCCCACAACATCCAACAGGCTGAGGAATTCCACCGGAGCCGGCTTCGGTTCGGCGGCAATCTGGTCGCAGCCGGCGGTGACTGGGCGCGTGGGGTCCTCACGATGGAAAATGCCGATCAGTTCCCGCAGAATCTCCACTCCGTGTTCGCTGGTCTGGTCGCTGATTTCGTTGCCGCAACTCCACAGCACGACCGAAGGATGATTGCGGTCGCGGCGGACGAAATCCGTCACATCGCGTTCATGCCACTCGTCGTAGTTACGGGAATAACCGTTGCCGCGAACTTGTCCCTTACCGGCTTTCCACTCATCGAAAGCCTCATTCATCACTAGAAAACCCATGCGGTCGCAGAGATCCAGAAACTCGGGCGCTGGGGGATTGTGACTCGTTCGGATCGCATTGCAGCCCATCTCTCGCAGTATCTCGAAGCGCCGCTCCCAGACGCGCTCGGGCACCGCGGCGCCCACCGAAGCCCCCTCGTGGTGCAGACAGACTCCGTTCAGCTTGACGTGCTCGCCATTGAGCAGGAATCCGCGGTCGGCATCGAAAAGCGCTTCGCGAACGCCGAAAGGCGTCTCATATTCGTCCACTATCTGTTGGCCGGCGCGTACCGTGCTGCGTACCTTATAGAGATACGGCGCCGCTACGTTCCAGAGGTTGGGCTTATCCAGGGTTATCTGTTGCGTAAACTCATACTCGACGCCCGGGCCGATCTCCTGCGACGCTACCGCTGTCTGCACGGCTTTGCCATCATGATCGACAATCGCGGTGGTCAGTGCGCAAGTAGCGGCCATCGCTCTCTGGTTGCGCACCTTTGTCTTGACGTGAACAATGGCGGACTCTTTGGCGACTCGTGGCACGGTGACAAACGTCCCCCTTTGGGGCACATGGACCGGATTCACCGCCACCAACCAGGTGTGCCTGTAAATGCCCGAGCCGGAATACCAGCGCGACGACGGCTGAGGCGAGTTATCTACTTTTACGGCCACCACATTGTCGCCGCTGGCGTTCAAGTGTGGCGTAAGGTCGTAGGCAAAGCTGATGTACCCGAACGGCCGCTTACCCAGGTATTGGCCATTGATCCAGACTTCGCTGTTCTGATATACCCCGTCGAATTCGATGGACACTTTGCGGTTTTGATAGGACGCGGGCAGGCGGAAGCGCTTCCGATACCAGCCGGTCCCGGTCGGCGCGTAGCCCCCTGCGCCCCCGCTAGGCTCGGTTTGGACGAAGGGACCTTCCACGCTCCAATCGTGCGGCAGGTCAAGGCTCCGCCAGTTGGCATCGGCGAAACCAGCTTGCTGCGCGCCCGGTGCGTCGCCCTTATAGAACTTCCAACCGAAATCGAAAGAGTCGCGGATGCGCGCCGGAGCATCGGGCGTCTGGCCAGTCAACCGGTTGACGGAATCGAGAGCCGAAATCGCGGCCGCGGCTCCTAACGCCCGGCCCAGCAGGCCGCGGCGGGTCATGGAATCCCTCTCGTAACGCCGGCGGTCTTGCCGCCGGTTCTCGCATTCTCTCCCAGAACTAGTCACAGACAGCTCCTTACATCGCTCTGACACATGGGCTAACGGCGCTTCACCGAAATTACGTACCACGTAGTGGCGGGCTCGCCGATCGGAAGCGTCCAACCGTCAGCGGTCTTCTTCGCCTGGATTTCGGCGCCGATGGGCTTACCTGAGCCATCTAACGCCGCCGCACTCACCATGGCTGCCCCTTCGATACCGCGAAGAGTGACCGCGCCTGTCACCGGTTCGATCAGCGAGGGGGAACTGCCCTGGTTCGTCAGCCGGGTGCGAGTGTCGTTCCATTTCTGGCCGGTATTGGCTACGCGCGAGCCCGTGGTCAGCAGCATCTTATCCGATCGCGCGAGCGGCTTGTCATCCATGGAAGCCAGCACGATGGTGGCGAAGTTGTTAGTGATATCGGCGCCCAGATTCTTGAGAACCTTATGATTCGCTTTGATGAATCCGATGAGCGCCTGAGTCCGGTCAGTCTCGACAGCGATCAAACCGGTTTTTTCGGCAGACGTGTACCAGGAGAGTTCCTTAGTATCCGAGACAATAGGATTCTCCTCGGGTAGAGTGAGTGCTTGCGTCGGAGGCCCATCGAGCGACTTAATGCGAACGCCGTGTTCCAGAGGGAGGGCCAGCGGAAAGCCAGGCGTGAAATAGGGCTGCTCGGTACGCGGCAGCAGCCGGTTCTCCACCACTTCCTCCTTTGAGTAGGTCCGCTCTACGGTCTGCCGCGCGGGCCGGACATCGCCGCGCAGAAACATCAGCGCGCCAGTGGCCATCTCAGTCATGCGAACCGGGTCGAGCGAGATATCGAAGGGGTCGCCCACATACGGCTTCCAGTCCGGGGCGAGCTTAGGCTCGAAAGTGTACATGATAATCATGTCCCAATCCTGAAAGCCGGCGTAAGCGGCGATGGTGGGAATCCCCTCGCTGGCCCATTCATTGGGGAACGGATGGTTGGTCTCACTCACGGTATAAGGCTTGCCGGCGAAGGCCGTACGCGACAGTTGGACCACGGTGGAGTGGAGCGGGTCGTTGACCATGGGCTGATTCCCGTTCCAATAGATGTGGCCGTCCAGAATATCCAGCTTTGAGAGTGACGCCAGCATGGAATACGGCGCGCTAGTATGGCTGTGATCGGCCGTGCCGATGATGGGCTGCCTCACGCCCAGCGTTTTCCGCAAGTAGCCGCTCATATCCTGATAGAACCGATCCTCCGCATCCATGAAGAATGCCATCTCGGCGTTGTACCGCTCCTTGGGAGCCGTGGCGGGCTCGTTGCCTTTGAGCCGAGGCACTGGCGCATCGGCCGCGACGCCAGCCGCTTCGCGCACTTTCTGTAACTGCTCGGGAGTGAGCTTCTTCTTCAGCCAGTCGTTGTAGAGTTTGGTGAGTTCGTCTTCATAGAACGGCACTCGCGAAGAGAATCCCAGGTACAGCGCGTTCTCGTTCGCTATCTCCACCAGGGCGATGGCCGGTTCATTGCGGTACTCGGTTTTGGTGTACGGATTGACGTGCGTCAGAAGCTGTTTGGCGTATTCCTTCTCGAGCTCGATCAGGCGCGCATCGAACAACGCCAACCCCTTGCCCCATTGGATCTGGTCGAACCCCGCGACGCCGTCGCCCGCTTTGTACGAGCGGCCGACGTTGAGGTTGAGATCCATATAGATGCCGCGCTTCTTCAACTCGGAGACCAGAAAGTCCAGCCGGTCGAGCTGCTGCGGGTCGAAGGACCGGCTGTCATCCTTCGTGGAATCGATAATGCCGCGCGGAGCCGCGAGGTCGAGAAAGTGGAGCCGCACGATGTTGACGCCGAAACGCGCCAAGGTTGCGGCCCACATCGGGATATCTTCCTTGGGCGGCAGCTCGACGGAGCCCCGGCTCCAGTCGGTCAGATGGACGCCCCAAAAGCGGATGCGCTGGCCGTTGGGCTTGACCAGGTGTCCGCCTTGTATGCGGATATAGCCATCCTTGCCGGCCGGCGCGTCGTGAAGGAAGGAGAGATCCGCCGGCGAGGAAGCCGCCGCACGGTGATTCATCACGTAAGGCTTCAGCAGCCCGTCGTCCCACTGCGCCAGCGCGGGAACTACGGCGAGCAAGCCGGCCAAAAGGCGAACGGATTGCAAATTCATGGAAGGTTGCCGACAGGTAGTCTATCAGCGCGAATGGACGCCCACAATCCAACTAAGGTTGGATTGTGGGGTTGCTGCATTCCGGTCAGGCCAGAGCTGGACAGACGATCTGTTTATGTCCTCTGTCTTTCGCGGGGCATGACAGGGTCGAAAAACCACCCCGAACATCGTGGAATCCCCGGAGCGCCGCGGGGTTTTTCATGAAGTTTCGCGGGCGGAACGCCCATNNCACGGAAGGCGATGGTCTGTCCTACGGTTTCGCTTGATAAGTTTTGCTGAAGCCGTTCCGCTGGTTCGTCACGGTGTACCGTCCGTTCGGCTCAACCGAAACCTTCAGCGAGATTCCCTTGCACTCCGCGCTGGTCCCCAGATTCGCGATCATGTCCTCGCCGGTATTGACTTCCTTGGGCGTACCCAACGCCAGATGCACCTGCCAGATATCCTCGAGCCCGGGCGAATGGCGGAGTATATCGAACACGCTGGGCGGTCCGCCTTTGCGCGGGCCGTCGTTCATTATCGCGACTTTGGGTTGGAGGGCCCAGACAAACTGCGGCGAGTTAGACCGGTCGAGACCATGGTGCGATGTCTGGAAAAGATCCACCGTCCCAATCAAGTTCGCCGGGCAGACCAGTTTCTGCTCGTAGTTCCAGGTGAGGTCTCCCATGTCGATGAAGCGGAACTTGCCGAACTTCAGCACGAAGCCGACGCTCTGATCGTTGTCGGGGTCGGGCTCCGCGCCATGCGGTTTGAAGTCCGCGCAAGACGCGTTTGGCGCACCGGCGCCCTTCAGCGCTTTCGTAATCGCCTGACCGGCCGACATGATCACTTCGACGTCGACTCCCTTCAGCGGGATGCGGTCCCCCGCTTTGAGGATTCTGCGCTTGCCCGCGCTCTGCTCCACATAGGCTTTATAGGCTGCCGCCACCTGGGGACGGGCTATCTCAACCGACTCGCCGTGGTCCATGTACATGCCGATCGGAATCAGCTTCACCAACGCCGGCATGGCGCCGATGTGATCGCTGTGGAAGTGCGTGGTCAGCAGCATGTCGATTTTGTGGAGTCCGGCCTGCTGCGTGGCGGCGAAGATCCGCTTGGCGTCGCGGTCGTCCGGCGTTCGGTTGGCTGTATCCACCAACAGGGATTCGCCGCTGGGCGACACAATCAGCGTGGCGGCGCCACCCTCGGCGTCAATCCAATAGATCTCCAGGTTTCGCGACGCCGCCAAAAGGCACGCCGCGCAGACAAGCCCAAGCAAAACTGCGCGCAAAATTTTCGGCATGGTTGTTCCTTAGCTTATCAAGCAACGGCTTATCAATCTACGTCGGCGGCTGCCTTTCTCGAGGCCGAGCACGTCCATGGCAGGCAATGGGTCGCCTTTGGAGTCGAACAATGATTACCTCCGTGTCTGGCAGCAGGAAAATCGGCGGAAGGCTGTCGATGTAGTCGCCGTTGAAACCGCGGCGGCTCCGGCCACCACCTGGCTAATAGAAGCGAAATACTTCCGCATTATCGCAAATCCACCCAAATCTTCAAACATTGCAGGCTTGGCGCAGACCGCTGCGGACAATACTGCGGATACCCTGGCTGGATTGGAACACGCCGCCGTGAATGCGGCAAATCCCGTCGAGCGGAACCACGCGACCGATGCGCTAACTGCCGCCGACAGATCTGCACAGCGCCACTCGTCTTACATCGCCTCACTCGCAGCTTGCCGCCTCAAGGCCAAGCGCTCGGAGCGGCTTGGCACTGGGCAGGCCGTGGGCCCGCCCCACGGTTTAGAAGTCTTCCTCTTCGGTTTTCTTCTTCTTGCCCTTCCTCCGCATCACGAGGATTGCGACCACCACGAAAAACAGTATTGCCGCAACAATCTTAACGGTCGAATCGGACCCCATCGGCTCTCCTTTTCAGCGAAACAGGAAGTATAAACAATTCCGCGCATTCCGCGCTACTTCTTCACTGTCACATTCACCGGCGGGCTAGATACGCCGCCTACTGTCACCACCACCGGTTGTGCGCCGGATAGCGATGCGGGCACATAAAAATTCACCTGAGTGGTACCGATGTTGCCTGGCGCGAGACCCGCGAACTGCAGCAGAGCGGGCACTCCGTCCACGGCGACCGAGAGCGGCATTACCGGCGCGACCGGCGGGCTCGCGGGCGCAAAATTGGCCGTCAATAGCGTGGGTGTTACGTCGCCGGCGCCGTTCAAATACAGCGTCGCAATGCCGCCTGCCTGAACGGAGACGTTGCCTGCCAGGTTGCCGTTGCCATCGGTGTAGATGCCGGGCGCCGAGGGCGCAACCTGAAACTGGAAACCCGCCACCTGGCCGTTATTGCTAATGCCCAGCACGGCCGGTCCCGCCCCTACCTCATAAGGAATCTGGATATTCACCTGGTTGGGCGAAACGTAGAGCAACGGCGCCGCCAGATTGTTCACGGTGGCGGTCACCGAACCGGCGGAAAAAGGCAGCGGGCTGGCGGCAACGTTTTGCGCCGGTCCGGCCAGCCCCGCGCCGAAGACCGAGAGCAGCATTCCCGCCGCTCCAATGGTCTGGCCGGACGCGGGATCCGCCACGCCCGCGATCGATATGCCCGAGGCCGCGCCCAGCACGAACATCACGGGCACGGTGATATATTGCGGAACTGCGTTCGCGGATTGAATCACGATCAGCGCGCGATACGCCCCCGGCTCATAACCGAAGCCCGATGCGGTCAGCGCGATCTGCGCCGGGCCCGTGCCGGAAAGCTGCGACAGGCTCAGCCAGCCGGCAGTGCGGTTGTTGGGATAAACCGCCGCGGTCCACTGCTGACTCTTGTCGCCGATGCCGAGGGAAAGGGTCGCTTGCGCCGCCTGGCTTACGCTGGGAGCAGTCAGGCTGATGGCGGCGGGCACGGCGGAAATCGCGATGGGATTCGCCGGAGCTTTAGCGAAATTCACCAGCACCTCCTGCGCGAAGCCGTCGCTGCGGATCGGATAAACGTACTCGCTCGCCGGAGGCGTAATGCCGTTAAGGCACAGCGTGCCTTGGATCGATCCCCACGCCTGCAAACGGGTGGTGCCGAAGATGGGCACAAACTGGCTGGACATATCCACGGTTCCGGCCCAGAGGCCGGTGAACACATTCAGATAACCGCCGCTGTCGTCGATGCTGAGGAACAATGGGAACTGGCAGGCGGGGTTAGCGGCATTCTGCGTCACCGTGAGCGGCGCCGCCGTAAAGGAGTACTGGTTCTCGGACGGCACGGAGAGATAATTCACCGCAATCTGGCGGGACCACGCAATGCCGGCCTCATCCACGCCCGTGAAGCCGAAGGTGTGAGTGAGAGGCGTGCTCAAATTGCGCATGACGACGCTCACGCTCAATGCGCCGCCGGGCAGAATGTCCGGCGAGGGGAAATATTGGGAGAGGCTTTGCGCCTGACCGTCGATAGTGAATCCGGTGACCATTGCGGCTACGCCGGCGGTCTCGCGAAGATCGATCGCCGTGATCCAGGCAATACTTTGGGCATCCAGATCGAGGTTCGGCCAGACGGTATTCGGCCCGGACACCACGATTGCCGCAGCGCCGGATGGAAGCGTCACTTGAATGGGGATGGTTCCTCCTCCGCCGCTGAACGAGGCATCGCCCGAATACTGCGCCGCCAGGAAGAATGTGCCGGCGCCGCCGAATTCGTACAACGGCAGAGTCACGGTTGCGGTCTGCTTTCCGCCCGTCGCACTAAGAGTGACGGAGCCCACGCCGATATTTCCGAGGATGCTGAAATTGACCGTGCCGGTGGGCACGCCGCCACCCGCTGTTGCGGCCACCGTCGCCGTTACCTGTATGGTATCGTTCAGCGTTCCCTTGGCGGCGCTGCCGGAAAGTTTCAGAGTGACGCCATTGGCGGCAGTGTTCCATTGGGTGAACAGATTGTTCGCATCGATGGAGCCGAGGCCAGTCGCCATGTCGTAGCCCGGTGCGGCCGGATAGCCCAGGGATCCGGTGGCGCAATCCGGGCTGCCCTGCGCGCATGGCACGATGCTATTGCCGGACACTATATCGTGGAAAGCGCTCGGCGCGCTTTGCGCCAACCGGTAGAGTTGCGGGTTGATATTTCCCAGCCCGGGAAGCGTCTGATTTCCTTTATTGATTTGATACTGATTGAGCAGCGCAACAATTCCAGCCATCGAAGGCGTGCCGCACGAGGTGCCCGCAACGGATGCATTGCCTCCACCGTAAAAGATCTGGTACGCGTCATGGCTGGCCGCGCTGAACGCCAGGTCAGGAACGTCGCGAGCGCTGTCGTTCGGCACGCCTGGGCCAGTCTGCCAGCCGGGTTTGGAATAGAGACGGCTGGCGCCTCCGCCGCTGGCGCCGAGTCCCGAGCTGTTCGATTCGTTCCACGCAGCCTCTGGAATATAAGAGAGCGCCGAGCCGAAAGTTGAGGAATTGCCGGCAGCCCAGTAGGAGCCCGTTCCTTCCACGAACTGGGAGCCGCCGATGCCGGTGACCTCAGGCATCGCCGCCGGAAACTGCACCGCGCGGCCGCGCGTCGCCAGCGGCTCAAAGGCCTGCTGGTCGCACCCGGCCGCGCCCGCATCGCCCGCCGCCGCCAGCAGCGTGATGCCCTGCGCATTGGCCTGTTGCGCCAGCGGCTCATACCCGGCCGGCGCGAAGTTGACCTCGCATAGTCCGTAGCTGGCGGTGATGACGGGCGCAATGTCGAGATCGATGGCGACTGCCATGGCAGTGAATGCGCTGGCGCCGTAGACATAGTAAATGGCCGCTTTGGGCGCGATGGCGCCGGCCCATTCCAGGTCGAGAGCGCCTTCCACTTCAGCGCCGTTATAACCAGGGTCTACGCCGCTATACAGCACAAGCCTCGGGGCATTGGCCGGCAGGCCGTAGCGCGTGCGAAACGCGCTGAGATCGGTGGATTGCACGTCCGATTCGCCCACCACGGCGATGCTCTGGCCCGTGCCATCGAGACCCGCCAGATAGAGCGGCGCCAAGTCGTAGATGGTGGCGAAATCGGCCGGCGCAAGGAAGTGGAATGAGCCGAGATTGTAGCCGGGTTGCGCCAGCCGGACCGCCGGCTGCATGGGGAAATTATTCAAGCCGAGGAACCCGCCCGCCACATCGGCCAAGGCTTCGGGAACGGAGGGCTCGCTGGCGTTGGCAAAGGAGGTCTTACCATCGGCCACATAGCGGCGGATGCTGGTGTGGAACGCGCGCGCGGTCTGCCCAGCCGCGCCGCTGAAGGCGATCCAATTGCGTCCCCTCGCCTGATGGTCGATAGCGAACCCCTCGGATTTCAACCATCCCGCGACCTTGGCTAAGTCGCCTTCGCTAAGGCCGAAGCGCCCGCCGAACGCTTCCGGTGTTAGCCACCTGTGGAACTGAGGCGAGGCTGGATTCTGCTGATCGGATAGTAACTGATTGAGTTCCGCCTGCTGGGAGGCCGTCGGCTTGACCAGGAACACCATGTAATCCATCGGCGTCCGCGGGTCGGCCGCGCCCTGGTCGTACCGCGGTTGCGCGAGATGGTGCACATTCCCGGCGACCGTGCGCGTCCGAGTGGCGTCAACCGGCTGAGTAATGCGATCGGGAGTGGCGGCCGCGGAATATCCCATCGTAAGTAAGAAGACTAAGGAAGCGGCCAGGCTGGTCGAGTGACCCGTGAATAATCGATTACGATTGAATTCAGCGGGAATGCTCAAAAAAAAGCCGCGGGTCTGAGGCATGGCCGATCAGTCTAACACGTGGCATGGCCGGGCTTCTTTTTGGAAGTGGAGCGGGTCGAAGTCACGGCGAGTCTTGCGGCTCGGGGCAAAGCGGCCAATGGCGTTTGCAACGTGCACCCGATTCCGGAGTAAAATGTAGAGCAAGCGATGGCCCAGGTGGCCAGGGCTGCAAAAGAGACGGCAACTAGCGGGAGTAATTCAGTGGTAGAATGCCAGCTTCCCAAGCTGGACGTCGTGGGTTCGAACCCCATCTCCCGCTCCATTTTTTCAATAGCTTAGGAAAGTCCACTGATCCCTCGTTATTCCGTTTACTCCATTAAGCCAGACTCGCTGACGCCGACTGGCTTTCGGGTTGTGGTTTTCGAAGCACTGCGGCTTCGAGTTTTCTGACGGCTGCTCGCTTCTGATCCATATCCGAACTCGTGTAGACCTCCAGGCTCACGCCGAGCCCGTGGCCCCTTTGATCGGATGCCACTTTCGGATCGACTCCAGCCTTCTTTGAGAGACTGGCGTTCGTTTTCCGCAAGACCTGAAATGTCGCCCATTCGAGCCCAACGGCCTCCACCTTCGGACACATGTACCGCCGCCAGAGATTGTCGAGCGACAGGGGAGTCGTGAGCTTCTCGGACGGAAAAACAAAACCGTCCGGCGAAGGGTCTTGCGCCAGATCGGCCCACTCTTTGAGCAACGCGAGCGTGCCGTCTGAAATCGCGCCTTCGCGGGTCTTTCCATTTTTCGGCGTGTTCAAAACCCGTTTGTAGACGCGCGCCTCCACGCGGATGGCGTCGTTTGCGAGCGCCTTCCAGCGAAGAGCAAGAATCTCTCCGGGACGAAGCCCCTCGAAGATCGCAAGCCGTGAAATCAGTTTCTCTCTGAGATCGAACACCCCTATGTATTTCGTTACCTCCTCTTCCGTCAGCGGACGCATTGTTCGTCCGGGCTGACATTTTCTCGGAATCCTCAACGCGGCTGCCGGGTTGTTGAGCACCAGCCCATCGGACAGGGCAAGCTTGAAAATTCCATTCAGAAACCACCGCAAGTGGGAGACTACGCTCGACGAAAGATCCAACGCCTTTCGGTCGAGAAGGTCCTGCAACTCCTCCCGCCGCACCCCATGAAGCAGCGACTTCCCCAACTCCGAAACGAGATGTGAGTTTATGATCTGCTCCGAAGTGCCCGCAGTCGATTCCTTCCAACTGCGGCGGCAGAACGGCAGATACACGTCTCTGGTAAACTGCTCGAACGTATAGACTGCCTTCGCCGTCTGGGTTACACCGCTGTTGATGCTCCGAAGCATTGCGGAGAGAACCGCTTCCGCTTCCGCTTTGGTCATCTGCGAGGAACGCCCCAGCACTCGGCAACGCCTGCTGTGATCCTCCCACCAGAAAGCAACCCACACCCAATGACGCCCGTGCTTGCGGGCTTGTAGGCTGCCTTTTTGAAAACGCTTTCGACGCATTTCTTTGCCTCTTTCCTGCGTCGAAGGCGCCGATACTTGGCATGCTTTGGATCTTAGCACTGGCGAGCCACCTCCTGGTTGGCGGTCTCCAACCATTTGTCGATCCATTCGCGCTTGATGAGGACGCGTCGTCCTACGCGAAATGAACGAACGGGCGGTACACCGGAAACCTTGCCGTTGATCACATTGGACAGGTGCGCCTTTGAGACCTGCAAGTAGGCCGCGGCCTGCTTGAGACTCAACACGGGCGACTCGGTTCTCATGTCTCTCTTCCGCTGACAGTCACTTAGAACGACTACGAGGAGCGAAATCCGGAAGGCGCACACGTCAATCGACCACGGCGCCAGCAGTCAGGCTCGGCCTCCCACCAGCTTCTGCGGGATGGCAATTAGTTGCTACGCAAGCTGGTCAGACGCACGATGCAAGAATTGCAGTAGACGAAAAGTAACGATCAGGATCCCGGTCGACGAGAAAATCGGAGTCTCTTCCAACCGAGATGCCTTGTCCGCATTGGTCCGTAACTTTTGGGCGCAGAGCTTCTTTTGAGTTCGCCTCCCACTTACTAAGGAAATAGCGAAGCCGCTTCGGGACGCGGAATCGCAAGAGAACCTTTTAAAAATGTGCGATTCAGATCAGCTGCTTTCATCTGGCGGTCCGCTTTCCGGTTTGGAATCCACAATCTCGGCCGACATCGTTCCGCCGTTTCACGGAAGACGGCGGCTTCCGGATTGATCGATAGTCAATCGATCAGGTTCCTGTTAATCGAGAAGGGATCGTATTCGAATCCCGCGTCTTTCTTCTTTTTCTCCCGATGCTCCCGAAGATTGCTGAACGGATCGGGTTGTGGCAAGTCTGTATGGCTGGACGCTCCGTTGCCTACTGCTGGCGGCGGGAACGGCGCGATACTGGATCGTTGGCGGCGGAGTCGGAGCCGGGAGATGTAGACGCGAAATTGCGCGTACGACGTATCGATCCCATCCTTTCTCGCAGCCTCCCAGACCTCTTTGAGCTTCATTCCCGCAGCCAAGCCGGCTTCAATCTCTCCCCAGGCCCAGGTCACTTGCCCTATCTTGGTAGCGGGCTGGGCCGAGGGAAGGGAACGCAAGTGAACTAGGTCCGATCTTGATCTTCTTCGGCGGGGTTGTGAAGTTGTGCTCATAGACATCGCCCGAATTGCTCCCTCATATATATAGGCAATGGCGAGGATCAGTCGGGACGCTCATTCGCAGCTTTTTTGGCAGTGTGCAACACTTTGTGAACACTTTGTGAACAATCTGCAACTTTTCTCGCCGCCCACAGAGGAGTGCAACAGTTTGTGAACAAAGCGCAACAGATTGCAACAACCACGGACAGCAAAGACCCCTCTCAGACAGCCAAAACCCGGTAGTGGAACATAAGGTTGGGATGCGTCGTTGGGTTTTTGGAGTGTTTTCTCGTTGCTCCAGTTGAGGTTAATGTGGGATGCACTTCGATCCCTCTGCATCCCATTTGGGATGCACCGTCGATTTTGCGATTATCTTCGTCCCAGATCTCCTCCGCCATTGCCTTATAAGTGAGGGGCGTTTTCACATGGCCCAGCCAGCGATCCGATTCTCTGAGACGACAGACGAGGCAATTCAAGAAGGCTCTATAGCACTATTTATGGGTAGGATTGGGGGATCTTCTCGAATTCGCTGGTAAATCGGTAGCACCAGAAGGGGGCTTCGCCCCTCTCTCTAAGAACTAAAACAAAACCTTTCTAAGAAGGAAAGCAAGAAACATTCTGCGCCTCCCGCGGGTCGGGCCGCGGGACGTTGTCACAAGGAGGCTGTACAGAGCTTGCCCGACCTGGGGCCGGCGGGCACGACCGGCGGCGAAGGAGAATAGCTGATCTCCAGCGGGTTGGATTAATCTGCAGTTGAAGAGACCGAGACTTATCGACCGAAGAGGAGATCAGCCATTCAACTACAGGTTAAGACCATCTTGAATCAGGTGCAACGTTTCGTAGGGTTTGTATACCAAGAGGTCCGAATGCTGGGCAGCCCTGAGGGGCCGCAGTCGATCGAGATCACCGTAGAGCCGCATGCCGGCATACGCAGGCGCTGTTCGCGTTGTCGAAAACCGGCGCCGGGCTATGACTGCTTGCCGCAGCGGCGCTGGCTCTTCGTGCCTTTATGGGGAATCGCCACCTACTTTTGCTACGCGCCGCGGCGAGTGGAGTGTGGCGAGCATGGGATCGTAGTCGAGCACATTCCGTGGAGCGACGGCAAACGCCCGGTGACCTGCGCCATGATGGGATTCTTAGCACGCTGGGCGCGACGGTTGAGTTGGCGGGAAACGGCGCAAACGTTCCAGACCAGTTGGGAAGCGGTGTATCGGTCGGTGGAGTGGTTTGTCGAGTGGGGCTTGGCGCACCGCCAACTGCGCGGCGTCGAATCCATCGGCGTGGATGAAATCCATTGGGGACGCGGCTTGAAGGCGGACAACTTCTTGACTGTGATCTACCAAATCGACGCGGGCTGCCGGCGTTTGCTGTGGGTGGGACGCCGGCGTTCGCAGGCTACGCTGCGGCGAGGCCTGAAGGCACTGGGGCCGGAGGTCGTCAAAGGGTTGCGCTTTGTGTGCAGTGACATGTGGAAGCCCTACTTGAAAGTCATCGCAGCCGAGGCCGGTCAGGCTTTACACGTGCTGGACCGATTCCATATCACGAGCCATTTGAATCAGGCGGTGGATCAGGTGCGCCGCGCCGAAAGCACACGCCTGGGGGCCGAAAGCAAGAAAGCAGCACAGCGGCTCAAGCACATGCGCTGGCCCCTACTACGCCGCGGCAGCCGGGTGCGCGGGCGAGCCCGGCAAAAGCTGAATGCCCTGCTCGTCAGCAAACTGGCCACCGCACGGGCCTGGGACTTGAAGGAGACCTTCTCCCATTTTTGGAAATACAAATCCGAGATGTGGGCCGGCGGTTTTCTCGACTACTGGTGCTTCCGCGCGATGCGTAGCCGCCTGGAGCCGATGAAAAAGGTTGCCCGTATGCTACGCGCCCATGAGCCACTGATACTGAATTGGTTTCGGGCCAAAGGAGAAATCTCCAATGGCGCCGTCGAGGGTCTCAACAACAAAATCCGAGTGGTTACCAGACGATCCTACGGCTTTCGTACCTTCGATGCCATGGAAATTGCCCTTTATCACAACTTGGGACGACTCCCAGAACCAGAATCACCCCACAGATTCTGCTGAGGAAGCCCTAATTAATGCTATCTATAGATAGTTACCTGTAGATAGTTACCAGAGACAGCACTTATATATAACTTTCTCTTGCAAGTCCTCGGAGTATGATCTAAGATAGTACTTATAGTACGTCGGCAATCATAAGTACTGTATGTCAGCTCAGCATGCTGCTATTGAGAATCACTGCTGTCCAAAACACG